>CAYTJN010000054.1:8247-22786 GCA_964438125.1 uncultured Occallatibacter sp.
CTGCTGCCTGGCAGCCTGCAATTCACGATTGACCGCGTCAAGCTCAATGTATGTGCTGGAAGCATCGAGAGTAACCTCTTCGCGCGCATCCTTGAGCCGTAAGTTGGCGGCATCAATCCCAGCTCGCGCGCCCTTCAGGTATTCGCGCTGGGCATAACTGAAGACCAGCGACTGCATAGATGCGCTTCCAACGGAGGGCTGGCCGGTTGGAAAGCCATGAGAATAACCTACATTGGAGCCAATCACGAAATTCGGGATATACGCGTCCTGTGCCTGTTCGAGCGCTGCCTGCGCCTTCCTCAAATCTGCCTCGGCCAGTTTCACGGCGCTGCTATTGTGCTGCGCCAGATCCACGACGGTCGCGAGCGAAACCTGGGCCGAAACCAGCGCCGGCGCTGCGGCCAGCGCCACCCCAATCAGCATCTTCGCCCAGTTGCCCAACGGATTATCGCCTTTCCTCACGCGCTCTCAACCTTCAATGCTTCAAGTCCAGCGCCGGCTTGTATTCATGCGCTAGTGCCAGTGCAGCCGCGCGCTCGCGGCTGGCCCCTGCCGCGTCTCCAAGCTGATCCATGAGCCGGGCCAGCCGCGTGTGAGCGACAAATGCCGGCGCCTCCTCTGTCTTTCCCGTGCCTCCCAGATAATCCTCGAGCATCTTCACCGCAAGCGGCGTGTCGCGGTTGGCGCTGTGCAGCACGTCTGCTCCGTTGTAGAACGCCACCGAGGCGCGCTTGTCCCGCTCCGCCGCGCTCTGGCCGCTGCGTACCGCCGACTCCATCTCCGTCCAGCGCTCCCGGTGGCGATAGAAGCCGGCCAGCGACATCCATTGAATCGCCGGGTGCGGCGACTTCGCGATGGCGGCCTTGAAATCCCGTTCGGCGGTGACATAGTCCTTGCGCTGCTCGGCTATTTCCCCTCGCAGTTCGATCGCTCTCACCGGATCGAACTTATCCAGTTGGGCGGCCACTCCCTCTGCCTTGTCCATGCCTCCGCCCACCGCTCCCGGTGCTTCATAGTAGAAATGCCCCAGGTCGGCCAGTGCCGCACCGTTGTTGGGGTTCAGCCGTGCGGCCGCTTCAAACTCGGCACGCACCCGCTTGGCCAGCGAATAGGCACTTAAAAATGAGGCACGACTTGCCTTCTCTCCCAAGGCACGAGCCAGCCACATGTGGTCGTCCGAGTTTTGTCCATCCAGCTTGACTGCCTCTTCGCAGTCGCTCGCAGCGCGATCCCATTGCTCCAACGCGAACTCAACACGGCACTTCAGGTTGTAAGCTTCAGCGCTGCCTCCTGCCTTGATCAACCCATCCAGTGCTGTGATCGCCTTGTCCGCCTCGCCGGCCTGCAAGGCCGCGTTGGCCTGTGCAAGCTGCGCGCCTGCCCCGGCCTGTGCAAACGCGAAAACCCCCGCGGCCGCGACCACGCCTAGTCCCGCGACAGTAAGCCTCGCCGGTATTCTCACCGTACGACCTTGATGGGGATGCCCTCCTGGAGGGGCTGTCCGCTCGATGTTCCGGTCGCCACGATATCTCCCTCTTCCACTCCTGAGAGAATGGCCACCTGGGTCAGATTGATAGTTCCGATGGTTACGTAGCATCTCCGCAAAACGTCGTTCACCACTTTGTAGACATAGGTTTTCCCGTTCTCAGAGTGCAGCGCCTCGCGAGGAATGCTCAGTACATTTGGATCGCTCGACAACGTCACTGTTACCGTTACGTTGGTGTCCGGCAGCAGTTCGCTGTCCGTATCGTCGATTTTCACCAGCACCTCGCCCACGCTGCGCGTGCCCAGATTGATTACTGTTACCGGCGTCCGCTCAATGTGTCCGTTCCACGCGCGACCCGGTTTGGCGGGCCACTCAATTTTGATCTTCTGATCCACTGCAAGGCGCCCGATCTCCGGCTCGTCAAAGTAAGCCCTTATGCGCTCGTGGTGCAGGTCGGCCAGTTGAAGCAGCAGCTTGCCCTCTTCAACAAACTCCGTCCGTTCGGCATCGAGGCTATATACCGTCCCTGCCGCCGGGGCATGAACCTCCGTCTGTGTCACGACCTGCCGCGCGGCTGTCAAGCTTGCCTCAGCATCGGCCAGAGCAGCGCGTGCCCGCTCAACCTCGGCAGGCGAATAGCGGCTCGTTGAAGTCTGATCCAATGCGTGGAGACTTGATTCCGCCGACTCAAGTCGCTCGCGCGCCGACGCCACCTCGCTGTTCGAAGCTGCCCCGCTGGAATTGAGTTTGGTCAGCGCATCCAGGCTGCGCTGCGCCTCATCCCGTTCCAACCGCGCGTGCGCCACGTCGGCTGCAGCCATTTGCTGTTCCAGACGGGTTCCGTTGTGGGTTGCAGCCTCCAGAGCCGCTTGTGCGGCTTTGACGCCGCTCTCGGCCGCGGCCTGCCTGGCAAGCGCCTGCGTATCGTCCAGCAGCAGCAGCCGTTGGCCTGCGGTCACCTCGTCCCCCGGCTGCACAAACACCGCCTTGACGGTCGTTGCAATAGGGCTGTGGACCTCGTAATTCACCTCGGGCTCAACCCGGCCATTGGTGCTGATCGTGCTCACCAAAGGCACATGAGCCGCCGCCGCCACACGTACCGGCAGACGATCCCGAGTCAGCGAACGCACCGAGAAAAATACTACAATCGTCAGGAGCAGGGCGCCAATCCAAAGCCAGCGCCGATCTAATTGCTTTCTTTCAAGAGTCATTCGGGCAACCAAGGTCAGTATATAGGACTCAGTCACATGGCCTTGGGCTCAGAGGCTAAGGCCATGTGAATCTCGCCAGCCACTGCTCTACCTCGTACAATCGATCCATGCCCGCCGAACCGAAATACGCCTCGAATCAAGCGGCGAAATCTCCCCGCTACACCGACGATCATGCCAAAGCCGGCCTCGATTTTCCCTTTCCGGCCATCGAAACCTGGCCCAACCAGTTTCCCGGCTATGAAATCCTGATCGACGACCCGGAACTGACCTCGGTTTGTCCAAAAACCGGCCTGCCCGACTTCGGCCTGCTTACCATCCGGTACATGCCACGCCGTCGCTGCCTCGAACTCAAATCGTTGAAGGAGTATCTGTTTAGCTACCGCAACCTGGGAATCTTCCAGGAAAACATCGTCAACCAGGTCCTCGAAGACGTAGTCAAGGCCAGCGACCCGGTCTGGGCTGTCGTCAAAGGCGAATTCCGTCCCCGCGGCGGCATCGGCACCACTGTTGAAGCACGCTGGCCGAGACCAAAAGATTAATTTGGCTGCCCCAGGTCCGGGGTTCCCTACGGACAGGTCTTCGTCCGTGGGGTGGAGACCCGGATTCTCGGACCTGGGACAGAAGGATCGGAAGTCACGAACCCATCAGTAAACCTTGGGCCTATCCGGGCCCCGTGTGATATTCGTGAGGAGTCCGGCAGCGAAGCGATACCAACTCCCTTGGCAACCATCTCCAGCACCCGTCGCCCGCGCATCTCCCCTGCCCAGGGGACGCTCGTGCTGCTCATCGGCCTCAACCTGCTCAACTACATCGATCGATACATCCTGCCCGGCGAAGTCTCCCTGATCCAGCACGAATTCCATTCCACCGACCAGCAGATGGGCGCGCTGACCACTGCGCTTTTCATCTTTTACATGTTTGCTGCGCCCCTCACCGGCTGGCTAGGGGACTGGTTTCCGCGCAAGCCGCTCATCATCGCCGGAGCGGTGCTCTGGAGCCTCGCCACATTAGCCACCGCCTGGGTCCACGACTACACCACCCTCTATATCCGTCATGCGCTGGTCGGCGTGGGTGAGGCCACATTCGGCATCTTCGCTCCCGCCGTGCTCGCGGACTTCTATCCCGACCGCGACCGCAATCGCATCCTCTCCATCTTCTATTTGGCGATCCCGGTAGGCGCTGCTCTCGGCTACTTGGCGGGCGGACAATTAGGCCCCCTCTGGGGCTGGCGAGCGCCCTTTTTCCTATGCGCGATTCCAGGTCTCGTCATCGCCGCGCTTTATGGATTTTGGGGTCGCGAGCCGGAAAGGGGAGCCTCTGACCGCACCAAGCCCACCCGTGAGAAAATCACTTTCCCAAAGTCCGTGCTCGCATTTCTTCTGAAAGCTCTAAATCTCTTCACCAATCCGGCCTATCTCACTGCCACCTTTGGCCTTGCCACGCTCACCTTTGCCATGGGCGGAATCTCGGCCTGGGTCCCGGAGTTCCTGCGCCGCTCAGCCGGACTGTCGGTCGGAGCCTCCAGCCAGGTCGTCGGAGCTATCACCGTCATCGACGGAATCGCCGGAACTCTCATCGGCGGCTGGATCGCCCAGCGCTGGCTCAGCACCAACCACCGTGCTCTCTACCTGCTCTCATTCTGGAGTGTCGCCCTGACATTGCCATGCGGAATGCTGGTCTTCTTCGGCCCATCGGCTTGGGCTGTGCCCGCGCTCTTCGCAGCCGAATTCTTCCTCTTTCTCAACACCGGCCCACTCAATGCCGCCATCATCAATTCAGTCTCAGGGCCCATTCGCGCCACAGCCATCGCCTGCAATCTCTTCATCATTCACTGCTTCGGGGACACCTTCTCGCCGCAGATCATTGGCCTGCTTTCCGACTGCTTCCAGAGCCTGCGACTGGCCCTCGGAGCCACACTCATCGCCTTGGTAGTCTCCGGCATCATCCTCCGCTTCGGCGCCCGCTTTGCCCCACCGCTCGAAGAATCAAACTGACCATGGAAGACAAGATTCCAATGAATCTCACTTACATGGTTGATAAAACAAGACTCCAGCTAGTCTCATAAATATGGGTGCCCCAGGTCCGGATTTTCGAACCTGGGAATCCACGAACCTTACCTTGTCGGCGTCACTTCTTTATCCCGCGAATTCATAAACGTCCGTCCGCCGCCCTGCGAGCGCAGATTGGGATCATGGACGGGCGGCCGGCCATCTTCCGCGTTAAAGCCGCGAACCAGCTTCGGATTAGGTCTGAACTTCGGCGGCCCGCCATAGAACTGCCGCGCATGGCTCACCATCATCCCCGCCCGCCCATGCATCGGCCGCACAATCCCCCGCACATGCACATCCATATCGCGATACTTATTCAGTTCGCCCACATCCCCGCGATCTTCCCAAAGGCTTACGATGGTGAACCGGCACTGATCGTCCGGCGTCTCGGGCCTGCAGATATCAAGAAACCGCGTCCCATCCGGTAACTCGACCAAGTCATAGACATGCGCCGAAATGCAGACATCCTTGTCGACAAGCTTGGTAGCTTCGTCAGCCGTTACGCACGGCTTCACCTTGCCGGCAAACGCCATTCCCGGCGCAATAAAACACAGCAGCAACACCCAGCTCGATCGCCGAAAAATCAAAGCAAGCCTCCAAAGATGATTGGCGCAATCCTAACGCGAATCCGCAGGGAAGGGAAGTAGAATTGCCAGTGGATAGATTATGGGGTGCGCGTTGTGTCCATTGTGAAGCAGTTACGCCTGATTCCGCGGTGGTTCGTCATTGTGGTTGGGATTCTGGCGGCCCCATTCGTTCTCTGGCTGGGCGTTGGGTTGTTTGACACAGCGCAATCGCTCAACTGGCACCGGATCCATGGGAACAAAGTGGAATTTCAGGGGCACAAATTGGCCTTACCGCTGCTGTGGAGACAAGACTCTTTTGGGAGCGACGCGGTATTGAAGCTTTCTCGTGGCGCCTTTTGGCATCCCACACTTCCGCTATTGACGGGCCCGGAGTTTTTGGAGATTGGTTCCGGTGCCCACGGGCCTGGAGCATACGACGACGCCGCTGCATTGCGTTGGCAAACCGACATGGTAGCGAGTTACCACTCAAATCGTGATTTTGCTGTCCCCGAGAATTTGCATGCGAAGTCAATGACCTTCTATTGCTTTGATAGGGATGATGGGGATATACACGGCGGCTGCATCCTTTGCGAGGCCGCAGGAACCAATTGGGATGTGACATTCGGTGCAAGCCAAACTGACCCTGTTGCAATTCAAAAGCAAATGCAAGAAGCGAGAGAGATTTTGGAGTCTGTTGAATAAGGAAGGCGGCCTCGCCTTCCTTTGTTGAACCTACCGCGCCCCAACCAACTCCGTGCTGTTAGCCCCCTGCCCGTAGTGACTCTCAACATACTTATCCAGGATCTGCTTGAACTCCGCCACAATCGTATCGCCCTTCAGCGTCGTATAAAGCTTCCCATCCACATAAACCGGCGCCTTCGGCTCTTCAAACGTTCCCGGCAAACTGATGCCAAGATTCGCATGTTTCGACTCGCCCGGCCCGTTCACCACGCAGCCCATCACGGCCAGCTTCAGTTCTTCGACTCCTGGATATTTCTTGCGCCACTCCGGCATCGAGACACGCAGATAACTCTGGATCTGCTCAGCCAGTTCCTGAAAATAAGTGCTCGTTGTCCGCCCGCATCCTGGGCAGCTAGTGACCTGCGGCGAGAAGCTGCGAATCGAGAGCGACTGCAAAACCTGCTGCGCAGCCAGCACTTCTTCCGTCCGATCGCCGCCAGGCTTCGGCGTCAGGCTCACGCGAATCGTGTCGCCGATTCCTGCCAGCAGCAGCGGCGCAAGCCCCGCCGTCGATGCAATCAGCCCCTTCGATCCCATCCCTGCTTCGGTCAGCCCGAGATGCAACGGATAGTCGCAGCGTGCAGCGAGATTTGTGTAGACATCGATCAGATCGCGCACCCCGGAAACCTTCGCAGAGAGAATAATCTGGTCATGCCCCAGCCCGTAGCGTTCAGCGGAGGCGGCCGAGTCCAACGCGCTGCGGACCATCGCCTCCATCATCACCTCGCGCGCCGGCACGGGTTGCGGCAGCCGGCTGTTCTCGTCCATCAGTCGCGTCAGGAGTTGCTGATCCAGAGAACCCCAGTTCACACCAATGCGCACCGGCTTCTGGTTCTCGATGGCGCACTCGATCATCACTTGAAAATTGTCGTTGTCCTTTTTTCCAATCGACGCATTGCCGGGATTGATCCTGTACTTGGCCAGCGCCCGCGCCGTTTCGGGAAACTTCTTCAGCAGCAGGTGACCGTTGTAGTGGAAGTCGCCGACAATGGGCACGCGCAGACCGCGCTTGTCGAGCCCCTCCACGATGGCCGGAACCGCCGCCGCAGCCTCTTCGTTGTTCACCGTGACACGCACGATCTCAGAGCCTGCCAGCGCGAGCGCCTCAACCTGTTCTATCGTTCCCTGGATGTCCGCCGTGTCGGTGTTAGTCATCGACTGCACGACGACCGGAACCTCCCAGCCCACGCGAATCTGCCCAATTTTGACCGTTGACGTTTTTCTGCGCTTTATCTCCGCCATAACTCTAGTTTACCTGTAATTCGGAGGGAGGCGCGAGTTTCAACACCCGCAATTTGCTGGCAAGATCTTCGCGGGCTTTAGCCACGAACAAGACGTCGTAACTCGCAGATTCGGGCGCCTATTTCCCAATCCCGCTCACCCTGATCAGCACCCACTCCAACAGCTTCGATGGTAGCGCCCCCTTGAGCAGCAAACCCAACTTTGCATCCCTGCCAAAGACATATCGCAAATGAGGCTGCGGCTTGTCGAGAATTGCAGCGATGCCGTCGGCGACCAGCTGCGGATCAGCCTTCGGCTTGAGCATTTCGCGGCTGCTGAGCAGGCGCGCCGTGCGTGCTGCATTGGGCGAGTTCGCGTCCTGCGCGCCAGTAGAGAAAATCGCGTTGCGCGTCCAAATGTCGGTTTCAAACGATCCCGGCTCAACCAGCACGATGTGAACTCCCAGTGGTTTCATCTCCAGGCGCAACGCTTCGGCCCAGCCTTCGAGCGCAAACTTTGACGCCGAATAGCTGCTGACGCCAGGAAAGCCCATCCGCCCGGAGATCGATGAAAGCATCACAATGTATCCCGACCCCTGCCGCCGCATCAGAGGCAGAAAGGCCCGCGTCACCGCCGCAGCGCCAAAGAAGTTCGTATCGAACTGCCTTCGCAACTCCGCATCCGAAACATCCTCAGCAAACCCCGCCATCGCGAAACCAGCATTATTGACAACTGCATCTAACCGCGACGGACGCGACGCAATCGACGCAGCTAGGTCGGCGATCTGCCCGTTGTCCGTCACGTCCAACGCAATGAACTCGATACGGTCAAGCACACCAGCGGCCCGCGCTGTCTCTTCCAGTCTTCCGCACCGCGATAGATCGCGCACGGTAGCAAGCACGCGCCATCCCCGCCGCGCCAGCGTGATCGCAGTCAACAGTCCAAACCCACTCGACGCACCTGTAATGAGTACGGTCTTTTGTGCGAGGCGAGACATGGATTCAGAATAGATGGGCGATGGAGAAGAGGCAAAGCGCATAGGAAAAACGCGGCTGGAAAATATAAGTGGCCGGTGCGAACAACTCGAAGAGAGTGCACACCGGCCAGCCGATTGTTGTGGGGGAGGACTACTTTTCGGAATTAGCCCGTGCGGCGTCGATTGCGAGGCCCAGTTCACGCTCCGCATCGCGCAGCGCTTTCTCGGCCCTTTCGCCGTGACCCGCCATGTCGTAGTGGTTGGCTGCGCGAGCGTGCTCCATTTCATGAATGGATTCGATCACGTGCTTGTGAACTGCGTCCAGATCGTGCCAGTCGCGCACCTGTGCGGAAACGAGTGCTCCGGTTGCGAATGCAAGGGCAAGGGCCAGTGTCGCGTAAAGCTTCTTCATGTGTGTCCTTCTCTGTCTTGAATTCGTTCTGGGCTTTTGAACCCACAACTACATTACAGGAACACGCACCGCGCAGAGAAGTTTTCTTTTTCCAAGAATGAATATGGGATGAAATGATTTCCATCTCCGAGCTAGATCAGTTCCACTCCCCACAGATCATGCAGATGCAGCACACCTTCCACAGTCCCTGCCGCATCCACCACCACCAGCGAAGTAATCTTTCGCTCCTCCAAAACTGCCAACGCCGTAGCAGCTAACTCCTCAGGCCCAATCGTCCGCGGATGCGCATTCATCGCCTCGCCCGCCGTGCGGCAAAGCGCCGCGCCACCTTCGCGTTCGAGCAGCCGTCGCAGATCGCCGTCGCTAATGACGCCTCGCAGCCGGCCTTGTTCCTGCACAGTCGTCACGCCAAGCTTCTTCGACGACATCTCATAGATCACGTCGCTCATCGGCGTTGCGGGCGCTACCATCGGCACAGCATCGCCCGCGTGCATCAGATCGCGAACCTTCGCCAACCGCTTGCCCAGCTTGCCGCCGGGATGCAGTTCAGCGAAATCTTCGGCTCGGAAGCCCTTGCGCAGACTCACCGCGATCGCCAGCGCATCTCCCAGCGCGAGCATGGTGGTTGTTGAGGCCGTCGGCGCCAGGTTGAGCCCGCAAGCCTCACGCTCCACGCAGCAATCGAGAGCCACATCGCTCGCCCCGGCAAGTGTGGAATCCAGTTTGCATGTGAAGCTGATCAGCGCCCCGCCCTTCCGTTTCAGCATAGTCAGCAGGCGCAAAATCTCTTCCGTCTCGCCGCTCGCCGAGAGCGCCACCACAACGTCGCCCGCCATCAGCACGCCCAGGTCGCCATGAACAGCCTCGGCCGGATGCAGAAACAGCGCCGGCGAACCTGTCGAGCTGAGCGTTGCGGCGATCTTTTGCGCGATGATTCCGCTCTTGCCCATGCCGGTCACCACGACACGCCCACGCTCTTCGCCACAATGCAAGATAAGCTCGACTGCCCGATCGAATGCGGTCGCCATCGGACCTTCAAGGCGCGCAGCCAGAGCCTCCAGAGCTGCCGCTTCCGTGCGCACCAAAGCCGCCGGCTCGGGCCCGCACGCGGCTTCGTTCGCTTTAGAGTTAGGTTGTTTTCCTTCTTCGCTCATCGGTTATTGATGGTATCAGTTCCGCGTACAACACCGTGGCCGCGCAAGCGGCATTTGGCCCCACCGCGGGTGGCGCGGGAGGGCGTACAACACTGTGGCCGCGCAAGCGGCATTTGGCCCCACCGCAGGTGGTTGGCCCCAAGGCAGGTGGCGCGGGTGGTCGTACAATGGGGCCAAGAGGTTTTTCTTCCCCATGAAGCGCAACGCTCTAGTGATCTCTACGGTCCTCTTCATCCTGGCTGGCTTTGCATGGGCCGGGTGGGCCAACTTCGAATATCGGAAGCAAGCCTCGGAGCGCCTGCTTGCTTCTGCCGCAAAAGGTGAATTCGTAACCGACGCCGCCGGGGGAGATCCGCGGTATCTTTCTCCGCTTCAAGGGAAGCTCGCGCCCGAATTCGCCCTCGAAGATCTAAGCGGAAAGAAGCTCTCGCTGTCCAGCTACAAAGGTAAGGCTTTGATGCTTAACTTTTGGGCCACCTGGTGTGCTCCATGCAAGATTGAAACTCCGTGGCTGGTCGAACTCCGCAACCAGTACGCCGCTCAGGGCTTTGAGATCCTGGGCATCTCTATGGATGACCTCGACCGCGGCGACCAGGGAAAACTTAGCGGCGAAAAGAAAGAGATCGCGCACTTCGTCCAACAGCAACACATGCCCTACCCGGTGCTGATCGACGGCGACTCGATCAGTAAGCCCTATGGTGGCCTCGACGATCTGCCAACTTCATTTTTTGTAGACCGCAACGGAACGGTGATCGCCGCCCAACTGGGCCTGACATCCAAAGACGAGATCGAGGCCAACATCAAAAAATCACTGGGGCATTAGAGCGATGTCGCTCTTCGATTGGGAGTGACTATATCTGAATCCGTACTCCATCCTCTCCCCGTCTTTCTGCGGAATCTGTGGGAACCGACGGAGCAGGAATCAGAGAAAGGGGACGCTTCAATTGCAAACTGGAATTCGAATTATGTTGTTAGCCATGACGTTCGCCTCCACGCTGGCGCTTGCCCAAAGGTCAGCGTCCGATATTCCTTCACGTACGATCTCGAAGCCCCAGGCCGTCCAATATCTCTACCCCGAACAGGTCACGCTTCCAGCCGGCAAGCCATCCACAATCGCGCTTCACTTCCGCGTCGCGCAAGGCCTGCACATCAATTCCCACAACCCCAGCGAAGAAGAGTTCATCCCCACCACTCTCTCTTTTGAAAACGGCTCCGGGGTGACTCTCGACAAGGCTGTCTATCCTCCGGGTGCGGACTTCACGCTCCCTCTCGATCCCAACTCCAAACTCAGCGTATATACAGGCGAGTTCACCATCCAGGCGCGGGTCGTGGCCACCGCGGGCAATCACCTTGTCCAGGCCAGGCTTCGCTACCAGGCATGCGATAGCAATGCCTGCCTGCCGCCCAAGACCATGAACGCCGCGATTGATGTAATCGGTAACTAAGGTTATCCGTTGAACACGGCATCTTTTTGAAAGCCGTGCAATCTTGGTCCCATCCTGATATGGTGTTGCGCGGGGGATCTTTCCATGCGGATGGGAACACGAACGGTGTGGGCCTTGGCTCTCGGGAGTTTGGTGGCTTGTTTTTCAATCAAAGTTCATGCAGATTCCCTGATCGTCGCTACCGAAGGGGGCAAGGTGCACGGCAAGACGATCAACGAAGGCAAGGTGAAGGCATTTCTCGGCCTGCCTTACGCAGCTCCGCCCATTGGCGACCTGCGCTGGAGGCCGCCCCAACCCCCGGCTAGGTGGAAAGGTGAGCGCGACGCAACCCAGTTTGGGGCTCATTGTGCTCAGACCAAAGTCTACGATGATTTGGTATTTCTCGACGGCGGAGGGAGTGAAGATTGCCTCTTTCTGAATGTGTACACTCCTGCCAACGCCAAGGCCCACGACAAGCTCCCGGTCATGTTCTGGATTCACGGGGGCGGTTTCAGTGGAGGTGCAAGCTCTGAGCCGCGCCACGGTGGAGACTTTCTCCCTCTCAAGGGCGTCGTCCTGGTCACCATCAACTATCGGCTTGGCGTATTCGGTTTTCTGGCCACGGCCGATCTGAGTCGAGAGGCCTCGGGTGCGGCTGGCAACTACGGTCTGCTCGACTTGGTGGCCGCGCTTCGCTGGGTCAATGCCAATATCGCCGAGTTTGGCGGCAACCCCGATAATGTCACCATCTTCGGCGAGAGCGCAGGGGCCTATGCGGTGAGCATGCTGATGGCCTCTCCCGTCGCCCGTGGCCTCTTTCACAAAGCCATCGGCGAGAGTGGCGCAGCCTTCGCCGGTGCTCCGCCGGTTGTTCCTGAGCCGTCGGCCGAAGAGAAAGGTGATCGCTGGGTTGCATCGCTCGGCGTTGCCTCCACTCAGGATCTGCGCGCCTGGCCTACGGAAAAGATATTGGAAGCCGCCAAAGGTAAGAAGATTAGCGGAATCCCGACCTATGTGGATGGCAAGCTGATCGCCGAGCCGGTCGAGAGGACCTTCGCGGCCGGAAAACAGGCAAACGTGCCGCTCCTCGCGGGCTGGAACCGCGACGAGTATCCCTTCCTGAGTGACGGCATGACAGTAAAAAAGTGGCAGGATTATGCATCCAAACACTTCAATGACCGTGCCAGCGAGTTCCTGAAGCTATATCCCGGCGATACGGACGAACAAGCCTCTCGTTCCTCGATCGACTATGGCAGTGATTCTTTCATCGCCTTCTCCACATGGAGCTGGGTCGAGGCACATAGGGAAACGAGCACATCCCCGGTTTACCGCTACCATTTCGAGCTGCCTGCCCTTCCCAGCAAATACCACCGCGGCACGTTCGCCTTCCATTCGGACGAAATTGAATACGTCTTCGGCACCCTCGATTCCCGTCCCGGTGAAACCGTCCGACCCGAAGACCGAAAGCTGAGCGAGCAGATGATGAGTTACTGGACCAACTTCGCCAAGACCGGGGACCCCAATGGCACGGGCTTGCCGGAGTGGCCCAGGTACGACAAGGCGGATAGGCTTATTCACCTCGACACCACTATCAGCTCGGGTCCAGATAGCCTGCGCCCGCGCTATGTGTTTCTGTCGAGGGGGATGCCCCCACTCTAGTACTACAGTTGTAGATCGGAGATCCGGAGGGAGCAGGGCGCTTTAGCGCCCTGAAGAGTAGTCGATTTCCTGGGCCTTTAGGCCCGGATCGTTTCCCGGCATTCGACGGATCTACAACTGTAGTACTAGGCCCGCGGCACGATGTTCTTATTGAAGTGGCAAGGTGTGGGTTGTTTACTGCTTCACTCCCGACGCATCGGCAAACCCAGCCGACACAGCCGGAGGAATCGTACTCGCTGGAGCCGGCGTGGCCAACGAGGATGCCTTGGCGTTGATTGCGTTCGAATAGTCAGGACCCAGGCCGAGTTTCTTCAACGCCCGCGAGTCGGGCATCAATTTCGTCTGCCATCCCTGGTCGCCCTGGAACTTCTGCATCGCCGCTTTGGTCCGTTCATCCCACTGGCCGTCAGCATCACCGCTAAGATAATGCGCGCGAATCAGGGCCTGCTGGATCTCGGTCACGCGGGCTGGATCGATGGCCTGTTGCCCATGCAGCCGATGAGATCTCGCACCCGATCGATGAGAACCGCGCCTACTGCGTGCGCCATTGGTAGCGTGATGGGCCGCTGACGTACGGTGAACCGTATTCGCGTTTTGACTTGTGGATGCGAAGACCGACGAAGCGGCCAGAGCCGCCGATAGAACAATTCCCAGGCTCGCTTTAAATGAAAGCACTCTCGTTCACCTCGAAGACGGCAGGCCCAACCGCGCCCTACAGTTTCAAACAATAGCCTCGCATCCTGGCGAGAGAAAGCCCCCGTTGTCGCAGCGAGATTGAAAAGGCGCCGGAGGCGTGAAACTCGCCACCGGCGCCTTTTCGAGTCGCTACTCGAGCGTTCCGCCCACGTAGTTGATGCCATCGTTTGGACGCCGCGGGTCCATGACTTCGAAGACCACATCGTCGCCAGTCTTGAGTTTGCTCACAACGGCATCGAACTGTTCCCTGGTGCCGACGGGTTGTTTGTTGATTCGCGTAATGACCAAACCCGGCTCGAGACCCTGCAAGTCAGCAAATGAACCGGATCGCACCGATTGAATCACCATCCCCGGCGTGTGCAGCTTGGCGGAAGTGGCCTGCGTCTCCTCGCGGACCACAATGCCCAGCTTGCTTTCACCCACATCGCCCTTTTCATCGGAGTTTGACTGATTCTGCTGGTTTCCCAGTTCGGCAAAGACCTTTTCACGGTCGCCAATCGTCACCGTGGCATCGGCCTGCTTGCCATCTCTCAGGTACCCTAGTCGAACGCTCGATCCTGGCCTGCGGCTCGCAATCTCGTTGACCAGATCGTCGCCATCCTTGATCGGCCGGCCGTCGATGGTGGAGATGATGTCGCCCGCCTTGATTCCAGCCTTCTCAGCCGGACCTCCCGGTGTGATCTCCTGCACCAGTACGCCGTTCTTGAATCCATAAACGCGGTTGACCGCTCCCGATAATCCCACCTTGAACACGATGCCGATCGAGCCGCGCGTAACCTTATGTGTGGGGCTGATCAGGTCGTTGTAGATCTCCGCCACGGTATTCGAGGGCATGGCAAAGCCGAGACCCTGGTAGCCGCCCGATTGGGTATAGATCGCCGTGTTGACCCCAATCACTTCGCCGTTCATGTTCAGCAAAGGTCCGCCGGAGTTGCCCGGATTGAT
>CAYTJN010000055.1:0-22755 GCA_964438125.1 uncultured Occallatibacter sp.
TTTCGCCCCAGGTGCGCAGGGTATTTTGCAAGTGGCTCACCGTGCAGGTAATTAAGTGGTAACCTCCGACTCCAGCCATTCCGTCTCGATCGATGGACCTATAAGCAAAGGGTCTTGAGTGTCCTGAGACTGAAATTCGCAAAATAAAAATGCATGCCATTCTGAGCGAACGGGGCCAAGAACCTTTTTTTCAATTCGGGGGTTGTGAGTCGAAGAATCTGCGGTTGTTCTTCGATAAATTTCAAACTTATCACTGTAAAATCAAACTATGATCTTGGAAACCTTTCCCGTTGGTCCGCTCGCCTGTAACTGCACCCTGCTGGGTGACCCTGAAACGGGCGAAGCCATCGTGATCGACCCCGGCGACGAGGTCGGCAGAATCCATCGCCGCCTCACCGAACATGGCCTCAAGCTCAAGCAGATTCTCGTTACCCACGCCCACATCGATCATGTTGGCGGCGCCCTTCGTCTTAAGCAGTTGACGGGCGCGCCCATTCTACTGAACGAGAACGATCTGCCGCTGCTGAAGATGATGGATCAACAGGCCGGCTGGCTGGGCATCGAGTCACCTGAGACCGCTCCGCCCGATGAGAGCCTGGTGGACGGGCTGCTGGTCGGACTGAAACATTACCCCGCTCAAGTGCTTCACACTCCAGGCCACACCCAAGGCTCGGTCTGCCTCCATTTCGCTCCGCTCAAGCTGCTGGTGGCGGGCGACACGCTCTTTGCCGGTAGCATCGGCCGCACCGACCTGGCCGGAGGCGATGGCGAGCAGATCATCGATTCCATTCACAGCCGTTTGCTTCGTCTACCCGATGAAACGCGGGTTCTCTCGGGCCATGGCCCCGCCACCACTATTGGCGCCGAACGCAGAAGCAACCCATTCCTGCGGACAAGGTGAGGGACAGTTCGGCAAGCATGATAAGCCCGCGCACAACTCGCATCCGCACCCTCGATGGCTGGCGTGGGGTCGCCATTCTATTGGTGATCGCCGACCATGCAAACTCGTACACCTGCTTTCGTTATCAGCTGTGGGCGAACCTGGGCAAGTTGGGCGTAGACATTTTCTTTGTTGTGAGTGGCTATATCATTACGCGACGCTTCCTTGAGGAGCGGGAAAGATCCTCCACCATCAACATTTGCAGTTTCTATGTTCGACGAGCTTTTCGCATCCTTCCTCTGGTCGGCATCTATCTCTTGACCCTATGCATCCTCTCCCGCTTTGTGAATCTCGTGGATTTTCACAGTGCCGAGGTTTTTGGATCGCTTTTCTTCTATCGCAACTATCAGCTCGCGGCCCACCTCCGCGGCATCTACACAACGCACCTCTGGTCGCTGTCGATTGAGGAGCATTTCTATCTCATCTGGCCAGCGATCCTTGTCTGGCTCGGCACCCGTCGCTCATTCTGGTTCGCGGTATTCGGAGCCACGTCTTGTGCGGCGTGGAGATTCTATGATCTTACCCATCCCAATAGTTGGATTCAGCGGTTCCTGCCCGACGGGACGGCCGCTCCCTTAGTGAGGACCGATGCCCATTGTGACGGTCTCTTGCTGGGATGCGCTTTAGCGATACTCCTCGCGCGCTTACCCATCCAGCAATTTATCTTCCGCAACTTTCCCAAAGAGACCCCGCTGTTTATGGCCCTGCTACTGATGCTTAACACGATTAGAACCGAGACTTGGCCTGCGCTATCGAGTTTCGTGCTTATCTGCGTGACTCTAGCCTCCACGCTTGTCGTTGGGGAGGGGTTGGCTTACAAATGGCTCAACTCTGGCGTGCTCGTCTGGATCGGAAGCATATCCTACAGCGTCTACATCTGGCAGCAACTATTCCTGCTTCGGGCGAACGAGACTATTGTGCCAGTTGGGAGGCTGTCTCTACTCCCTTACAGCCTTTTCTCCGTGCTGGCTGTGTCGACTCTCTCCTTCTATTGCATTGAGCGGCCCTGCATTGCACTTGGAAAACGTCTGCTGGCCCCGAAACTCGTTCAACCAATGGCCGTGGCTAACGCCCGATAAGCTAGTTCGACGTCCTCCTATATTCCATTACTCGCCGGATAAGTCTTCAAATACTCAACCAACCCGGTGACTCCCGCCATGAATTCTTCCTGTGGCCCCAACAGACTCACCACCAGCCAGCCCGACTCCGCCATCCCAAAGAAGTAGCCTGGATGCACCCAGACACCGCGTTCCAACAGTGCCAGCACCGTCTGCTCATCCGGTCCGAGCGCCGGAATACGAAGGACCGCGTACCAGCCGCCTTCGACCTCGTGACGATCAACCTCAGGCAGCTTGGCAAGCCCACGGTCTAACTCGGCGAGATTGGCTGCGACTCGCGTGCGAATCTGCTGCTGAATCGCCTTGCGCCCTTCGAGCCAGCTAGGCAGTGCCCACTGCACGGGCGCGTTCATTGAAAGAAAGGTGTCCGCAATGACCTCCAAGCGATCCAGCGCCGCGCGATCCTCGACTCCAGCGGCCACAATCCACGCAGCCTTCATCTGCGGCAGCCCGGCGATCTTGCTCAGCCCGCTCACAACGAAGACCGGAACTCCCTCAAGCCCCGCCGCAAAACTCGCCGCCTTCGCGCCGAAACTGTAGTCCAGAAAGACCTCATCAACGATCAACGCCAGATCGAACTCCCGGCAGATCCGAGTCAACTCTGCGGCCTCCCACAGTTTGGTAAAGTGGCCTGTCGGGTTGTTCGGATGCACCACGACAACGGCACGCGTAAGGGGCGTAATGGCTCGCCGAAGTCCTTCCGGATCGATCTGCCAACCGTGATCGTAGACCAGCGGCGCGGCCTTCAGTTTCACATCGTCCAGCACCGCCAGAAAATCGAAGAGCGGATAGCCGGGCTGGACGACAATGACCTCGCTTCCCGCATCGCAGAGCAGTCGGAAGAGGAAGCTGTAAGCCTCGCTGGTGCTGGTTGTGAGAACGATCTGATCGGGCTTGAGCGAGACGCCGTGGCCGTCATAATATCCGCAAACCGCCTCGCGCGCCCGCATCAAGCCGAGCGGTTGCGGATCGTAGTCGAGCGCCCGCGGATCGGCCAGTGCCGTCAGTAGCTCCGGCGAGTATTGAAACCCGCAGCGTGTGGGGTTCGATGCCGTCAGGTCGGCGACCGGCAAACCAGCCGCGACGCGGAGCCTATGCGCTCGAGCCAATTCGCTCTCTTCCGTATTCCAGTTTGTTCGCTGCGAAAAGCGCATCGTGCTTTTCCTCATCAGAGTTCAGAAAAGGATGCCGTGCCGCAGGTGCCACAATAGAAGCAGGCGTCCCCTTTCAACATTACACGGGCGCTCCCAGGAGGAAAGATTGGCTCTGCGCGCGGTTGTATTTGACTATGGAATGGTCTTGACAGGAGAGCCGGACGCCGAGGCTTATGCCGCCCTGCTGCGAATTACCGGATTACCCAGAGATCGCTTCGAGCCCCGTTACTGGGCCGATCGGCCCGCTTACGACGAAGGCAAGCTTTCCGGCATCGCCTTCTGGCAGAAGTTTCTGCGCGATGCGGGAATACCGCCGAACCAGGAGATGGTCGAAGAGCTGAATCGCTGGGATGTCCGCCTCTGGACTGCTCAGAACCCTGATATGCTGGCCTGGCAACTTGCGCTCAAACAACGCGGCCTGCTCACAGCAATCCTCTCCAACATGGGCGACGACGTGCTGGTCAGCGTTGAGCGCGAATTCGACTGGATTCATCGCTTCGATGTGCTCGTTTGGAGCTGTCAGGTCGGCGTCGTCAAGCCCGACCCTGCCATCTATCGCTACGCGCTCAAGCAGCTTCAAACCCAGCCTGAAGAAACGCTTTTTATCGACGATAAATTGCTCAACATCGAGGCTGCGCAGGCGCTTGGAATGCAGGCCATAGAATTCTCCACCATCGAACGTCTTCGCGCCGATCTTATCGCGCTCGGTCTCGATATCCAGCTGCCTTTGCCCGCCTGCGAATAGTCTTGCGTCCCGGCGGCCGGTTCATCCGTCCAGAGATCAAGCAAAGCGCATACAAGGTGAAGGCATGCCAACAACGAACATATTGCGCACGGCCATTTCGGTCGTGCTGGGATCTTTTTTGGTACTGAGCGCGGGGTTGGCGCTTGGGCAGAGCGTTCCGATGGTTACTGGCGACGCGCGGGTCGACAAGCTGTTGAGCCAGATGACGCTCCAGGAAAAGCTGACTCTCATCCACGGAACACATGAAGATCCTGCGGTTTATCAGGGCCAGGCCGGCTATCTGGCCGGCATTCCGCGTCTCGGCATTCCAGGGTTGCGTTTCGCCGATGGCCCTCCCGGCGTGCTAACGCGCCATCCCTCGCAAGGCGAGACCGCGACCATGGGTGTGGCTGCGACCTTCAGCCGCAAGTTGGCCGAAGAGAATGGACTGGTGATCGGCCGCGAAGACCGTGCGCTGGGCGTTGACGTCTCTTTGCAGCCCTTCGTCAATATCGACCGCGACCTCCAGTTCGGCCGCGGCTTCAACACCTTCGGTGAAGATCCGTTCCTGACCAGCGAAATGGGCGTGGCCGAGGTCAAAGGCATTCAGTCGCAGCACGTCATGGCGCAGATCAAGCATTATGTTGCCTATGACTCAGAGAGCGGCAACATCTTCGTCGACGATCAAACGCTGCACGAAGTCTACGTCGCGCCCTTCGATGCAGCCATCAGGCAGGCGGATGTCTCGTCGATCATGTGCTCTTACAACCATGTCAACGGCCCATTCGCCTGCGGCAATGATTCTACGCTGACCAAAATCTTGCGCGACGAGATCGGCTTCAAGGGATTCGTAACTTCGGATTGGGGCGCCGTTCACGCCGTCAACTTCATCAATGCCGGCCTTGACATGGAGATGCCCGGCGAACCGAATCTCAGCGATCAACACCCTCTTCCTTCCTTCTTTGACGGGCTAACCGTGCCCCCTCCAGCTCCTCCACGCCCAGGTGGCGACCCGGCCGGTAACATGTTCGGCGGCCACATTCCCGAGGAGCCGATTCCCGAGCGCTTCCACGGGGGTGACTTTGGCCGCAAGCTGGACCCCAAAAAGATGCCCGAGGCCCTCCAGGACGGCACGGTCAGCGAGGCAGCCATTACTCGCGCCGCAGGCCGCGTCCTCTATGAGATCGTTCGCTTTGGCTATCTCGACGGCGAATCGAAGCACGACATCACCCAACAGTCCATCGAAGCCAACGCAAAAATCATTGAGAAGACTGGCGAGGATGCCGCTGTGCTGCTCAAGAACGAAGGCGGTGTACTGCCATTGAAGGCCGCCGACCTCGATTCCGTGGTCCTCATCGGCCCTACGGCCGGACAAGTCGATTCGATCGGCATCAACGGTGAACGCTCGGTTGGCCTGCCCCAACGTCAGGTCGGTCCGCTCGCGGCTCTCAAGAAAATCACCGGCAACGCCAACATTCGGTTTGCCGTGGACGACGATATGACCGGGACAACCATTCCGGCCTCCGCCTTCAGTCACGACGGCAAGCCAGGACTCGAACGCACCGGCTCTGCCGCGACTCAAGTTGATACTCAACTCGACTTCACGGGTGACAAAGCCTTGCCGCCCAACTCGACCGTTATATGGAGGGGCATGCTCACCCCGCCCCATGCTGGCACCTACTGGCTTTATCTGCAGGCCATGGGAACGAACGCTTTACTATCTCTTGATGGCCATCGGCTTGCCGGCACAGGTGTGCACCAGGGAGGCGTGCACGGAGACATCCTCCAAGCCAACCAGGATAACGCCGTGCCCACCACCGACGGCATCGACAATGTGCGCCGCGCCGTCGAGTTAACCGCCGGGCCTCACCGCATTGAGGTCGAGACCAGCCCGGACACTTCAAACTCGCCGGTTCAAGTACGCCTCAACTGGTACCCTCCCGAGCAACGCAAGGCCGACCACGAGGCCGCTATCGCTGCCGCTAAAAGCGCCAAAGTCGCGGTGGTCTTTGTTTGGACCCGCCTTCAACCGGTCTTCGGCCTTCCCGGTGACCAGAATAAGCTCGTCGAAGAGGTCGCCGCAGTCAACCCCAACACCATCGTCGTGCTCAATACCAGTCAGCCTGTGGCTCTGCCCTGGATCGACAAGGTCAAAGCTGTTCTCGAAATGTGGTGGCCCGGCGACGAGGGTGGCTGGTCTACGGCTAACCTGCTCGCGGGCAAGACCAGCCCCGCAGGCCGGTTGCCCGTCACCTGGGGCAAGCATCTTGAGGACTACCCGGCTACCGATCCCAAGCACCCCGAGCGCTCTTTCAAAGGCGTCGACGGCAAGACCACTTACAGCGAAGGTGTGAATGTGGGCTATCGATGGTTTGATAAGGAAGGCATCGCTCCGCTCTTCGCCTTCGGTCACGGCCTCAGTTACACCACCTTCACCTACTCCGGCCTTAAGGTCGCCAACTCCGCAGATGGCGGTCTCGACGTCAGCCTTGCTATCAAGAATACCGGCAGCATGGATTCTGACGAAGTCCCGCAAGTCTACCTCGGCGCTCCGAACGCGATTCCTGAGGGCGTGAAATTCCCGGTGCGAGCGTTGGTAGCCTTCGACCGCGTTCACCTGGCCGCCGGCGAAACCAAAACAGTGACACTTCACGTGGCGCCGCGCCAATTGCAGTATTGGTCGACGAAAGAAGGGAAGTGGATCACTGCGACAGGCAAGCGGACTGTAAGTGTCGGTACTTCGAGCCGCGATCTACGCATGGAGCAGACCATCGACTAAAGCGGCCTCATGGCTCCACAAATCCAAGGGCCTGTCCTTCCCCGATCTTGCGGAAGGACAGGCGCTGGCCTTACGGTTTTTCCTGCGCAGTTTCGGGCGGCGGCGCTGGCCCGTTACACTCATTCCATGGCCCTTCGCCTCTATGCCGCCACAACCAGCCAGGGTAAGCTGCGCGACTTCCGCATTGCCGCCACGACGCATTCGCTGACTATCGAACCCCTGCCAAAACTCAAAGAGATCCGCGCCCCTGAAGAAGACGGCCTGACCTTCACTGCCAATGCGACACTCAAGGCGGTTTACTACTCCCGGTTCGTCCCCGGTGAAGTGGTGCTCGCCGACGACTCCGGTCTTGAAGTGGACGCCCTCAACGGTGCTCCCGGTGTGCGCTCTGCGCGCTTTGCAGCCGACTCCGGCCTCACCGACTCGCCCGACGCCAACGACAACACCGACGTGTGGAACAACATGGTCTTGCTGCAACGTCTTGCCGGCACTCCAGTCGCCCAGCGCGCGGCACGCTACCGTTGCGTACTCGTGACAGCCCGCGATGGCGTGGCCCTCCACACTGCTGAAGGCGCGGTCGAGGGCATGATCCTTGACGCACCGCGCGGCACGGGCGGCTTCGGCTACGACCCGCTCTTTTACCTGCCGGAATTGGATAAGACGATGGCCGAACTGGACCTTGAGACCAAGCACACACTAAGCCATCGAGGGCGGGCTTTCGCTGCTCTGTTGCCGATGCTGGGTGCATCGTGATCTGCATCCTCCAATCAGTGACTGAATCCAAAAAACTGCGGGTTGACGGGGGCGATACGCGACACCAATAATGAATTTAACTCAGGCCGCTCTTCCCAGCCCCAGCCGAAATCGACCTTCCCTGTAACCTGATCTCGAAGCCTTAGGAGCCGACACCGTCATGGCAACCGCGCAAACTTCAACCGCTCCAGCCGGCCGACCTACCGTTCAACGCGGAGTTCAGCCACTGCGTGCCGGCGAGGGTTCATCGTTTCTGTGGCACAAGCTGCACTCACTGCTTGGCATCGTTCCTATCGGCGCCTTCCTGCTGGAACACCTGCTCTCGAACTTCGAGGCGCGCAAAGGCGCTATCGCTTACGGGGAGCAAGTCCGCTTCCTTAACAGCCTGCCGATGGTGCGCGTGCTGGAGTGGGTCTTCATCTTTCTGCCCATCCTTTATCACGGCGTATATGGCGTCTGGATCTGGCTGCGCGGCAAGTCGAATATCGTCTACTATCCCTGGGCAGGGAACTGGCTCTACGTTGCCCAGCGCTACACCGGCCTCATCGCCTTCGCTTACATCGTGCAGCATGTCGCGCGGCAACGCTTTATGGGCGACAGCTTGCCGGAGCATCCAATGGCCGCCTTTGCCAAAGTGCAACAGGAATTGGCCAACCCCTGGATGCTGGCCGTTTACATCATTGCCATGATCGCCATCTGCTGGCACTTCGCTTATGGCGTGTGGCTCTTCGCGGCCAAGTGGGGCATTACTCCAGGCGTAACGGCCCGCAAGCGTTTCGGCTACGTGTGTGTGGCTTTGGGGCTAGGCTTGGCGGTAATCGGCCTGATGAGTATTTGGGCATTCGTCGGTCACTGATCTCTGACTTTGATCTCTGATCTCGGTTATTTGTCTTCGAAAGGAAAGACCTTCATGGCAGCACCCAGAATCATCGTGGTCGGCGGGGGATTGGCCGGGCTCTCGGCGGTCATCAAGATCGCCGAGGCAGGAGGCTCGGTTGATCTCTTTTCGATTGTCCCGGTCAAGCGTTCTCATTCAGTCTGCGCGCAGGGCGGCATCAATGCCGCCAAAAATCTAAAAGGCGAGGGAGACACCACCGACAAGCACTTCGACGACACCATCTATGGCGGAGACTTTCTTGCCAATCAGACGCCGGTTAAGGCCATGTGTGAGGCGGCGCCCGCCATCATCGACCTGCTGGATCGCATGGGCGTGCCCTTCAATCGCACGCCCGAGGGCTTGTTGGATTTTCGCCGCTTCGGTGGCACGCTTTACAACCGCACGGCCTTTGCGGGAGCAACCACGGGCCAACAACTGCTCTACGCGCTCGACGAGCAGGTCCGCCGGCATGAGTCCGAAGGCAAGGTCAAAAAGTACGAAGGCTGGGAGTTTCTTTCAGCGGTTCTTGACTCAAAAGGCATAGCCCGCGGTATCACCGCACTCGATCTGCGCACCATGGAACTGCGCAGCTTTCCGGCTGACGCTATTATCCTCGCCACGGGTGGCATTGGAGCCATATTCGGCAAGAGTACCAACTCCGTGGTGTGTACAGGTTCGGCGCAATCGGCCGTCTATCAGCAGGGTGTCTACTACGCCAATGGAGAACTGATTCAGGTTCACCCCACTTGCATACCCGGCGAAGATAAGCTGCGGCTGATGTCGGAGTCGGCCCGCGGCGAGGGCGGTCGCATCTGGGTTCCGCGTGTGGCCGGCGACAAGCGCCCAATCAAGCAGATTCCCGAGGCCGAGCGCTATTACTTTCTCGAAGAGTGGTATCCGAAGTACGGCAATCTCGTTCCGCGCGACATCGCCACCCGCGCCATTCACAAAGTGGTCTACGAAGAGGGCATGGGCATCGATGGACAGCCGATGGTCTACCTCGACCTCTCGCACATCGACCGCGCCACGCTCGACCGCAAGCTCGGCGGTATCCTCGATATCTACGAAAAATTTGTCGGCGACGACCCACA
Source organism: uncultured Occallatibacter sp. (assembly GCA_964438125.1). Classification (GTDB taxonomy): domain Bacteria; phylum Acidobacteriota; class Terriglobia; order Terriglobales; family Acidobacteriaceae; genus Telmatobacter. The sequence goes on from CAYTJN010000055.1 coordinate 9,437, forward strand.
CGACGTCCCGATGAAGATCTTCCCCGGCATGCATTACACAATGGGCGGCCTGTGGGTGGACTTCAACCAGATGACGAATATTCCCGGCATCTTTGCTGCCGGTGAGTGCGAGTATCAGTATCACGGCGCTAACCGCCTGGGCGCGAATTCTTTGGTCAGTTGCATCTTCGGCGGATTTATCGCCGGACCCAATGCGATGACTTATGCCAGGAATCTGACTGCGCAAGTGGGTGACGGAGGCCACGCCGCCGAGTTAGTCCGTCAAGCCTCGATCAACACTGCCTTGCTGAATAACGACGGCAAGGAAAACCCCTTCAAGTTATGGCGCGAGTTAGGCGAAGTCATGACCAAGCACGCAACAGTCATTCGCTACAACAAGGGACTCGAAGAGGCGGATAAGAAAATCCTGGAGTTGCTCGACCGCTATAAGAAAGTGGACCTCGCCGACCGCAGCCAGTGGGCCAATACCAGCTTTGCATTTGCCCGCCAGCTTTATAACATGCTGGAACTCTCCCGGGTCGTGGTCCAGGGCGCGATCCTGCGCGATGAGTCGCGCGGCGCGCATTACAAACCCGATTTTCCCGACCGCAACGACGAGCACTTTCTCAAGACCACCAAAGCCAATTTCACGGCTTCCGGCCCGCGCTTCGAGTACGAGGCCGTCGATACGCAGTTCATCAAGCCGCGCCCGCGCCGCTATGACGCAACCAAATGAGCCCAGGGGAGACTGACAATGGCAAATAAAACCGTGCAATTTGAAATCAGGCGCCAAGCCAGCCCCGAAGCTCCAGCCATTTGGGAGAGCTTCGCAATCGAGTGGCGGCCCGGCATGAATGTCATATCCGGCCTCATGGAAATCGCCGCGAACCCTGTCACAGCCGATGGCCGCGCGACCACCCCGGTCACCTACGACTCCAATTGCCTTGAAGAGATCTGCGGCTCCTGCGCTATGCGCATCAACGGCAAAGCACGCATGGCATGTTCGGCTCTGGTCGACAATCTCGAACAGCCCATTCGCGTCGAGCCGCTCTCGAAGTTTCCTCTCGTTCGCGACTTGCAAGTGGACCGATCGGTCTTGTTTGAAAACCTGAAAGCAGTCAAGGCGTGGGTTCCCATCGACGGAACTTATGATCTGGGCACTGGCCCGCGTGTCTTCCCGCAACAGCAGGAAGCCAACTACCCGCTCTCGAACTGCATCAGCTGCACCTGCTGCATGGAGGTTTGCCCACAGTTCAACGAGCAGACGGGTTTCGTTGGCGCTGCCACCATCGCCCAGGTGAAACTGTTCAACAACCATCCCACAGGCAAGGTCCTTGCCGCGGAACGCCTGCGCGCTCTAGCCGGAGACGGCGGCATTCAAGAGTGCGGCTTCGCACAAAACTGCGTCGAAGTCTGCCCCAAAAGCATTCCATTGACGAATGCCATCTCCGATGTGGGCCGCGACGTTTTCGTTCAGAAAGCCAAAGACCTTTTGGGAAGCTAAAAAAGGCGATGTCGACCACCCTTTGACCACCCTTGTCCGTTTGCAGATGATTTCCCAATCAGCGCGCATAATGGAAAGATGAGCTACACACCCGGCCTGTGCCCGCCAAGAGAAGCAGGGAAGGTCAATGGTCCAGTGCTGCGAGCGTCAAGGGTTTGGGGTCACCACGAACGCACTTATCAGACACTATTTTTTGCAGTATATTTCTTCCCATCAGAGGATAATAAGAATAGCGAAAGGTGCGGAGAGTCCCTGCTCCTTCAGCCCTGGAAACGAGGGTACCCCCACCCCCCCTCCCATATTTTCAAAACCTTGCAGGTAATTAATTAATTAACAGGCGCAAGACGATCCTTTTCATTACTGGTCCTGTTCCTTCCAATAATTCGCCCGCGCCACGATCCGCGCTCCATAGTCCTGCGCCAGCCGAACACGAATCGTGTGCAGCCCCGGCGTGGGATCGGAAGGGCTAAAGGTAATCAGATAGCGGTTCCGCGCATGCTGCGCCGACTCCACCACTCGCTTCTCAAAGCCTTTGTCGGCCGTAAACGTGTTGTACTCGCCGCCGCTCATGTGCGCCACTTCTTTGCTCACATTTTTCTTGAAGGCCTGAACCACCATGGCGAGAGTTGAAAACATATTCATCGTCCGTTCGTTGCCTGAGTCCTTGATGTCATGCAGCAGTTCGGCCTTCGCGGGCGAGAACGAAACGCTCAGCACCAGCACATCGGATTGGCCGATCTTGCGAATCAACTGCGCCGGCTTGGTGTGGCGGCTGCCGTGGTCTCGCTCCTCTGAAATCAGCAGCAGCACGCGGCGATACTCCTTGGGCTGGAGTTGAAGCAGATCGACCGCGTAGCTGACCGTATCGAGAATCGCATCGCCGCCGTCGCCCGGCACAAGTTCTTTGAGCGCCTGGTTGATCTCTTCGCTCGTATGTGTGAAGTCGTGAATCAGATGCGGCTTCGAGTCAAAGCCAACCAGCGCCGCCTGGCCCTTGCCGTCAGAGAGAAACAGGTCCAACAGCGGGCCCAGCTTGGCCAGTTTGTCAAATTCGAGCACGCTTGCGCCGCCCTGTTCGACCGCGACAACCAGCGCCACCGGTGCCGTGTCCATCTCCTCCTGCACCCGAATCTTCTGTGGCGCGCCGTTGTCTTCCAGCACGAAATCGTCCGCCTTGAGACCGTAGACAACGCCCCCGCCCGGCTTCTCAACCAACGTCGGAACCAATACTTCATCGGCCCTCAAGCGCAAAGTGGTGGTCGCAGGGGGAGCGTCGACATGCACGCCGGGCATCGGCTGGGGAGGTTCGACAGGAGGTAACTGCTGCGCGCCAAGGGACGCGGCGATCAGTGCGAAAATCGCGGAGCTAATTGGGAAGGATGAGCCGAATCTCATAGAGTGGACAGTACACTTCTCAGGCGCGCTTGTGCACTTCGCGATCCATGCGGCTAATCCAAAAGAGAAAAGCCAACAGCTCCCAACGCGAGCTCCAGACAAAGTTCATGATCTCTCCCGTCGTCAGCGTCTCCGCCTTCATGCCGGAGTAGGTCTCGACGCGCCAGCGAAAAAACTCGCTCCGCCACGGCGTTAGGCGATTGCCGCGCGTCGCATTCCAGAGAAATCGAATTGGAGCCCAGACCGCGAGTCTCATTTCCTTCAGTATAAGGGACGTCAGGAGCCTTCGGTCGGGAGACTCGCGGTTTCCCAGGTTCATCAATCGGAACCCGGGAAACCACTATCGTATCGAACTTGCCCTGTTTGCGGCGCATCTGCGTCAGCGCTCCCAAAAATGCGGGGGCTCAATGCCGAGCGCGCGTAAGTAGACATAGCCTTGACCGCGATGATGAATTTCGTTATCGACGGCATACTGAATGGTGCCGATGCCCGACATCTCCCATTGACCGAAGGCTTTGTCGACTTCGGTGAAACGATGCGGTGGAATTGCGGGAAACTTCTGGTTCAGTTCCCGGGTTTGCTTGTCCCATAGCGCCAGCAGATCCTCCTTGTTCTCGGGCTTGGCCCCGCTGTATTCGACCCACTTGCCGGTAGCGACCCCGTCGACAATGGGCACCGCCATGCGGATGAACTCCCACGCCAACTCGGCGAAAGGGCGCATGCCACCTACAGAAAACTCGAAGAGTTTGTCTTCGGGGAAAGCTTCGATGGTTCCGCGGGTAAGGGCGCGATGACCCTGCCAATGCTTCAATACATCCTCAGCGCTCAGTGCGCTGATTGATACGGTTTCGGTTGCCATTTTTGATCCTCCATGTGCCATGCGCAGCTGTGGAATCGCTTGGGCATCGCTGCCCCCTCGATTCTCCTGGCCATGTCTGCAAGACCGGTGCCGTGTCCGTTCCTTTTGTGAGCGGTTCCACAGCAGCTCATCGGGCTGAAAGACACTCTAGCGGCAATTCCCGACAGGATCTGTCGTAAATTGAAAGGAGGATAAAATTGCGATGTATGACCCGATTATGCGCGTGCTCACGGTTCTGGAGGTGCTCCAGGCGCGCGACCATGTCACGGGTGCCGAACTGGCGGAGCGCTTGGAAGTGGATCTGCGAACCGTGCAGCGGTATATCGTCCGGCTGAAGGATCTGAACATTCCGGTCGAGTCATCGCGGGGCCTCGGCGGGGCTTATCGGCTGAAGCCCGGCTATCGTCTGCCTCCGCTGCTGCTCACCAATGAGGAGGCATTCGCACTTTCTCTAGGATTGCATTCGCTGCAGCAGGTGGGTTTATCGGCGTTTGCGCCCGCCACAGAAGGCGCGCGTGCAAAGCTGGAGCGTGTGCTTCCCGACGCGCTGCGCGAGAGCATTCGAACCGTACAGGACGTGGTAGCAATTGAGCCGGGACCGTGGGTGGTTTCGACGTCGGTCGAGTTCCTGATCCGGGCCGCTTCGGCGATTCGTTCTGGCCGGAGGGTGCGCTTTGGATATGAATCGTACGATGGAGCGATTTCGCGCCGTCAGATTGAGCCGTATGCGGTGATGCATACCGATGGGCGCTGGTATTTGATCGGCTATTGCCTCTCACGACGGGCGATGCGGACATTCCGACTGGACCGTGTGTTGGATCTGGAGGTGGGCACCGGCGCGTTCAAACGGCCTACGAGCTTTGACGCGCGAAGGTATATGCGCGAGCACATGCCCTTTGTGCAGTCGGAGTACCAAATTGACGTTTGGATCGACATGTCCATCGAAGAGTTGCAGCAGAGCATCGCGCCGTGGAGGGTTGCCATGGAGGCGCAGGACGGTGGCACGCGCCTGCGCTGTGGGCGCGATCGGCTGGAGATGTTCGCCGCCTCCCTGCTGAGCACCGGTCGACGCATTGTCGTGCATAATCCGGAGGAATTGCGCAAGACATTCAAGGAGCTGGCAAAGCAAGCGCTAAGGGCAGCGGGAGAGGCCGGCAGCGAATGCGGAAGTTAGTAGATCGACTACAAGGCAGATTGATCACCCAGTGCGAGCCCAGCAGGCGTCTGGCCTCACCGCGGGCGGAGGGTGGTTAGGATGGTAATTTGCTGAAGAGATCGTTTGAGTTTGAATTCAGTTGAGCGATGATATCTTCCAGAGCGGTCTGCTGGGTTTCGGCCAGGGAAAGCTGTGTGGAGATCGTTGGAATGTCGGCTTGCATCAGATCGGTCTGTGCAGTGGTCAGTTGCGTTTGCACATTGGTCACCGCTTCGGAGGCCGCCGTGATCTGGGTCATCGAGTTGTCGATTGTTACCCTCTGCTGCGAGACATAATTCATCGCCGTTCCCAGCGCCACCGTATCCTTTACGGCCTGGTTGGTGTCGACAGCGCCGCTGGAGTAATCCGCAACCAGGTTGTTCAAGGCGCCAAAAACGCTGCTCGCGCCCGTGCCCATGAAGATCTGATTGCCCGGCACATTCAGCTGGATCTTTTGTCCGTTGGGTGATTGAAGATAGTTCACGCCCTGGTCGCCGTTGTAAGTGGTCACTGCAGGCGATGTGGACGTCGCGGTCGTGAAGGGAGCCGTAGACGTCTGGCCACCGGCAAAGATGTACTGGCCCTGATAACTCGTGTTCGCCAGCGACTGCACCTCATTCAAAATACCGGAAATCTGATTGGCGATGGATTTGACATCACTCGCATTCATAGTGCCATTGTTGGCGCCGGTGGCCAATGAGATTGCCGAAGTCAGGTTGGTCACCACGCTGCCCAGCGCGGAATCGGCCACCTGCAACTGGCCGGTCACCAGATTGGAGCTTTGCGTGAAGGAATCATCTTGTTGAATCTGGTTCAGCAACAGCACATTCTGTCCGGAGCCGACCGGATTCTGACTGACCGAGGTGATGCTTACACCGCTTGATAACTCGGAGGATAACTGCTGCTCATTGGCCTGGGCCTGATCGAGCGAACCTACTAGATTCGTGACATAGAAAGGATCCACGCGCATCGCATTCCTCCACTTCTCGACCGGCCTTTTTTCTTGCTTTTGCTTTATGCGCTCTTTCAGTTCGCGCACCCACGCAGCCCAAACCGTTTCAGGAAACCGTTGTCTGTTCGCCCAGGTTCAGCGCCGACTGGATAATTGTGTTCAGCATCGAGAAGACCTGGGAGGCCGCTTGATAACTGCGCTCCAAGGTGGTCATCGCGGAGGCCTCATCGTTTAAATTGACGCCGGAGAGGGCATTGTTCTGTGTCTGCAACTGCGTCACCGAAGCATTCTGCGCAGTGTTTTCCGTTTGCACCGTGGAGACGGTCGAGCCAAGTGTGGTCACAAAGTTCGAGTAGAAGTTAGTCGGCGTCTGGCCATTCACGATACCCTGTTGTGCTATGGCCGCCATGGCCACCGCATTCGAGTTATCCCCAGTTCCATCGCCCGCGCTTGCCGCCGCCACGTCGTTCGGATCGGTCATCACCACGCTCATCGCTGACGCGCTTCCCGACACAACCGTAGGTTGATTAAAAATGTAGAGAGGATTGGCCGCGCTGCCGGTCGTTCCGTCCAGCGTCGTCCCCGCATTGTTCTGCGTGTTCACCGAAGTTGAGATGTGATACGCCAGTTGGTCAAGCGAATCCAGCGCGCTCGGAATATCGTCATCCCGCGCGGTCAAATCTCCGCCGAGCGAGCCCCCGCCCGATGCCAACTGCGAAGTAATGTCCGCGCCGCCAAGAAAGAAATCCGTCACTCCGTTCACCGTGCCGGTGGTCAACTGGTAGCTTGTGCCCTCCGAGACCAGTAACTGGCCCGAAGGCGTAGTGATAGCGAGGCCGTTATTCTCGGTGGTAATCTGGTTGATCCCGATCAACTGAGAGAGCCCGCTCAGGTCCTGCTGACGCTGATCCTCCAGTGTGCCCGCGTCGGCGTTGGGCGAGCTCGTCATGATCTGCTGATTGAGTTGGGCAATGGCGCCGGTCAACGCGTTCACCTGGCTGGCAACCCCGCCCGTCTCCTGATCGAGTGCTGCTCTTTGCGAGTTGAGGCTGGCTGCGGCATTCGAGATGTCACCCGATAGCATGCTCGCGCTCGACAGGACATTCTGACGCAACGCGTTGTCGGTGGAATTAGCTTCGAGCTTCGAAAACGAGTCAAAGAAATTTGTAATGTCGCTTCCAATGTCGCCGGCCTTCGAACTGGAGGAACCCGAATCCGGTGTGAACAAGGCTTGAAGTGTATTGAGCGCTGTCAACCTCGAGCCGGAAGCCGAAGCCAACTGCTGCTGCTGATCCAGCCTCTGCTCCAGTACGCGGTCCCGCTGCGATGTAGCGCCGGTCTCCGTAACGCCCTGCCCGTATGAGATTCCGCCGATCTTGAGCGGCTGATTCTCTTGCCAGTCCGGATTCTCAACCGTATAGCCAGGGGTATTGGCATTGGCCACGTTGTTGGCCACGACATTCAAGGCTTGCTGATCTGCGTCCAAGGCTCCCGACATGATGCTGAATGCGGAGTTAATTGTCCCCATGCCCGCTCTCCGTTCTCCGCCATCCCAGCGCGGGCGGCAAGCCATATCCCAGGCGATCTTCCCGCAACTCCCGCAGACGATGGATCACATGCAGGTTGGCCCGCGTCGCTTCCAGCACTCGAGCAAAAACCGCCATATCTCCAGTGGCCTCTTTGGCCTCGAAATCCAGCGTTCTGCGTGTATCTCCATCGGGTCTTGCCAGATCCCCAACGGCCAGATCGCGGTTCAGGGCTTGGCAGCAAAGTGCCAACTCCTCGAGTCGCTGAACATCCAGACGTGCCAGGGCCCGCGAGGCCTCGACCACCATCTCTTTGAGCTTCGGGCGCGCTCGGCTCTGTCCAAACTCCTGCAACGGAGACACTCCTTTCGCCTACACCTTTCGTGCTCGCGCCGCCACCGGGTTCGGCGCCGGTTACGACTGGCTGCCTATCATCGAATCCACAACCTTGGAGGCAATCGCCCCCGCAGAGACGTTATAGCTTCCCGTCGCGAGAGCGGCCTGAATCCCGGCGACCTTATCCATGCGGACGCTCGAGTCTCCGGCGGTCTCAGCTACCTCGCTCGCCGCGCTGCTGAACGTTGCCCGATCGCTGCCGAGCGCGCTCACCGATGCCCCCGAGCTCCTGGGCTGTTGCGAGGCGGCCGGAGCGGCAGCCGGCGTCCCCAAAAGCGACTTCAATCCTTCCAGACTGCTGCGAATGTCCATAATCATGACTCCTTGCCCGATTCATCGGCTTCCCTATTAATCACATTAGTCATTTGAAAGGGTTCATAACAGTATTGTCGCGCGAATTTTCGGTTACTTGGCCGGTTACGGGCTTGTTACCGGAATGGGAAAGCTCTCTGATAATTCCGTTGGCAATCCCAAAGCCCCCCCGATCACTCAGCGCTCGTCCCAAGGCCTCAGAGGCAAATTCTCCCAGCGCCGAGCCCGACCCTGAAGCAGTCCCGTCCTCGCCGTCGAGCCCGTTGCCCTTGGTCATCGGCTTCAACAACTCCTGCATCATCTGCGCTTCAAACTCATGCGCCGCGTGCACCAGCCGCGGCGGGGGCGCAGCCTGAGCCCCGCTGTTCACTGTGCCGGCCGCTGTGGCCGCCGTGGTCGCCGCTATCGAAATCATCGCCGATCCTCCTTGGAATCCCTTCAGGCCTAGAGTACTTCGAGGTCGGCCTCCAGAGCGCCGGCCTCCTTCATTGCCTGCAAAATCGAGATCACGTCCCGCGCGCCGGCTCCGGTCCGCTGCAGCTCCTGCACCAGATCCTCGACGGTCGCGCCTTCCTTCAAATCGATGCGGTTCACAGGCTTGTCTGTGGCCTGCACAGCCGTCTGCTGAATCACCTGCGTCGATCCACCGGAGAGCGGATCGGGCTGCGAGACCTCGGTCTCGGAGATGACATTAACCGACAAGCCTCCATGCAAGATCGACACCGGCTGCAGCCGAACCATGCCCCCGATCACCACCGTTCCCGTTCGCTCATTCACCACCACCCGTGCCCGTGGATAAACGTCGACCTCGACAGCCTCCACCTTGTCGAGCAATGCCGGCATGTCTTCGTCTGCGGTGGGAGCTACTTCCACCCGCCGGCTGTCGATCGCGTGGGCGCGCGCCGAGCCAAGCGCTTTGTTAATGGCGCCGGCCATGCGTTCCGCGGTATGAAAATCCGCGTCGTTCAACACCACGCTGACCACATGCATTTGGGTGAGATCGAAGGGCACGACCCGCTCGACCAGCGCCCCGCCGGGAATGCGCGCCGTGGTCGGATGATTCGAGAGTTTCGTGTTGCCTCCGGCTGATGCCATGTAGCCGCCCAACACCAGCGCTCCCTGGGCCTGGGCATAGATCTGGCCATCCGGGCCATAGAGCGGAGTCATCAGCAAAATGCCCCCTTCGAGCGATCGCGCATCGCCGGCCGAAGAGACCGTAATGTCCATCTTGTACCCCGGCCGGCTGAAGGGCGGAAGCACAGCAACCACAAAGACCGCGGCCATATTCTTCACCTGCATGTTGCTGGCGCTGTTGGCCCCGGTCTGAGGAACCGTGATGCCCATCCTTTCGAGCGTCGAGATCAGCGTCTGCGCAGGAAATACCGTCTGAGAGCTATCGCCAGTGCCGCGCAGCCCGACCACCAGCCCGTAGCCGACCAGTTGATTGTCGCGAATCCCTTCAATCGTCGCGACGTCCTTGATCCGCGCCAGATGCCCAGTGACTTCGGCATCGGCCAGAGCCGATGACGCGATCAGCAATACAGCCAGACTCAGCAGACCCCGGTGATTCACACCTCGTGGGCTCTTCGCCGTTCTCCTGCCTTCAACCCGCATCCGCATCTGCAACCTATTCCCTGTTCCTTTTGTTAAAACACCAGGAGCCGCTCAACAAAGCGCACCAGCGGGTTCTGCCGATAGGTGGAGTCGTTGATAATGCCCTTGCCCGTGACTTCGAGTTCAAGATCGGTCATGGCGGTCGACATGACCTGGTTCTGCGCGCTCACGTCCTCGGGCCGCACCAGGCCGCGCAGCTTGATCAACTGCGTCTGCTGCGAAAAAGTCAGTTGGCGGGTCGCCTGCACCACCAGCATTCCGTTCGGCAGCACATCGATCACCTCGGCGCCAAAGGTCGTCGTGAGACTGGAGTTGGTCGTACTTTGTCCTTGTGCCGAGAGCGCCGAGGCCGCGTTCATGCCCAACAGGTTCTGCATTGCATTCGAAGCTTTCAGCTTGCCGAAGAGCGTAGTCAGCGCGGAGCTGGCATTCGAGGCTCGCGAATTCTTTACCTGGCCGTCGGTCGAGGCCGCCAGGCTCTCGGTTACGACAATTGCGACTACGTCGTGCAGGCGGGCAGCCTTGGCGTCTGTGCCCAGCCTCACCAACCGGCCCTCCGGACTCCAGATCGATCCCGCCGTCAGCACCTCTGCTGCCTGCTGCGCCCTCACCCGTTCGATATAGGCTTTGAGAGCGGCCTCGGGTGGGGTAGCCTTGGCCGCTGTGGGCGGAGCCGTCTTCTTCTTACTGCCCATCGCATGAGTGGGCAGAACAGAGGCAAGCGCCAGCAGCGTCCAGCAAAGCACGGCTTGGAGCGAATTAAGATTCATGGCCGCGCCCCGGACTCTGTTTGCAGAACCGCGTGACCAGAGCCAAGAGCCACGACTCGCACCACCTTGCCACCGATCGTGAGGCGCACCTCAAACACGGAGCCAACGGCCGCTGGTCCCAAGGCGCGCGCCTCCAAAACCGAATCGGCAACCGCCGTGTGCTCCTCGACCGTCAGCCTCTCGCCGGCGTGAATCACGGACTCGACGCCAGGCGCCATTTGCCGGGCCACGGTCCGCGCGTGCACTTTCTCACTCCGGCTACGGCCCTGGGCGAGCACCAGACGTCCAGGGCCACCTTGATCGGAATCATTCCGCATCAGCAGCCAATGATCGCCGGTGTGTGGATCATCGATCTCGCGAACGACATTGTTTTGATCAAAGCCGGTTGCGTATGCCGGAAGCTGCGCCTGAGAGCAACAGAAGGACGTCAGCCCAAGACCCAGCACCACCGCGCACCGTGCCACTTCGAAAGCCATTCTCATCCCCGCCATCCTCGCGCAGCCCTGATCGCTGTCTACCCGGTTACTGATTCCCAATCCAGGCTTTTTAGTGGGTCATATTATTAACCTGCGAGTACATGTCGTCGGCGGCCTTGATCACCTTGGAGTTCGATTCGTAGGCACGCTGCGCCAACACCATCTGCACAAACATCGTGACCACATCCACATTCGAGTTTTCGAGGTATCCCTGTTGCAAAGTGCCCAGCCCCTCGGTCCCTCCGGGATTTCCCAGCACCGGGTCGCCGGAGTTCAGTGTGGCCTGAAGAAGATTCGAGCCCATGCTCTGCAAACCGCCGGGGTTGGGAAAGGTGGACAACTGCAACTGACCTAACTGGGAAGGGTTCTGCTGCCCCGGCAGGGTCGCGTTCACCACGCCGTATTGCGTAATCGTCACCGCCGTCGCGTTAGCGGGAATGGTGATGGTAGGAATCACCGGGTCGCCGTCGGTGGTCACGATGGTCCCTTGATTGTTGAGCTGGAACTGTCCCGCCCGCGTATAAGCAATCGAGCCATCGGGCCGCTGCACTTGAAAAAAACCGCTGCCTTCGATAGCCACGTCGAGCGGGTTTGAGGTCTGGTTCAGCGATCCCTGCGTCTGGATCACCTCGGTCGCGGCCGATTTTGTGCCAAGTCCAATCTGCAAGCCTGCCGAGACCGTGGACTGGCTCTGTGCCGCGCCCGGCGTCACCAGGTTCTGATAGACCATATCCTGAAACTCCAGGCGCAACTGGCGAAAGCCGGTGGTCGAGGAGTTGGCCAGGTTGTTCGCGATCGTATCCAGATTCAGCTGCTGCGCGCTCATGCCGCTGGCGGCCGTGTATAAGGCTCGAATCATGATGGCTCCTTCGTCAGCTCTCCGCCGGCGTCACACTCTCGGCAGATCCTCGCATGCGATCTTGTTAAATTCGGTATGAAAGACGGTCAGCGCCCGCTGCATCATCTCCGCCTCGCGCTGCACAAAAATCAGGTTCATCGTTCCTTTGATCACGTCCTGATTGGCCGTTTCGATTGCGCCCTGGTGGATGGCCGCGTCTTTTGCCGCGATCGGTTTCACTTCCTCCGGGGCGAGATAGCGATTCGCCCCCTCGGGGGTCAACTGCACGCCTGCGGGAAAGGTGAAGATACCGACCGTGGCCACCACGCCACCGGCCACCGACAGCGCGCCATCGGCACCTACGGAGACCTCGCCTGGCGGAACGGGAATGATCTGCCCGGTTGCCGAGAGCACCGGTTCGCCCGCGGCCGTCACCAACTGACCGCTGGGTGTGCGATGAAAGGCGCCGTCGCGGGTGTAGCGCGGGCCATTGGCCGTCTGCACCTGAAAGAAGCCCTGGCCTTCAATCGCCAGATCCAGCGGGTTGCCGGTCTGTTCAATAGCGCCTTGGGCCAGGTTGAGCCGATCGCCCCCCAGCAGGCCGTAGTTGTTCACTGTCCGCCCCAGTTGGGAGTCCTGCGCGTCGGGACCGAGCAGCGCAGAGCGAAAGTACTCCTGCTCTGCACGGTAGCCGGGGGTCTGCGCATTGGCCAGATTGGTGGCCGCGATGTCCAGAGCCTGTGTGCGCGCCAACAGACCGGTCATCGCCGCGTAATATCCGCTATCCATCGAACCGCTCCCTCCTGAATCACAGGCGGAAGAAGCAGATGGAGGACCGGACGGGAGATGAAAAGGTTAGAGCAAATTCAGAATTGGCGATGCAGGGAACAGAAATCGGCGCAACAGATCGAGAGATCGAAAGAAGAGGGCCAGGGCAGCGGCGGCCTGAAACTGACTGCTGCCCTTGTCTCGTGTTTCCTATTCCCTAAGCCCTATTCCCTAAACCCTAATCCCTGTTCTATTGCAGCCCATCGCAGATGATGGTGACTTCGAAGCTGCCTTCGTCGAAGCGATACGCGTGGTGCAGTTGGAACTCGGGAGCCTGCACATGAATCTTGTAATCCCGCCCGGTAATCACGGCGGGTACCGAGAGGCCGGTATTGGCCGCCAGATCCGGTACCTTGCCCTTCCATGAGCCGGCCACCATATTGCAGATCTCGCCGATCGCGTCCTTGACAGTATCGTCGATCTCCTCAAAAGCCATCCCGGTCATGTGCTCGGCGATCTTGATAGCCGCCGAGGCGCCACTGCGGAAGACGCAGGCGCCGCTCAGCAGTCCGCCAAAGCCAACAACAGCAGTCACCGACTCAGGTTCCACGATCTCTACCGGCCCCTCATAACGATGGCTGTTGACCCCCAGCATCATTTGAAAGACCTCTTCCACGCTTGCATCCAGATTCATGGGATCAGAGATCAGATGCACCGACTCCCGCAACGATAGCG
>CAYTJN010000056.1:0-22627 GCA_964438125.1 uncultured Occallatibacter sp.
CATCCGGAGGAGTGCGGCAATGAGATTGCCAGCATCGATCTGGAGATCCAGACCTTTCCCTTCGATATGACACGGGACCCTCGTGCCACCGGGCCGTCCTGATCTGGATTAGTTTTTCGTGACCTTTTGAAGAGCTTCGACAACCTGCTGATATCGGTTGGTCGCTGTTGAATCCTCCATACTCTTCAGCAGAGCAGGATCGTCAAGTCCATTCTGGCGCAGTGTCTCATCCATGCGGGAGAGCGGAATCTGGCCTACCAGGTCGAGGTTTGCCCGTGCAATCACCAGCGGCTTCAAGGAGATGATTGAATTCGTCTGACCTTCCATCGCTCCGGTGCAATTCGGGTCGGCACCGGCGTTGAGCAGAAGCTTGACAATCTCGACATTGCCATTTCTGGCCGCGTAATGAAGCGCGCTCCAACCCGTCGGCGATACGCGGCTATTGGCGTCTGCGCCTTTTTGGATGAGTTTTTTCGCCTGTTCGGTATCGTCAGCTTTGACCGCAGCCATCAAGGATGCTGAGGAGGGTTTGCAGCCAGAAACAGGAAGAATTAGAAGTATAAGAACGAAAAGAGAGAAAGGCCTATATTTCATCTTCAGCGATTTGTCCTTTCAAAAGCGTCTGCCGATACGAGTGAACGCGATTTGTTTCCGGCAGACAACACGAATACGATGAATATCGTTTAAACACGCCTGTTGCTGGTCGTGAAGAGCTACAGTGTTTTCGATTCTGCTTTTCGCGGAATCATGCAGCTGAGCGGCCTCTTCATCTAAAGTATTTCGGCCGACGTTCATGGTCGGGGAATAAACGAAAAGCCGCAGTCAGAGCTGCCTTGAACTTTCAATGTGAATCGAGATGCTCTAAGCTGATGCTATCAAAGTGCCACTCGCAGGGTCAACAAACTCGGCCGTCCGTCGCGGAGTTGAGAGCCGCATTCCTCTGCGATTAAGTTTTCTTGCGGCATCACGAAACTGCTTGCCCGCGACGGCAACATCCCACCTCAGCGACGAGTGTTTTGTCGCAAGGTGGGATGCCTCTGGTCAAATCGGGAGAATTGATCAGCTATGACTCCTTAGTGACGGTGGTCAAAACGTCGACAACTTTTCTATATCTGTCGGTGGCTTTTGGATCTTTCATGCTCCTTAACAGAGCCGGGTCGTTCAATCCGCTCTGGCGCAACGTGTCCTCGATGTTGGAGGGCGGAACCTGACTAACCAGATCCAATGCTGCCTGCGCGAGAACCAACGGCTTCACCGCTGACTCTTTCTGTCCTTCCATCGTTCCCAGGGTGTTCGGATCGGCGCCCGACTTGAGAAGTAACTGGACAATTTCGGCATTGCCATTCCTCACCGCATAGTGGAGGGCAGTCCAGCCATTTGCCGAGGTGCGGCTATTCACATCGGCACCCAGCTTGATCAGTTTTTTCGCCACTTCGGTATTGTCGTTCTTGACAGCCCTGATGAGCGATACGCGCAAGACGTCCGATTGGGAACCCATCTTGCCGAGGCCCGTATCGGCCACGTTCGACGCTTGCATGTCGTCCGATAGGGAGCCGGCACTCTGTGGGATTGTTGCGGCTTGAGCGCGGCTGCCATGGAGGGCCGCGACCAGCAACGCCCTCAATTGGGGTGAGTCCTGCCTGAATCCGAAGGCGTACACAAGGGAGAGAGAGAGAGAAAGAGCAGCGACGAAGAAAAGCTTGAATTTCATGTCAGAGTTCTATCCTTTCTTTGCGCCAGCAGGTTCAGTGGGGGGTACTGTCGCATGAGTGTCTTCGACGAGTATTACATAAGTTTTGGGAAGCTGACGGTACTAGCGCGAACTTTAGTAACTAAGCGACTCTAAGTGAAACACAAACAGATAGATTGACTCCAAATAGGACATTCCTGTCAGCCGGCTTCAACCAATCCATAGCGGCGCTGCCACGACTCTTTGAGCCGCGCCCACACCAGCCTCCTCTCGGCTTCGGTTGCCTCCATATCGGCACTCGTGAGGTTGACAAAATGGGCGGCTTCCAGTTTCGCTAATTCCAGCAACTGCCTGTCTCGCAGCAAGTTGGCGACACGAAACTCAGGCAGACCGGCCTGGCGCGTGCCGAAGAATTCGCCGGGGCCACGGAGGGTGAGGTCCAGCTCAGCCAACTCAAATCCGTCCTGGGTTCGAACCATGGCGTTGAGGCGCTCCTCGCCCGTCGGAGAAACTTGATCGCCCGTAATCAGGATGCAAAAACTCTTCGCCGCTCCGCGACCCACTCTCCCGCGGAGTTGGTGCAACTGCGCCAGGCCAAACCGTTCGGCGTGCTCAACCACCATCACCGTCGCATTGGGCACATCGACGCCGACCTCGACGACCGTGGTGGCAATGAGCGCGTCGATCTCGCCGCGTTGAAAGCGGCGCATGACAATCTCTTTCTCATCGGCGTCGAGCCGTCCGTGCAACAGGCCCACGCGCAACCCGGCCAGCGGCCCGGTGCTCAGTTTTTCGTACATATCAACAGCCGACTTCAACCCCGACTTCGCTGCCGGATTTGCTTCTTTCGCAGCCTTGGGAAACAGTTCTGCCGTTTTGCCTTTGCGATTGTTTTTGTGTGCTCCAGATGCCGCTTTTGGGATCTGGATTCGATCCGGCGCCTCGACTGCGGCCTCCGAGTCGTCGTGCGAAAAGTCCAGTTCAGGCTGGTCGTCCTTGCTGCCCTCAATCACCGGGTAAACGATGTAAGCCTGTCGTCCTTTCGCCGCTTGTTTGCGCACGAAATCCCACACTTCTCCGGCCATTTCGCCGGGAACCCGCCGGGTGACGATAGGTGTGCGCCCCGGCGGCAGCTCGTCCAGCACGCTTAAATCGAGGTCGCCGTAGAGCGAGAGCGCCAGCGTCCGGGGAATCGGCGTGGCCGTCATGACCAGCATGTCGGGCTCGGCGTGTTGCGGTTTCTTCATCAGCTTGAATCGCTGCAAGACACCGAAGCGGTGCTGCTCATCGACGACGACCAAACCAAGCCGGTCGAACTCGACCTTTTCCTCGATCAGGGCGTGAGTCCCGATGACAAGTTGCGCCTCGCCCCGGTTGATCTCACCGCGCGTTGCGCGTTTGCGGTCTTCTGGCAGCGAGCCAGTGAGCAGCGCGATCCGGTAGCGGCGCGAAGAGCGCTCAAGGAGTTTGCGCATGGCCAGAAAATGCTGCGTGGCAAGAATCTCAGTCGGCGCCATCAGCGCGGCCTGGTAACCGTTCTCCATGGCCACGAGCATGGCCTGCAACGCCACGATGGTCTTGCCTGAGCCCACATCTCCCTGCAAAAGCCGGCGCATCGGGTTCGGGCTGCGCATGTCGGCTACGATCTCGCCCAGCGCACGCTTCTGTGCCACGGTGGGATGAAAGGGCAGCACCTCGCGAATCGCTTCGCGCACCTTGTCGGTCGTTGCAAAGCCGATTCCCACGCGCTCTCTCATGCGGCGGCGCTTGAGTTCCAGACCCAGTTCGAGGAAGAAAAGCTCCTCGAAGATCAATCGCCGGTGCGCAGGCGTCGCCGAACATTGGAGTTGGACGAAAGGAGTGCCTTCGGGCGGAAAGTGGGCCTCGCGCAAGGCGGTCTCGCGGTCTGGCAGCGCGAGACGCGCAAGCATCGCCCGCGGAAGGCACTCGGGCACCGCGCCGCGCAGCCCTTCGAGCAGATTGAAGATCGTCTTCCGCTGCCAGCGCGAGGCCAGCCGCGCCCCGCCGAGAGACTCATAGACCGGCGTAATGCGCCCAACCTCAAGCAGTCGTGTTTCGTCATCGTCGGATGCGTCGGGCAGCAGTTCAAACTGCGGCTGAATCATCTTGAGGTTGCTGCTGGAGCGGGAAGGTTCGACCCGGCCGTAGACGGCCACCGTCTGCCCGGCGTGAAACTTGCCCTCGAGATAGCTGCCGTTGAACCAGACGCATTTCAACGCCAGCCGCCCCTGCCCAACCGTCAGTTCGAAGATAGGAGCTTTTCGGGTGCGCAGAAGGGTTGAGCCGCGCACCTCGGCGATGACGCTGGCCGTCTCGCCTGCCTTCAGCTCGTCGAGGCTGCGCGGGTTTTGACGATCCTCGTAGCGGAAAGGCAAGTGATAGAGCAGATCCTCGGCAACAAGGATGCCTTTAGCTTTGAGCAGTTCGGCCACGCGCGGCCCCACGCCCTTCACATACATCACCGGAGTGTCGAGATCAGCCACACTCCGGATGCTACATGGCTCGTCCCGGAGGCACAAAACCGGGTCGAAGCTGGAAAGTGGAAATAATGTGCAAAGTCGGCGGACTCTCGCGAGAGGCGTATCCGTCGACTTTATTTACGTAATGTATTGATTCAATGAAGTTTAAAATTATCTGCAAAATTTGGGGGTCAAAAATAAATATAGGAGGGGGGGTGGGGGTACCCCTTCGAGGGTACGGTGAACAGTGGTCAGCAAAGAGACGACTTTCGGTGGTTGTTCATGCTTTTATTGTGCGCTCACGAAGGGATATATTCTGCAAAGCGCCGGTGGAAAAATCAGTCCGACTTGGGCTTGCCGTGAAGATCGTCGAGGAGTCTTTCAAAGGCGAGCCGGTAGGCGTCGTGGTTCTTCCAGTTGCTGAAATCGGGGATGAAGTACTCGCGAATCTCGCGGGCAGAATCTTTGCCGGTGTCGGCGTCAAAGCATTCCCAATCGCGCAACGCGTGAAAGGAGCAGAGGCTAATCGGGAAAAGAACCCTCTTGCCCTCCCTGACCTCACGTTTGCGCGCCTTCGAGATTTCGGTCATGACCCACTCGCTCTCCATGCTGGCCGGTGAGAGGATCAGTAGTAGTTTGTCGTGTACACGAATGGCCTCGTCGATCTGCTCGTGAAGCTTCTTGCCGCTGCGCATATCGTGAGGAGCAAACCAGCAGCGCACGCCTTTGGCTTGCAAGTCAGCATGAAGTCGGTCCGCGAACTCCTGATCTTTGGTTGAGTAGCTAATGAACAGGGAATAGAACTCGATGCCCGTGCCAACCAACGAGGCCATGTATTCGATGAAGTTGTCGGGGACTCCGCAGCCGCGCAAAAAGATGTGCGGAATCTTGCCCTTGGATCTATAGATCGTGTCGATACCGATGCTGGACGGAGCGTAATGTGCGACGGTTTCTAGCCCATTTACTCCACTCAAATCGACGTTGACAAATGTAGTAAACCCAACAAACGCACCGCTGAGGTCTGTCCCGCTGAGGTCCACAAGGCTGAGATTCGTCCGGCCGAGCATTGCCGCACTGAGATTCGCCCCGCCAAGACTCGCCCCGCCGAGGTTCGAACCGAAAAGGTTTGCTCCGCTGAGGTCTGCTTCGCGGAGATTCGCTGAACGAAAATTCGTCTCGCTGAGGTTAGCGATGCCGAGGGCCACCCCGTTGAGGTTCGCCTCGCTGAGGTTCGCACCCCGGAGGTCCGCTCCGTGGAGGTTTGCTCCGTGAAGGTCAGCCCCGGGGAGGGTCGAATCAAAAAGAGCTGGCAGAATATCGGGATGATCCGTCCGCCACTGGTTCCACGCAAGGACCCCCCTTTTTATGATGTCGAGATGTTCAGGGTTGGCCATGAGCATAGTATGGCAGCGTTAGGCCTGCCGGTCGGAACCTTCTCTCGCTCAGGCGATTTGGAGAAGGCTTTAAAATGATAGGCTGTTGAGACGCATTGCCTAGGCGGTCATTGGCGCAGCCGACATTCCCTCAGAGGCTAAAGCCAAGCCCATTTTGCGCCACTTGCGGCACGACTGAAGTCGTGCCCTGACACAAGGCGGCACTTTTTAAACAAGCCCTAGCCTTCAAAGTCCATCAGCTCTTTTGCAGGAAGTAAGCTTCGACCGCTTGCGACAAAGCCAAAGAATCGATATACGGTTTTTTGCCTTCGTAGCGGGCAGCCCAAAGGACCTGGTTCACAATGTCCCTGGGATAGCACTGGCGCAACTCGCGTTTCATCGTGCCGTGAATGAAATCGATGAGAGCCTGGGGCACGCCTGGATCATAGGCCACTTCATTCTCGACGGCAACGCGGCGAAAAATCTCGACGAAAGACGCATCGGCAACCGTGCCGACCTTGATCTTGGTTTGAATTCGGCGCAAGAAGCATTCGTCGACAAGTTCCGCCGGATCCATGTTGGAGGCAAAAACGATTAGCATCTCGAACGGTACTTCGAGTTTTTTACCACCGGCCAGTGTAAGGAAATCAATTTTTCGATCGAGGGGAACGACCCACCGATTGAGCAGATCTTCGGGGCGAATCCGCTGACGCCCGAAGTCGTCGATGATCAGAACCCCGTTGTTGGCCTTCATCTGCGCCGGAGCCACATAGAACTTGGTGATGGGATTGAATTGCAGGTCAAGCATTTCGGCGGTTAGTTCGCCGCCCACCAAGACCGCCGGGCGTTGGCACAGCACCCAGCGCTCGTCGCGGTCTACCGGTCCTGGATCACTGGCTTTGCGATGAATCGCCGGATCATAGACCGTGATGATCGAGCCGTCCACCTCGACCGCGTGCGGTATCCAGACCTCATCTTCGGCGATCACTCTCGACAGTGTTTCGGCAACAGTGGTCTTTCCAGTTCCTGGCGGGCCGTAGATGAAGATTGAACTACCCGAGTTGAGGGCTGTTCCGAAACGGCGCAGCGTTGAACTGTCGATGACCAGATGCGCAAACGCGCGCTCGACCTCGTCGGCATGCACTTCCAGTTTTCGCACGGTCTGCTTCCGCGTCTGGTCGACATAGCTCTCAAGGGAAACCGGCGCCGGACCCGTGTAGTGACTCTGTGCAAGCAGGTCGGCCGCACGGGTTCTGCCCGCGGAGGTGATGGCAATCTGAGGGATGTTGCCGGTCATTCCGTTGACCTGGCAAAGCATCTCAGTGCGCAGATGGAACGAGAGTTCTTTGGCGACCTCGAAGCTCAGCCGGATCTTTTCAGAGAGATCGAGGATGGAGAGCGAGCCGGAAAGGTAGAGCGTCTTTAAGGCAATATCCTCGAGGACTGATTGACGCACGTCAACTTCCTCAATGGACTGCGGCCTGTATGCGGGTCCATAAATGGGCTCGGTTTTGAGAAAATCATATTCTGGCATCGTCAACAAGGCTACCATCTTTTTCCATTTCCCTCACTCGTTCGGACGGATCTCAGGGGTTACTTTCTAGTTGCCTGGATTTATTCCCACTTCAAGTCTGTTCTTTGCTTCAACTTGAGACACTCTTTGGTCGGCGTTCATGTTGACGCTACAAGAGTGCAAAGTCCGCCCATTGCAAAAATGACCGCCCGGCTGGGCGCGAGGGGAGCCAGCTCAACGCGGAGGGACCATTCATTCGGCCGAGAATCTGCTTGCGCCGAGAATCCGGTGGCGAACGCTTCCGTACAGTGATCACCGCAACGTTCACGCAGTCCGGGCTTGCTAAACTTCCTTATGCCCACAGCCCCGGCAAGTGAAACGGGACTAAGGTTTTAGAGGCAGGAGAATCCATGCCAATTGTCGAGCTCGCGGGAGTGACCAAGGCCTACGAGGATAAGGTCGCCGTCAACAACCTGAGTTTATCCATCGAAGCGGGCCAGATGTTCGGGCTGCTGGGGCCGAACGGAGCGGGCAAGACCAGCTCGATTCGCATGATGATGGGCATTACCGTTCCGGACACGGGACAGGTGCAGCTCTTCGAAAAGCCATTTATGCGCAAAAGCCTTGAGCGGGTGGGCTACTTGCCCGAGGAGCGCGGCCTCTACAAGAAGATGAAGGTTCGCGACCAGTTGGTTTTCTTCGGCCAGTTGCACGGGCTTGGCGCGGATGAGGCGCGCAGGCGGGCTGTGGATTGGGCCGAACGCATGGAGATCTCCGGCTCGCTGCACAAGAAGACTGAAGAGCTCTCGAAAGGAATGCAGCAGAAGATACAATTCATCGCCACGTTGTTGCACGATCCTGGGCTCATTGTGATGGACGAACCCTTCAGCGGACTGGACCCGATCAATGCGTTGCTGGTGGAGCGGACGCTGCTCGACCTAAAGGTACAGGGCAAGGCGATTCTGTTTTCTACCCATCGCATGGACCAGGTGGAGAAGCTCTGCGATACGATTTGCCTCATCAACAACGGCGAGAATGTATTGTCTGGCAATCTGCGCGAGATTAAAAGCCACTACGAGAGGAATAACGTGATTGTGGAGTTCGAAGGAAACGCGGACTTCTTGAAGAGTAAGGAAATTGCGGAAGCGAAGAACTTTTCAGGACATGCGGAGATCAAGCTCAAGCCACACGGCAACGCACAGAATCTGCTGCGCGAAGCCGCGGCCATGGCGACGATTTTTCGCTTCGAGGTGGTTGAGCCATCGCTTGAGGAGATCTTCATTCAGACCGTGGGAGGCAAGGCCAATGCGTAACATTATTCTGATAGCCAAGCGAGAGTACCTGCAACAGATTCGCGGGCGGGCCTTCAAGTTTTCTACAGTGCTGGTGCCCTTTCTAATGGCCGCGGTTTTAGGAGCTAGTTATTTTACAGGCCGCAACGCCGCACCTGGAAAGCATGTGGCGATCGCCGCCAACGACGCCGCGCTGGCCACACAGGTGCGACGCGAAATGCTGAACGACCCCAAGTCAATGTTCACTGCGGACGTGGTCGCGCCGGCAACTTCGGACGATCGGGCAGCGCTGCTGAAGCGCCTTAACGCCAAGACTATTGACGGGATTCTCGCGGTTGACACTTCGCCTGACGGAGCCGTCACTGCCACATATACCTCGCTCTCGGCGGGGGGCTTCACAATGATTGGCGGCTTGCAGAACTGCTTGAATCGCGCGCTGGTGCATGAGCGGCTCAGTACGAGCGGCTTGCGGCCCGCTGAACTCGACGCTGTTCTCAAGTGGGTTCCGATCGAAACGCTCCAGGCAAACAAGCAGGGTCAGACAGCCAAGGGCAGTGGGGTTGCGGGGCTTTACAAGGCCGTGGCCATGGCCTTTCTTCTGACCATGCCGATCATTCTCTACGGCATGGACATGGCACGCTCGATCATCGACGAGAAGTCGTCGCGCATCTTCGAGGTGATGCTCGCCGTGGCGCGCCCCGACGACCTGCTCGCGGGCAAGCTTCTCGGCGTAGGCGCTGTGGGCCTGACGCAAATCGCCATATGGATAATCGTAGCCATGCTGATAACGGGTTCTGCGCTGGCCGCTCCATTGCTTAGCGGAGACCTTGCTCTGCATTTTTCCTGGGCTGAGGGTCTGCTTTTTCCGGTGTACTTTGTGCTCGGCTTCTCCCTTTACAGCGCTTTCTTTTCTGGCCTTGCCGCCACCTGCGAGACGGCCCAGGAGTTGCAAATGTATATGCCGCTGGCTGCCGTTCCGGTCTGGTTCAGCTTCGGCATTCTTCCCTTTCTGCTCAATGATCCCAATTCTCGCTGGGTGGTTGCCGCATCGCTATTTCCGCTCACGTCGCCCTTTGTGATGATGCCGCGGGTGGGACTCGATATGCCTCCATTCTGGCAGTTTGCGGCATCGATTATTCTGCTGATCCTGAACATCTGGCTTGCGCTCTGGCTCTCGTCGCGCCTTTATCGCGTAGGCATTCTGATGTATGGCAAGCGGGCCACACTGCCCGAGATTTTCCGCTGGCTGCGGTACTCCTGAGCGGAGGGAAGTGGAGTCGAAGGATCTGCGTCAAGGCCCTTCAAATTAGAATTGAAAAAGTGGCCGCCGAAGACAAAGTTAGTTTCACCCTTACCCAGCGCGCTGTTCTGGCCGTGGTCCCACGCCTGGTCTGGGCTTTGTTTTCGATCATTGGCCGCACATGGCGCTTTGAAGTAATTGCTGAAGAAGGCGTGACCCCAGTCCTGCTGGGCGAGAAATCACCGGCGGAGATCTTCTGTTTCTGGCATCAGTGCGTTTTGCCCTGCACCGTCTACTTCCGCTACTCCCGCGCGGTGATTCTCGTCAGCCAGAGTTTTGACGGCGAGTTAATCACTCGCATTTTAAAAATGTTCGGCTTCGATACTGTACGCGGCTCCAGTTCGCGCGGATCGCGCGAAGGGTTGCTTGGACTGGCACACGTAATCGATAGCGGCAGAACCGCGATCTTTACCGCCGACGGTCCGCGCGGGCCCATCTATCAAACCAAGATGGGCCCCATCAAGCTGGCGCAAATGACGGGCGCGCCTGTTGGCGCCTTTCACCTCGAACCCAAGCACGCCTGGGTGATTCACTCGTGGGACCGGTTCCTGATTCCCAAGCCCTTCACCCGCATCTGTGTGAGTTGGGCGCGGCCAACTCACGTTCTCGCCGATCTACCGGCAAACCGCTTTGAGCCAATGCGCGAACTGCTGAATGCTGCCATCGAACGTGCGCGCTTCAGGGCCCTCGATCACTTCAGGAAGCCGCGCGTATGACCGGCCTGCGCGTTGCCGACTTCGACTTCGAACTTCCGGCGGAACTGATCGCACAGCAGCCGCCAGCCGAGCGCGGACTTAGCCGCATGTTGGTGATGAATCGCGCGACCGGGGCTTTGCGCGATACAAGTTTTTCCGAGTTTCCAGCACTGCTCAATCCTGGCGATCTGCTGGTGTTGAACGACACGCGAGTGATTCCAGCGCGCCTCTACGCCCATCGCACGCTATGCCGTGAGCGCGAAAAACCAACCGGATTCATTGAAGTGATGCTCGTGGAGCAAGTCACGTCTGAGAAGCAGGGTCCCCCCGCACGCGATCCTGAAAGCTTGGAGAGGATGAACCTCAATCTTCCACAGACCGGAGAAAACCTATGGCGTGCCCTCGTTCGTCCGGGCAGAAAGGTCGCCATCGGCGAGATTCTTGTTTTTCCTTCGAGCTCCGGCGCCATCGAGCTTGAGGCGGAGGTGCTGGAACGAGGCCAATTCGGCGAGCGCTTGCTCCGCTTTAAACCGGTGGACGATTTCTTCGCCATCCTCGATCGCATAGGGCACATGCCGCTGCCGCCTTACATCCATCGCGACGATGCGTTGACGGATCGCGAGCGCTATCAAACCGTCTTCTCCCGCGAAAGAGGCTCAGTGGCTGCGCCTACTGCGGGATTACATTTCACGCCACAGATTCTCGACGCGATCACGGCACGCGGAGTTGAAATCGCGCGCATCACGCTGCACGTCGGCCTCGGAACCTTCGCACCGCTGCGCGTCGAACGCGTGGATGAAGTGCACCTGCATCGCGAACGCTACACGCTGGCTGCGTCCGCCGCCGACGCGATCAATCGTGCCGTAGCCGAAGGCCGCCGCATCGTCGCCGTCGGCACGACTGTCGTTCGCACATTGGAGCACTGCGCAAAGCAGGCGTCTGGGAATCCGCTTCAACCTCATTCAGGCGAGACGGAAATCTTCATCTCACCCGGCTTCGAATTCCGCCTCGTCGACTCTCTGCTGACGAATTTCCATTTGCCTCAATCGAGCCTGCTCATGCTGGTCAGCGCCTTCGCAGGTCGCGAGAGAGTTTTGGCCGCCTATCGTCACGCCGTCGAGGAGAAATACGACTTCTTCAGCTACGGCGATTGCATGTTTCTTGCCTGATGCCGTGTGCCAAGAAACTAATTTATCACTGGGTTGAAATCTTTTTCACTCTTACCATTTTCGTCGACGATCCGCCAGCCATCGTCGAACCTCTGGAAGAGGATGGTCGCTTGTGTGCTCCCCGCCACGGGATGAGAGTTCAAGAACTCCTCCCACGAATCCAGATGATAACGACGCTCGGTTTCACCTTCGCTTGGCCGGGCGTATGGCTTCAGCTCTAACGCGATTCGCGAGAGTTTCCAGTCCATGAGCAAATTTACTTTGGCGTGAATTCCGTCCTCCGTTATGCCCGTAATGTCGTACTTCAATTCTCTGTCAATGAAGTCCGGAAGTACGCAAGCGTGAGGATTTGGCACAGGAAAGCACACGAAACCCGTGTCATAGGTCTCGTTGTCCTTTGTCTTCGCGACGATCCTCCCAATCTTGGAAGTGAGATCGATTAGGCGAGTTGAATCATAGTGCTTTGTTTCAGAGTGATGGGCTGCATCACCTGGACCCGCATCTTTAATGGTCAGATAACCCACCTTAGCTAAGGCATTCAGTAATGAAACTCCGAATTCCGGCAGATCCGGATCTATTCCGATGCGGCCGATGTCAATCGACTCGTCGTTGAACTCACTCGATGGAAGCCCATAAGTCGGTACATTGCCGGAGATGGTATAAATCTTGTATTCACCGACCGGCTGATTCCTCATCATTGCGTCGATTTTCGTCCCTGCCTCATGCCGACTCAAATGGCTTGAACAGCCCTGAAGCATCAGGAGAAAGGGTAGACCGCGAACGATCGTGGAGGAGAGCCTCATGGCTTTGCCTTTCAATCGGAATCGTAGCTAATGCATCGTGAGAGGAACTGAATCACGTGGCTAGTATATTCCAAGGGCCGGGAAGGGCGAACCACATCTGTCCCGCCCAAGGCACGCGGTGTCCCCCGGTCTCGATTTTGAGACCCCGGGAAACTGACAACTGACCGCTGACCACTGATAAACTCGGTAGCGTGACAGACCAATCCAAGCCGCCCGTCTTTCTGCTCGACACCATGTCGTTCATCTTTCGCGCCTACCACGCGATGCAGCGCTCACGGCCCATGTCTACGCGCACCGGCCTGCCGACGGCGGCTATCTACGTCTTCGTGAACATGATCAAGAAGCTACGCCAGGATTTTCAGCCGCGCTACTTTGCCGCCGTCTTCGATGTGAGCGGCGAGGTCTTCCGCGATGAGCGGGCGCGCACCATGAAGCCGCTGCGCAGATGGAACGGCAAGACTCAAAGCTTCGACGAGGTGGACTACGCGGGTTACAAGGCCAATCGCACCACCATGCCTGAAGATTTGCGCCGACAGATTCCCTACATTCGCCGCTCATTGGAAGCATTGCGCATTCCGATCCTCGAAGCCGAGGGCTTCGAGGCCGACGACGTCATTGGTACCCTGGCGCGCGAAGCCGCCGAACAGAATTACGAAGTCTTCATCGTCTCCGGGGATAAGGACATGATGCAGTTGGTCACGCCCACCGTGAAGATTCTCAATCCACAGAAGGACAATCTGATTCTTGATCCCGCGGGAGTCGTCGAAACGCTGGGAGTGCCTCCGGAAAAAGTCGTCGATGTGATGGCGCTGCGCGGCGACTCGGTCGATAACATCCCCGGCGCACCCGGTATCGGCGACAAAGGCAGTGTGGATTTAATCGTTGAATTCGGATCGCTGGATGCCGTGCTCGACCGCACCAACGAGATCAAACGCAAGAGCTATCGGGAGTCGCTGGAGCAGAACCGCGATACAGTTCTGCTCTCGAAAGAATTGGTGACGATCGACTGCCATGTCCCGCTCCCGCTGGATTTGCAGGCAATGGAAACCCAGCCGTACGACCTCGAAGCCTGCCGCACACTCTTCACCGAGCTTGAATTTACCTCGATGCTACGGGATCTCGAACCTGCCACCGGCGGCGCGGCGGTTGAGTTGATTCAAGATCCGAGCCCCGAACAATCCGCTGCATTTTACGCAACCGCGCGTGCCACAGGGTTTGCCTTCGCTCTCGATCTGGTTCCCCAAAAACAAGAATCGGATGATGAGCCACAGCAGTCCCTGCTCGATGTTGTCGAGGCCATTGAACAGCGGGAGAAAGAAGAGCGAGCTTGTTTCGCAGGCGTGTGTGCCGAGCCGGCCAGAGCCCTGCGCCTGCCCTTGACCGGTGATTTGCAGGCGCTGCTCGAAGACGCCAACCTTCCCAAGCAAACCCACGATTGGAAGTCGGCTCTTCACCTGTTCGCCGCACAGGGCGTAGCGTTGCGCGGCGCAGTGGACGACACGATGCTTCTCTCTTACGCGCTCAATCCGACGCATTCCACGCAGGCGCTGGCCGATGTCGCCGCGCGCCACAGCCAACCCGCGCCTTCAACTCTGGCCGCGGGCGCTGCCGCCATTCATGCGCTGGTACCGGGACTCAAAGCCGATGTCGAAAAGTGCCAGGTCGGACGCGCTTACGAGATGGATCTCGCGCTTGCCCCGGTTCTGTTTCGCATGGAGCAAGCGGGCGTGCGTATCGATCTCGGCGTGCTCGATGGGCTCTCAAAACGTTTTGCCATCGAACTGGAGCGCGTTGGCGAGCGGATCTTTGAGCTGGCCGGCCGGCGATTCAATATCAATTCGCCTAAACAGCTTGGAGAAGTGCTCTTTACTCAATTAGGCCTGCCTGCGCCGGCTAGCCGGGGTAAGGGAAAGGCCGTCTCCACCGCGCAGGACGTGCTCGAATTTCTTGCCGAAAAGCACGACGTTCCCCGGTTAGTGCTTGAATATCGCCACTTATCCAAATTGAAATCAACTTACATTGACGCATTGCCGTTGCTCGCCGATTTAGACTCGCGTGTCCATACGACCTTCCAGGCTGCGGCCACGGCCACCGGACGGCTCTCCTCGATCAATCCGAATTTGCAGAACATTCCCATTCGCACCGAATTGGGCCGCGAGATTCGCGCCGCATTTACCTCCGCGCCGGGTACGCAACTGCTCTCTGCCGATTACTCGCAGATTGAACTGCGGCTGCTGGCTCACTTCTCAGGCGATCCGCTGCTGGTTCACGCTTACCAGACCAACGATGACATTCACACGCTCACTGCCAGCGAGGTCTTCGGCGTTCCGCGCGAAACGATGGACAAGGAAACGAGAAACCGCGCCAAAGCGGTGAACTTCGGCATTGTTTACGGCATCTCGCCTTTCGGTCTTGCGGCGCAGCTCGGCATTCCGCAGCAGGAGGCGCGCGCCTACATCGAGCGCTACTTTGCGCGCTATGAGGGCGTCAAGACATTCATTGAAAAGACACTGGCGGAGACGCGCAAGTCAGGTTCCGTACGCACGCTCTTCGGCCGCCTTCGTCCCATCCCCGACATCGAGAGCCGCAATCCCAATCAGCGAGGCTTTGCCGAACGGACCGCGATCAACACGCCCTTGCAAGGCACTGCTGCCGACCTGATCAAGCTCGCCATGATAGCGATTGATCGCAAGCTGATCGAGCGCAATCTCAAAACGCGCATGGTTCTGCAAGTCCACGACGAATTGCTTTTTGAAGTTCCCGCCGATGAAAAGACCGAGATAGAGGAGTTAGTCCGGACGGAGATGGAAGGTGTAGTCAAGCTCAGCGTGCCGCTGGTCGCCGACCTCGCCTTCGGCCCCAACTGGCGGGATATGTAAGCAATCCCTCGACGGATCTCGATTCAATTCCACTTGATAATGCGCAACAGATTCGAGTAGTCGTCGGTCCAGACCTGCGTGCCAGCCGGTGCATCGAGAGGCACCCAGTGAGCATCGGTTGCCACTGAACCAAGATCGGCTCTGCTTCGCCCCATGACCACCCACTGCGAGGCGCTCTTTCCCTGATCGGCTTCTGCGTGGGTAAGCAAAGTATCGTCGTCGATCAAACACACTAGCCCTGCATCGTGGGCCAGAGCACCGAAGATGGGCGCAAGATTCAGGTGACTGTTGCTGATATGGAAGGCAAGTATTCCCCCTGGCACTAGCTTGCGAAGGTAAAGCGCTAATGCCTCCCTGGTGATCAGGTGCATCGGAATCGTATCCCCGCTGAAGGCATCGACAACGAACAGATTGTAGCTTCCATCCGCCGCATCGCGCAGTTTGAGGCGCGCGTCGCCCAGGATAGTTTTTGCTTCCGGCGCGCATTGGCTAAGAAAGGTGAAATAGCGCGGGTCGGCTGCGATGCGCTCGACGGCCGGGTCGATCTCATAAAACGTCAGCGACTCGCCTGGCTGCTTATAGCAGGCCATTGCGCCTGCTCCGAGTCCCACAACGGCCCATCTGGGTTGAATTAATTCACCTGCACTCCCGCGGTAGGTTTTGGCCTGCATGGCGCGAAGGATGGCACCGGCTGGACCCGACTTCGCGTAGTAGGCAAGTGGCTCGCGGCTCTTTGCGACGTCCAAACTCTGGATTCCATGAACTGTAGCACCATGGAAGAGATACCGAAGTTTTCCTGCCGGGTCGTTTGCTACACGCAGCACTCCGAAGAAGCTTCGCTCCTTCAGCAGAAACTCACCATACGCTCCGTGATAGAACGAACTCGCGACCGCCAGCGCTATCAGGCCGGCCGCGAACCGCAGAGGCCGTTTGCCAAAACTCAGGCACCAGACCATTGAGTAGCCGAAGAGCAGAATATAGACCCCCATTTCCAGCGGTCGGCTTTGCCGCACGGCCACATGCGACAAAACGAGAATCACTGCAACCATGCTCAAGCCAAGCGCCAAGGGTAATAGCAGGTCGTTGCGTCGAGCCTTTGCGCTCGCATCCGGGGACACCTGCTTTGGGGCGAGCGAAGGCATCAACACCGCCGCCAGAATTAGTGCCAAAGGAAACTCGACCACCGTCGAGAAGACAACAGGCGCAACCAGCGAATTGAAGATGCCGCCCAGTACGCCGCCGAAGGAAATCCAAAGATAGAACTCGGTCAAGCGGCGCACCTCTGGCCTGCTGCGCGCCAGTTCCCCGTGGCAGACCATGGCGACGGCGAACAGCGTCATAAGGTACAGAGGAAATACGGCCCAGTAAGGCAGGTTGATCTTGGAAACGGTTGGCCAGAGAGTAATCAGAATTAGAAAAGGCAGTCTGCGAACCAGCCACGTATGTGAGATAGGCGGCCGGCTGGCAAAGACCAACACAAAGCTTAAGAGATAGAGTGCCAGC
The DNA here is from genome assembly GCA_964438125.1 of uncultured Occallatibacter sp. Lineage (GTDB taxonomy): Bacteria > Acidobacteriota > Terriglobia > Terriglobales > Acidobacteriaceae > Telmatobacter. The sequence goes on from CAYTJN010000056.1 coordinate 16,698, forward strand.
GGCAAGACCCAAAAGAGCGGAATGGCGGGAACGTCCGTGGTAAGGGCCGTGGTCACGCCCATCATGAGACTTGAGGGCACAAAGGCGAGGACGATCCAGCGCAAGCGCTGGCCCCAAGAGGAATTGCCATCAATTTCGACGGCCTCATTGCTCGATCTGAGGTCGATAACTCCTGTGCCGGCCCTCGCGCGCCACGTCAGCGACCCACAGGCTATGGTGAGAATTACGATTATAACGTAGCCATAACTCCAGAGATAACTCTGCGCGCCCAGGCGAAGCCAGGGTTCCAGCAGGAATGGATACCCGAGTAAGCCCACCAGGCTGCCTGCGTTACTGGCGGCGTAGAGAAAATAGGGATCGTTTGCGGAGCGATGTCCCGACTGCCCAAACCAACGCTGCAAAATTGGGGTCGAGCTTGAAAGCAGAAAGAAAGGCAAGCCGACCGCCATCGAAAGCATTGCCAGAATTGCGAACACGGGATTGCTGGTGGTCGGGGGTTCCCAACCGGCAGGGATACGCGGCGGCAAGACGCCCAGGATCGTCAAGGCGAGGGCGACATGAACAGCGATCTGCGTTCGGCGGCTAAGCCATCTGATTGCGGCGTACCCATAGAGATAGCCAGCCAGCAGCACCGCCTGGAAGAAGACAAGGCAAGTGTTCCAGACCGCCGGAGTTCCACCGAGCATTGGAAGAGCCATCTTGGCCAGCATTGGCTCGATCAGAAACAGGAGAGTGGCACTGACAAACATTGAAACCGTGAAGACAAATAAGAGCATGAACTTCCCGTTCTGTTGGAATGTCTTCTACTATTGTTTCGGCAAGTATCATGCCGGCAGGGTGCGATGTCAATTGCCAGAGGCTTTCTTAATCCGCTTAGCTAACACCAAGCTCAGCGCGGATCGCGGCGGCGATGGCATTGGCGTGGAGACGCATTGCCTCCTCGCTTTCGGCTTCGATCATGACTCGGGCTAAGGCTTCGGTGCCGCTGTAACGAATAACGACTCGGCCTGAATCCTTCAGTTCTTCTTCTGCGGCACGGATAGCGGCAGCGACCGCCGGTATCGATTCCAGCGGCTTCTTCTCTCGCACTTTCACATTGACGATGACCTGCGGAAAGACTCTTAAATCCGCAGTCAACTCGTCGATAGATTTGCCGGTGCGTGCAATCAAGTCGAGTACCACTAGCGCGGTGAGCAGCCCATCCCCAGTAGTGGCCAGATGCGGCAACAGAATATGGCCGGATTGTTCGCCGCCTAGCGCCGCGTCTTGTTTTTGCATCTGCTCGAGCACATAGCGGTCGCCCACCGGAGCGCGTAACATGCGAATACCGCTGCGCTTGAGCGCCGCTTCGAGGCCCATATTCGACATGGTGGTGGCGACGACGAGATCGCCGGTGAGCAGACCACGCGACTTCAAATCGCGAGCAACCATCAATAGAATCGCGTCGCCATTGATGACGTTGTTATGCGATCCGGCCAGCATACAGCGGTCGGCATCGCCGTCCAAGGTCAGGCCAAGCTGCGCTCCGCGCGCTGCCACTTCGGCAGCTACGACGGTAGGGTGGAGCGCGCCGCACTTCAGGTTGATGTTGCGGCCATCGGGCGAGATATTGAGCAGCGTGACCGCATTGGCCGCAGGGCCACTCAGCCGGCGGAAGAGCTCTGGCGCGACGGCCGCAGCAGCTCCATTCGCGCAATCGGCGACGATGTGGAGTCCGGCCAGTGACAGGCCCGGCACGCAATCGATAAGGAACTGAATGTAATCCGCCTGAAACGCTGGATTGTCCTCGACCAACGGCAGCGTTGCCGGATTAGGTGCGATTGCGCCGTGTATTTCCATCTCTGCCGCGTGACGGAGGATCTCATCCTCCATCGCCAACTCCACGGCATCGGCCAACTTGAAGCCGTCACCGCCAAAGAGCTTGATGCCATTGTCCTGCCATGGATTATGCGAAGCGGAGATGACCACGCCCGCTTGAAAAGCATGTTTACGCGCGAGAAAGGCGACTGCCGGAGTGGGTACAACACCGGCGCTCTCGACGCGCACTCCCGTCTCGCGCAAGCCGGCGGCGAGGGTGGCTGCGATCCAAGGGCCGGACTCGCGGGTGTCACGGCCAAGAATCACTCTCGGGTTTGCCGCAATTCCGCGCATTGAGTGGCCCAGCGCCAATCCGCATGCAAAGATCGTGTTTGCGTCGAGAGGAGATTCGCCCGCGATGGCGCGGATGCCGTCAGTGCCGAAGAGTTTGCGTGCGGTGGCTGTGCTCATAGTCTCATTTCTTGGTTGATTTGTTGGACGCCGCGGATTCCACGCGGCTGATGAATGTGCCATCGGAGATGCGCGTGGTCACAGTGTCTCCGCGGGCAAGCTGAGCCATCGTGCGCACCAGAGTTCCTTTCGCATCGAGCACCAGCGCATAGCCTCGATCCAGAACGGCCAACGGTGAAAGCGAATGCAGGCGCGCATCGAGGGCGCTGAGCCGGGCCACGGAGCGATGAAGTGTTCGTTCAAGCGAGCGGTCGATTCGCGTCCGGCAGGCGGCAAGGCTCTCGCGGGCCTCGGCCAACCGTTGGCGCGGATCGTGGCGCAGGACGGCGGCTGCCAGTTCCGCGGCTTCAAATTGATGTCGGCGAATTTGGCCGCTCACCGCAGCTTCCATGCGGAAGCCAAGGTCATCGAGACGCTGTTGCTGGCGATTAAGCAGCGCACTCACGCGTCCCTCGGCACGGCTGACGGGCACGCGCGTGAGCCGCTGGCGGGCCAGCAGCAGTTGGAAGCGCGCCGCGCGTTCCAGCCGGTGCGACTGAGTAGCCAGGTGCTCGGCGATCTTGTGCTGGGCCTCGGTAATCAATTCGGCGGCGGCAGAAGGCGTCGGGGCGCGCAGGTCAGCGACAAAGTCCGCAATGGTGAAGTCGGTCTCATGACCCACCGCGGAAACGATCGGAAGGCGGCTCGATGCAATTGCGCGGGCTACGCGTTCGCTGTTGAAAGCCGCGAGGTCTTCGAGCGATCCTCCGCCTCGCGCAAGCACGATCACGTCCACCAGACCCGACGAATTCAGTTCAGCAATCGCAGCTTCGATCTCGGCAGGAGCGGAATCGCCCTGCACAGATACTGGGCAAATGAGCACGCTCAAGCCTGAGTGACGCCGGGCGACGATGTTCAGAAAATCGCGAATCACAGAACCGGTGGGCGAGGTGACGATGCCTACTGTGCGCGGAAAGCCGGGCAGAGGACGCTTGCGCTCCAGATCAAAGAGCCCCTCGGCCTTGAGCCGGGCCTTCAGTTGCTCGAAGGCCAGTTGCAGCGAGCCTGCGCCGACCGGCTCCATGGTCTCGGCCACGAGTTGCATCTGGCCGCGCTGCTCATAGACGCTGACCCGACCGCGAACAAGTACATGCAAACCATCCTCGGGACGGAAGCGCAGCAGCATCGCCTGGCGCCGAAAGAGCACGACAGGGAGCTGGGCGTCGGCGTCCTTCAGTGTGAAATAGACGTGGCCAGAGGGCGCCGGACGGAAGTTGGAGATCTCGCCCTCGACCCAAGCGTCGCCGTACTGCTGCTCGACCAGCTCGCGGACATGACCCACCAACTCGCGCACCGGCCAGATGCGGCGGGAGGATCGCGGCTCGGCGAAGTTGAGGCCGAGTTGCGGCGCGAATGGGTCGTCTCGGGTCACTTATAAAGTGTAATTGCGCGGGGCCGCCCCACACTTGCCGGATTGAATAGAAGAAATCGGCACGTTTTGCGGGGAGGTCAGGAATGCGATGCCCCAACTGCGAGCACAGCCATCCGCTCGGCAACCGCTTCGACGATCTGCTCGTGAACCTCGTCGATGGACAGGTCGCCCTCGATCAGGATCACTCGCTCTGGCTCGCGTACGGCGATTTCCCGGTATTTTTGCCAGACCCGGCTGTAAAAGCCGTTTTGCTCCTGCTCGAAGCGGCCTTCATCCTGGCCATTTGCGGCCGTAGTGCGCCGATTGCGGCGGCGCGCGCGTTCAAGCGAAGCCTCGAGCGCCGGCAGCAGCAGCAGCGTCAGGTCAGGCTTGATTTCTCCGCAGATCATGCGATGTAATTCGAGAACGACCGCGGAACCCAACTCGCGTCCGCCGCCCTGATAGGCCTCCGTCGAGTCAGTGAAGCGATCGCAGAGAACAAGCTTTCCCGCATCCAGAGCGGGTTGGATCACTTCGGCGATGGCTTGGGCGCGATCGGCGAACATCAAGGCCATCTCGGCCATAGGCGCAAGATGAGCGGCGCGCGAGTCGAGCACCAACTCGCGAATTCTGTCGCCGGTCGCGGTGCCGCCGGGCTGGCGAGTGACGACGGGGTTGTGGCTGCGCTTCTTTAACCATGCGGCCAAGCGATTGATCTGCGTGGTTTTTCCGGAACCGTCGAGCCCTTCAAGAGTGATGAAAATACCACGCGGCATGACCTGAGTTTATCACCGGAACAAAATCAAAGACCTGCCCGCTGCTATTGTGTTAAAAGGACTTGAATTGTACTGAACTTGGAGGCAGACGACTGCACTCCATCGGAGCCATACAAAGTGAATTTTCGCGCTAAACACACCATTGCTTTTTGCGGGCTTGTCGCCGCCGCCACCTTTGCCACCTCCCAACTGAAAGCCCAATATCTGACGCTTGAAGGCCAAACAGGCGGCTTCCTGACGCCGACCGCCTACGTTGTCTATATGGAAAAGGGTGAGAAGTTCTCTCACCCCGCTTTCAGCTTCCATTTCATCGACGCCAGCGCGGTCATCGGCAACATCGAGACCGTCAGCGTCACCGAAGCCTTTTATGGGCGCGCCGAGGCCGGCTATACACGCAGCATCCATCAGTTCGGCAACAGCGGGGCGACCACCGTTGTGCCGGGTAACGCTGTTTTGGGATCCACATCGTCGGCGACCGCAGTGCCAGTCACGCCCGATTTTAGCCAGCTTTGGCACTTCAACGGCATGAATGTTTTTCACGGCAAAGTGGTGCTCGTCAACGACGGACAGTTCGGCCCCTGGACGCCGGGAATAGCTGTGGGCGGGGTGGTGCGAACCAACGATCGATTTGTTTCGGGAGCGGCGTACCAGCAAGCGGTGCAACTGTACGATCAGTTTTGCCTTGAGACCGCCTCCTGTGCCCCGATTGCCGTCCCGACCGCCAAGTCGTACAACAACGGCGATGTCTACATAGCTTTCACTAAAACCTGGGACAAAAAGCCTGTTCCCTTTCTGGCAAACATTGGATGGAAAGCCACCAACGCTGCGATCTACGGCATCGGCGGGCAGAGCAACCGGTTTATGGGACGACTTTTCGGCGGCATCGGCATTCCATTGCCCATTGCACATGGAATTGTAGCTGTCCCTTCGGCTGGATTCACCCAGCAGCCGCCCACAGTCAAGGGCTTAGGCGGCTTACCCCCCAACGGCATTCCTCTTGTGGCCGGCAAAGCCGATCTACCAACAACTCTGGACTACGCCGTGCGCATTACTCAAAGGGAGAAGCCGCACTTTGCCTTTGATATCGGCGTCGGACAGGTAGCAAACAATATCGGAACGATCCCTCGCCCAACTTTCTTTCCCGCGCCCGCACCTCCTGTCGTCTACATTCCGGTCGACCTGCAGGCGCGCCACGTCGTCGGCATGGGCATCAGCTATCGCTACTGAGGTGCTTTCAGAAGGCTGAACAGAAGGCTGCGCCGAGGAGCCAGGGCCCATCCGTGGCCCCGGCTGACGCAGCGTCAAAGCTTCCAGTGGCATCCCGTCCCACACAAGAGGTGTCAAGGCTCGATCACAAAGAACCGCAGTCCGCGGTGGGTCTTCGTGCGTTTGGAGATCGGCCGAATCTACCGCTTGAACGGAGGCGGAAAATGCAGGCGATAAAACGGAAAGAGCCGCCCGGCAACAGGGCAGCTCCTTCCTCAGGGAGAATAGTT
>CAYTJN010000057.1:0-22515 GCA_964438125.1 uncultured Occallatibacter sp.
GCAAAATGAAGTTCAGTTTTCTTACCGCTGTTGTTCTAGGAGCCTTCACCATGGTCGCCGCCGCCCAAATGCCCGATCCGCCCATCACACGCCCGAGGATAACGGGCATCTCAAATCTGGGCGTTTACACCTCGAACGCGGTGGCCGCCGATCGCTTTTATCGCGAGATCCTCGGCGCTGCCAAGATGCCCGATCCACAGAATCCGAAGGGCGTGCGTTACGCCTTCAACGCGACGCAGTTCATTGAGGTGCTGCCGCTGCCCGACGGCGTGGGCATCAACCGGCTCGATCACATCGGATATAACACCGACAACGCCGAAGGTCTGCGGAGATTCCTGGCCTCCAAGGCATACAAGGTGCCGGGCAATGTCGAGAAAGGCGCCGACGGCAGCAGTTGGTTCACGGTGCAAGACCCGGAAGGAAACAAGGTCCAATTTGTCGAGCCGCCTCATCTTTCCAAAACTGTCGCGGCTCCCAATGCCATTGGCAATCACATTATCCATGCCGGGTTCATGGCGCATAACCGGGCCGTCGAAGACACCTTCTACCGCAATCTACTTGGCTTCCGCCCTTACTGGTATGGCGGCATGGTCGACGATCGGATCGACTGGGTGAGCCAGCAAACCCCCGACAGCCACGACTGGGTGGAGTACATGCTGAACGCGAAGCCGGATATTTCAGCACATGATCTCGGCGTGCTCAATCATTTTTCGATCGGCGTAGGATCGGTGGACATGGCCTACAAGACCCTCAAGGATAGCGGCCGCCTGGTGAATGTGGATGCCCAGGAACATACGCAGATGGGAAGAGACGGCAAGGGTCAGTTCAATCTCTTCGACCCGGATGGCGTTCGCGTGGAGTTGATGAACTTCCATGCGACAGAAAAACCCTGCTGCTCGGGCTTTACGGCCGAAGACCCAGCGGAGTAACGCCGCGAACTGGACATTTGGAACTTACCGCTGGCAACCAGGAGAATGCTGTTCCTAGACCAAAGTCGGTCGAGCGCCAACGCGGCGAGGGTTTCACATGAACCCCGCCGTGGAGGGCGCCGTTTGTTGATCAGTAAATGATGAAATTTCCAACTATCCGTCCGACACCATTCGCTGCCAGCCCTCCACTCATAGAAGTTCGTCGATTCGATGTGACAGCGACTCAGTGAAGTTCTCGGACGAATCATAGCCGAGGTGGATCACCCTAAGTTTGCCGGAGCGATCCAGAATATACAGAGCCGGAAGGCTGGATGTGCCGAGACTCTTAGCGGCTGGTCCCCAGGATTCTTCCTCTGGAGCAACGCCGAAGGAATCGATAGCTGGGTTGAGCATCAGATTTCTTTTGGTGAGGTAGGCTTGCGCTTTGGCGGGCGTTTCCCCGTGATTCCCAGAATTGAGGGCGAAAATCAAGACGTTTGGATTGTCACGGTATTTAGCTTGTAGTGCAGCGATCTCGGGAAGTTCGGTCCGGCACGGCGTACACCAAGTCGCCCAGAAGGACAGCACGACGACGCGACCCTTCCAATCTTCAGAAGATAACTTCTTGCCTGTGAGAGTCTCGATGTAAAACGGGCTTATTTCTTGAGTGACGCTACGATAGGAGTTGCCCTCTACCCAACGGGGAATCTCCACAAAGACAGCCGCAAGAATTGCAACTGCAGACAGGCCCCCAAGTGCTGCTGCATACCGGGTTCCCGCTCGTGCATTTAGCCACCGGACTCCCATGCCTAAGATCGAGGCAGAGACGCTCATCAGTAGGAATGAAACGATGAAGGGCTGCGCGGTGAAGGCAATCCCCAAGCGGTTCATGACGATGATCGGCACAATTCCGCCTAGCGCGACCAGAAGAACCGTGAGCCACAGCCGTCCACGCCGGGGGTTGGCACGTAGGAGTGTCGCTGCAAGGAAAGCGACACAGGTCGCCAACACGAAGGATCGAATGTCTTGGTGCTCACGCGTGATGAACGATACCGCGACGACCACCGCAAAGGCGACGAAACCCCATACAAGATCAAGAAATGCCGTACCCATGTGCCACTCACTTTCGCAGAGTGATTGATCGTCCCGGTTGACTCCCGACCGAGCTTTCAAGTCGGTTTACGTTCCACGGGCAAAATTTGTTCCTTGAGAAATCTTCGGTCCGGTCCTTGGAGATGCCTCGGTAGCGCTCCGGATTTCGGACGAGTGACCGCTCATTGGCAGTTACCGGCTGATGAATGTGTCGCAGGAGCCGACCGTCGACAGGTGGCCCGGTCATTAAGCCCCAAAGAATCACCTTGAGATATAGGAAGCAGTGCAATCATTCATCGCCGACTTATCGCGATGAACGGGTAGAGAGTGGCTTACGTCTCGTTCTTCGGACCGGGGGGACCACGACCTATCTCTGCGCACTTTGCCGATAATTTCCCACCGCCGGCGCACAATAGAAGCAGTCGGGAAAAGGTGGCTGGCCGCCGTTTACTGTCCGCCCGAAGAGGCACCCCCACCCCCCCCTCCCTATATTTTCATTTCCTTGCAGGTAATTAATTCGATAACTCCGGGTGCGTCCTCGGCGCTTCATTTCCAGGCAAGCGGTCGTCTAACGGGAAACTACTGCCTGATCAAAGTGTTCGCTCGAGTTGAGCATTGCCGCGACTCCGCTCTGCTTCGCGCTAGAATTCATATATGCCTGCCGCTACGCTTTCGCCCGAAGTCATGGCCAAGTACGAGCCCGTGATCGGACTCGAAGTCCATGTGCAACTGCTTACCGCTACCAAAGCTTTTTGCGGCTGCGCCAATCACTTCGGCTCGGCGCCGAACACGAATGTCTGCCCGGTCTGCCTTGGACTTCCTGGGGCCCTGCCAGTTCTCGATGAGAAGGCGGTCGAGTTTGCCACGCTGGCCTCGCTGGCCATCAACTGCGAGGTGCGTGAGCGCTCCATCTTCGCGCGCAAGAATTACTTCTATCCCGACCTGCCCAAGGGCTATCAGATCTCTCAGTTCGACAAGCCCATCGCCGAGCACGGTTGGATCGACGTTCCGACGGCGGACGAGTCCATCAAACGGATCGGCATCACCCGCCTGCACATGGAAGAGGATGCCGGCAAAAGCCTTCACGATGGTTTTGCTGACTCCGCCACTCGCACCTATCTCGACCTGAACCGCTGCGGAACGCCGCTGGCCGAGATCGTCTCCGACCCCGACATTCGCACGCCGGACGAAGCCTTCGAGTACCTGACCCGGCTGAAAGAGATCCTGCTCTACTGCGGCGTCTCAGACTGCAACATGGAGGAAGGTTCGCTGCGCTGCGACGCCAACGTGAGCGTGCGTCCAAGAGGTCAAGAGGCGTTTGGAACCAAGGTCGAGGTAAAAAACGTCAACAGCTTCCGCTTTGTCCGAATGGCCCTCGAATACGAGATCGAACGGCAGATTGAAGTCGTTGAATCCGGTGGGCGCATTACGCAGGAGAGCCGGCTGTGGAACGCCAACGAAGGCCGCACGTATTCCATGCGTTCGAAGGAGCAGGCGCACGATTACCGCTACTTTCCCGAGCCGGATCTGCCGCCGCTGGTGCTGACACGTGAATATATCGAAGGCAAGAGAGCGGAACTGCCGGAGCTGCCCGAGGCTCGCCGCGCCCGCATGATCGCCGAGTACGACCTGAGCAAACAGGACGCCTTCACGCTGACCGCAGAGAAGGCGTTTGCCGACCGCTTCGAGGCTGCGGCCAAGACGGCCAGAAATCCCCGCCGCGTGGCCAACGTGTTGCTCAGCGAGGTAGGCGGACGGCTGAAGGCGTTGGATCTTGATCAGGCGCAATCTCCCGTTTCGATGGCCGGCATCGTCCAAGCCGCCGATCTGCTCGACGAGGGCAAGATCAGTTCCAAGCAACTCAAGCAACTCTTTGATGTGTGCTTTGAAGAGGGCGAGGACTTTACGGCGGTTTACGAGCGGGAGAAGCCCGAACAGATTACCGATTCATCGGCGATTGAAGCGATGATTGACGAGGTCATTGCCGCCAATCCGAAACAAGTGGAACAGTATCGCGCGGGCAAGAAGACCATGGCGGGTTTTTTTGTGGGCCAGGTGATGAGGGCGTCGAAGGGCCAGGCGAACCCGGCCTTGCTGAATGAGCTGGTGACGAAAAAGCTGGAAGGCTAAGGTGGCCGTCGCATTGCGGGGACCCTGCGGTTCCGCAATCTACTTCATCTTTAGCTCCACCTCAAAGTTCGGGCGAGTATCCCAGGAACTGACGGTCTTGACGGCCGTCTTCTTGCCGTCCTTCTCGGCCCAAAGTTCATGATCCTCAGACATGCTCACCTGGGCAAACCGGAAGCGTCCTTTCTCATTGGTCGTATAACTGCGAATCGACTTGGACTTAAGGTCCTTGAGGAAGACGGTGGCGCCGGTCACTGCAGCGGAGTCAGTGTCCACCACGGTGCCCATGACCACGCGCTGACCGAGGTTCTGCGCATGTGCGCAAATCGAGCCTAAGCCGAATCCATTCCGGCTATTCCGTGGCGCTGGGGAAAACAAACCAGCCGCCAAAAGCGCAAACGCCACCCCGGCCGTCAAACTCGTGCGATTCACCGTCACTCTCACTCCTCGTCTTCTTCGATCGGTTCTTCATCTTCATCCAGGTCATCGCCCGCCCTTACCAGCTCCAGCGGCTCAACTCCCACCACTTCGTACTCAGTTCCACACTCGTCGCAGGCAACGACGTCGCCTTCGGCCACTTCGTCCATTTCGATGTCCAGATCGTTCTCACATTCAGGGCAGCTCGGCATGGCGGCCTCCTCTCTCTCCACGATATTTCATATTGCAGGATAATGGTCTTTGCGGGTACGTCTCCGCTATTCTTGTGTCAAAACCGGTCTGAGGTCAAGAGGCTGCAGCCTGGTCTCAGCCGGAACTCCCCAGGTGGAAGAATACCCCATGAATCTCAACCACGCGGTCTTGCTCTGCGGAATGGCACTGACGACAACTATCGGCCGCTCGCAGCCGGAGATCCAGCTCAATGCCTCTGCGCTCGCCCCGGCACCGCCCGACCTAGCCATCGTTCGCGCCCTTGAGACCATTCAACCCTCACGCATTGAAGAGACGATCAACAGCCTGGTTCGGTTTAGCACCCGGAGCACACTCTCCAGCCTTCTGCCCAATTCGGAAAATGGCCTGCCGCCGGGCCAGGGTATCAACGCCGCAGGGGACTGGATTGCCGCGCAATTTGAGCAGATCTCAAAGGAGTGCGGCGGTTGCCTCGACGTCCGCCGCGACAGCTTTATACAGCCTGCAGGCGAGCGGATTCCCCAACCCACTCCTATCACCAATATCTACGCGATCTTGCGTGGAACGGACCCGTCTCAGACGCGGCGCAAGTTCCTGGTTACCGGTCATTACGACTCGCGCAACACTGATGTAATGGACGCCCGCGGCGCTTCGCCCGGCGCCAATGACGACGCTTCTGGCGTCGCTGTCTCACTGGAGTGCGCACGGGCCCTCAGCAAGCTTCGCTTCCCCGCTTCGATCGTTTTTGTGGCCGTAGCCGGCGAGGAGCAGGGCCTTTACGGCTCGGAACACCTGGCCAAACTGGCGCGCAGCGAGGGCTGGCAACTTGAAGCAGTCCTCAACAATGACATCGTCGGAGGCAACACCACACCTGGCGACCCCCTCCAACAAAAGGATCGCGTGCGGGTATTCTCGGAGGGACTGCCCGTTGCCGCCACTCCTGAAGAGCTTCGCCGCATTCGCGCCCTGGGCGAAGAAGAGGACTCGCCAAGCCGCCAGTTGGCTCGCGCCGTGGCCGATACCGCCCACACCTACTTCCCCGCTTCGAGGCCATCAAAGTTTGCAGCGCATCTCGTCTTCCGGCCGGATCGCTACCTGCGCGGGGGGGATCACATCTCGTTCAATCGCGAAGGCTTTGCCGCAGTCCGCTTCACCGAGTGGCGCGAGGATTTCAACCATCAGCACCAGAATGTCGTCCGGCCGCCTGAAGGCTCAGAGAGCCCCGTTCTGGGAGACTTGCCGCAGTTCGTCGACTTTCATTATGTGGCCAATGTGGCCCGGCTGAATGCCGCCGCGCTTGCCACGCTTGCCTCGGCGCCCGGTGAGCCGGCGAAGGTGACCTTGCGGACCGATCAGCTCGAAAATGCCACCACCCTGCGCTGGGAGCCTCCAGCCTTTGACGCGACGGCGAACGCCAAAGTCGATCATTATGAAGTTTTGTGGCGCGAAACCACCGCACCAGACTGGCAGTTTGTTCAGAACGTAAAGCCTGCTTCGAACGGTGCCGCGGGCACGAGCCTCACCGTCACTATGCCGGTCTCGAAAGATAACGTCATCTTTGGCGTGCGCGCCGTGGACGCCGCCGGACATCGCAGCCTCGCCGTGGTTCCAGAGTGACCTTTGAAGGCAAACCGTATGTCCATGGGCCTGGCCCCATGACACTGCCCCGCTCCACCGTTTAATCTGAGACTCACGATGGCCAGGATTGGCTCCACTCCGTTCTCCTTCCCCGATTTCCACGGCGCCACTCGCCGGCTGGTTCTTTGGAACCTGGCGGCCTATTTTATTTTCGCGATTGCACAGTTGGTCGCTCCCATCTTGACGGCGCGGCTGTTCGAAGGGTTGATCTTCACTCCAAGCCTATTTCTGCATGGCGCGCTGTGGCAGCCATTCACATACAGCTTGATCCACCCTCCTTCGGTGATTCTCGGCACGGCCTTTGAGTTGCTCTCGCTCTGGTTTCTTGCCGGATTTCTGGAGAACTACCACAGTTCCAGCTGGGTTATCAGTCTCTATTCGATCTCTGTTTTGGGAACCGCAGCGGCCGCAACCATCATTTATGAGTGCGGAACCTCGCTGGGCTACGCGCTCGCTGGCGGTCAACTCCTTGGCTGCTTCGGCGGAATCTTTGGCCTGCTCGTAGCCATCGGTGTGCTTTACGGCGATGTGCAGTTTATGCTCTTTCCCTTGCCGATTGGCATCAAGGCCCGCTACCTGGCGGCGATCTATGCTGTGATTTCCATCGCGATGCTCTTTGGCGCGCAGCGGATATACGCCTTTGCCCAGTTGGGCGGAGCGCTGGCCGGCATCGCCTATATCCGGCTGGCCCCGCGCCGCGGTTTCTCCTTCGGCCTGAGTGAGCAGTGGTATGGAGTGCGTAACCGATACTATCGCTTGAAGCGCCGCCGCGCCGCTCGGAAGTTTGAGGTTTACATGCGCTCGCAAGGCCGCAACGTTCGCCTCGACAGCAAGGGCCGCCAGATCGACGACGACCCGAACGACAAGAGCCGCTGGAACTGATCTCCCGGTTGAAGAGGGATCAGCCGCGTCGAATCCGCTCATAAGAAGCTGGATCGTTGAGCGATGGGTGGGTGGTTTATTCTTCTCTTTACACATATGAATGAGGAAATTCCCAATTTTCTTGACGAGGCCGCGCTCGATCTCGCCTTTGCTCAGTTGGAACAGCAGGCGCGCGAGGCGGCGAGTGCGCTGAGAGATGCAGCGGCTGTCGAGGCCTTTCGCCTGCAGTGGGTGGGCCAGAAGCAGGGCCGGCTCAAAGAAGTCTCGGGCCGCTGGCTCAAGGCCGCGCCTCCCGAGGCCAAGAAGGCGCTGGGGCTGCGTTTCAACGCTCTAAAAGCGGTTGTGGAAAGGTTGTTGCAAGAAGCCGTGGGCGCCGGTCCGAACGACGAGGAATTGGCCCGCGAGGCCATCGACATCACGTTGCCTGGCACGCGGCGTCTGACTGGGGCAGAACACCCGATTACCCGCACACTGAACGAGATCGTCGGCGTCTTTGCCGCGCTGGGTTACTCGGTGGGAGTGGGGCCCGAGGTCGAGACCGATTACTACAACTTCGAGAGCATGAATTTTCCGCCGGGGCATCCGGCGCGGGACACGCAGGACACGCTAGTGGTCGCGAATCAAGAACGCCGTTCACAACGTGACCGGCTGCTGATGCGCACTCACACCTCGCCTGTGCAGATGCGGACCATGGAGTCGCAACCACCTCCGGTGCGGATCATGATACCCGGCAAGGTGCACCGCAACGACGCGGCGGACGCGACTCACTCGCCGATCTTTCACCAGGTAGAAGGGCTCTGCGTGGACACAAATATCACCTTCAGTGACTTGAAGGGCACGCTGGACCATGCAATGAAGGCGCTCTTCGGTTCGGCAGTCAAGACGCGCTTCTTCCCTTCGTTCTTTCCCTTTACTGAGCCGTCCGCCGACGTGCAGATCAGTTGTATTTTTTGTGGGGGAAAAGGCTGCCGTAAATGCAAGAACTCAGGCTGGATCGAACTGCTCGGCTGTGGCATGGTGGACCCGGCGGTCTTTGCCTTCGCGGCAGAGAAGCAGCCCGCATACGACCCGAAGAAGATCTCAGGTTTTGCGTTTGGCATGGGTGTCGAACGCATTGCCATGATGAAATACGGGATCAGCGAGATTGGGCAGTTTTATGCAGGAGATATGCGGTTTCTGGGGCAGTTTGTGTGAGCGAGGAAAGATGGCTAAAGACGAGCTTTGGCGGAACCGAGAGCAAGGTTGTTGCTTCCTGCAACACCGGATCATGATGAATAACCAGATAGGAAGAAACCCAGTTGAAGATCCTGACAAAATGGCTTAGAGCGTATCTGCCCGGGCTTCCCGTCGATGACGCGCAACTTGCCGAAGACCTGACCCTGCGCGGCATCGCCGTCGAGGGCATCTACGATCTCGGCAATGGCAACGGCTCGCTCTACGAGATGGACATCACGACCAACCGCGTCGATGCCATGAATCACTACGGCGTGGCGCGGGAGGCGGCGGCGATCTATGGCCTGGCTCTGCCAGCACTCTCATACGAACTCCCAAAAGCCTGCCCGTCCGGCAAGGACTTCTCTGTGAAGATTGAAGCTGAAGATGCCTGCGGTCGCTTTACAGCGCGGGTGCTGCGCGGTGTGACGATTGCCAATTCCCGGGATTGGTTTGCGGGCGCGGAGGTGTCCACTTACTTCGGGTTGCTGGAGCAGAAGCAAATCTCCAACGCCGTTGATGCGACCAACTTCGCTTGGCTGGCAATGGGCCAACCCACACACGTCTTTGACCTGGACAAGCTTGAGGGCGGCATCGTGGTGCGGCGCGCAATCAAGGGTGAGAGACTCAAGACACTCGATGGTGTGGAGCGCGTGCTGGACACTGAAGACCTGATCATTGCGGATCACACAAAAGCTCTGGGACTTGCCGGAGTCATGGGCGGCTGGGACACCATGATCACAGCCGAAACGAAAAATGTCCTTGTGGAGGCCGCATGGTTCGACCCGATGGCGGTACGCAAGACGGCGAGGCGGCACGGGTTGCATACCGATGCCAGCCATCGCTTCGAGCGCGGAGCGGATTTCAACGCCTGCCCGACTGCCTCCGCGATTGTCAGCAGCATCCTGCTGGCCAGCGGAGGATCGATCGAAGGTGAATTAGTAGACGTTCGCGTTCCTGCGCTCGAAGCACGCACTGCAAACCGAGAGGCTGTGACACTAGCGCTCAGCGAGGTGCGGCGCATTTTAGGCACGACGATCGACGCGGAAGGTATCACCGCGGCCACCGTAGAGGAAGTACTTGTTGCGCTCGGTTGCAAGCTAGCCGCGGAGCAAGCAGGTGAGTCGGCGTGGCGGGCGACGTTGCCCAGTTGGCGGCTCGATCTGGAGCGCGAAATCGACCTGGTCGAAGAGATAGCGCGAGTCTACGGGT
Source organism: uncultured Occallatibacter sp. (assembly GCA_964438125.1). Taxonomy (GTDB): domain Bacteria; phylum Acidobacteriota; class Terriglobia; order Terriglobales; family Acidobacteriaceae; genus Telmatobacter. Next base: position 9,699 of record CAYTJN010000057.1, read on the forward strand.
ACAATCGCTTCGCCAATACGCTGCCCGTCTTTGGTGAAGGAGTGCGCGCCCTCCCCTGGGCGGAAAAGGAATCTGAAGTACGGCGGACGATGCTTGCCGCCGGCCTTCATGAAGCAATTGCGAGCACCTTTTGCTCGCCTGCCGAGGCCAAACTGACGGCGGCTCAACCGGGACTCTCGGTTCCTCTGGGCAATCCTCTCAGCGAAGAGGCGGGTGTTCTGCGTCCGTCGCTCGTGCCGGGCATGTTGACGATGATCGCAGGCAATTTGCACCGCGACGTGAGCGATGTTCGTTTGTTCGAATTAGGCACGGTCTTTTTCGGAACAACAGAAAAGGTCGAGGAGCGGCCTTCTCTGGCTTTCGGCGCGGTGGGTAGTCTGCCCGATGAAGGGGCGCTTCATGCCGGTCGGCTCATCGATTTTCACGATGTAAAGGGTGTGGTGGAGCAACTCCTGGCACGATTCCAGTCACGCGCCGTTTACTTTGACCACTTCCCGCCCGATGCCGGAATTACTCCGCCGTGGCTGCATCCGTATCGCGCTGCGCGAGTAGCCGTTGACGGTGTTACCGTGGGCTGGTTCGGCCAATTGCATCCAGGCGAGGCCGCGGCACGCAAGCTGAAGGAGCCGGTCCTGCTGTGCGAAATTTATCTTGACCGGCTCTACAAACTGCCTCTGCGCAAGCCGGTGGCAAAGGAAATCTCACGCTTCCAACCGGTTCGCCGCGATTTTTCACTGGTAGCGGACGACAAGATCGTGTGGGAAAAGATCAACCGGGCGGTCGCCGGTTTGGAGATTCCTGAACTTGTGGAATGGCGGGTACGGGAAGTCTTTCGCGACTCCAAGATGGGCGCGGGCGAGTACTCGTTGCTCATGGGAACGACTTTTCAGGCTGCGGACCGCACGCTGCGCGAGGAGGAATTGCAGAGCTTTCAGGCGCAAGTGGTAGAGGCTGTTGGCAAGGCTGGGGCGCGGTTGCGGAGTTAGCCCAAAACCGCCCTATCCGGCGTTATACTTGCACCGATAAGACGCATTCGCACGGAGGTTGTTTATGTCTGAGTCTTTATGGGAGTCGGACGTGGCGGAAGAGTCACAGGCTGAAGCACCTGGCGCCGATAGCGCAACGCACACGACCGATGAATCGAGCGCATTGACACTGAGTGCGGATGATTTCTCCGCCCTTGAAGAGCGGATTCAGCGTGCGGTGACCCTGGTAAAACAAGAGCGGCAGGCACGCACCGAAGCCGAAAAGCGCGCCGATGATGCCGAGGCCCAACTGCGTGAACAGACTCCGCTGACCGGGAATCTGCAAAAGGAAGTAAGCGCCTTGCGCGCGGAGCGAGAGCAGGTGCGGCAACGCGTGGGGCGACTGCTTTCGCAGTTGGACGCGCTGGAACTGTGAGGTTTGCAATGGCTCAGGAGCGATCCGATAAACCGGTTGGCTACGTCACAGTTGAGATTTACGATCAGCCCTATCACCTTTCCGGACACGACATCGAGCACATCCGCAATCTGGCGGAGATGGTTGACTCTCGCATGCGTGGAGTGGCCGCGCAGGGCCGCACTGTAGATTCGCTGCGTGTTGCCGTGCTTGCTGCGTTGAATCTTGCGGATGAGCTCTCGCAGTCCACCTCGAAGACCGGCAGCGCAGATGGGCAACTGGGCCGCTTGCGGGTCGCCAGCCTGCATGGTTTGTTGGACGAGGTTCTCGAGGAAGAACGCAAAACTGGTTCTTAAGGCTGTTCCCGAGACGTGTGGATGGCCCCAGTTGTGTGGATGGAGCCTTAACACAGATGATGCGCGCCGGCGTCCCTCCTGCGAAGAAAAAATCCACTGCGCATCTTTTTTATTTCACTATTCCCAAATGCAGCGGGCCAGAAAACTAGCACACTGCGCCTACCGCGCGCAAGACTTGCAATTTTTCGCGCATCCACCTACTATCCGCAATAGAAACCGGCCTGCAAAGCAGGTGGGCGATTCAACGCTGGTTGAACCAACATTCAACGAACAGGGGCTCAACTCGACAATCGGTTCTGTGTGCCGTGTCCGCCAGTCCGGAATGCCTAATGAACCGCGGAGAGCTCCACCGTCTTAGGACGGGTTCACCGGCGCATCAACCACGGCCCAGTGGGTCGGATTCTACTTTCCCCGCAGATCTGCGCCGCCGGCGCAGTCTGGGTTGCGTACAACAATCGTTCATCTTGAACTTCGACAAGCTCAAATGCCGTATTCTGGCTTGAGTGCATCCAGTCCTCTTTCATATCGGGTCAATTCTGGTTCCAGCCTATGGCGCTTCTGCCGCTGTTGGCGTGCTGCTGGCTCTGTTTCTGGCTCAGCGAACGGCCCGCATGACGGGCGTCGATCCGGGCAAGCTGTGGAACTTGTGCGTGCTGGCACTCTTCGCAGCGCTGATTGGCTCGCGGCTGCTCCTGATCGCACTGAACTTCGCTGACCTGCGGTCGCACCCGTCCTGGATTCTGGGCTTGGCGATGATTCACCATCCGCTATTGGGGACCATTGGAGCGCTAACTGCTGGCGTGGCTGCTTTGTTGTATGGCCGCCGGCGACGGCTGCCGTTGTGGAGTACCGCCGATGCGCTGGCCGCACCCATTGCCCTGGGGCTGGCTTTCGAGCAAATGGGCGCGCTGCTGGCCGGCTCGGGCTACGGGATTGAGGCCACCGGGATGGCCTCGCACTGGGCCGTCACCTATACGCATTTGCTGGCGGCGCGTTGGAGCGGCGCGCCGCTGGATGTTCCTGTGCATCCTGTGCAGGGCTACGCGGCAATGGCCTTTTTAATTCTCTGTTTGTTGTTGCTAGTTTGGTTGCCGCACAGGAGGCAGCAAGGTGATGATTTCGGATTGATGTTGCTCGGCGCAGGTGTGGCCGTATTCGTCACAGAATTCTGGCGTGATCCCGAGGGCCGCGGCACGCTGTTTGGCGGCGCGATGGATGGACCTCAGAGCGCGGCTGTGGCGCTGGTGGTGATCGGCGGAATGGTGTTAAGGGAGCGCAAAGGACCTGGAATAAACGACGAGGCACTGCATGACTGAACTGCGCACCTTCGAAGCAACAGCCGAGGCCAAGGGCCAGCGGCTCGATCATTTTCTTGTCGCGCAGCTTGAGGACGTGAGCCGTTCGCGCGTGCAACTGCTCATCGATCAGGGCGACGTGCTGGTGAACGGCATCGTTGAAAAGGCCTCGCTCAAACTGCGTGGCGGAGAACGCATCGACATTACCGGCGAGCCGCATCCTGCACCGCTCAAGGCCATGGCGGAAGAGATTCCGCTGGACGTGGTCTATGAAGATGCGGATCTCGCGGTGATCAATAAGCCGGCCGGAATGATGGTTCATGCCGGTTCGGGGCAGAATGAGGATGAGCGCAGCCGGGGCACGCTGGTCAACGCGCTACTTTTTCGTTTCAAAGCGCTCTCTGCCACGGGCGGCGACTTGCGGCCTGGCATCGTTCATCGGCTTGATAAAGACACTAGCGGACTGATTGTGGTCGCCAAGAACGATCGCACCCATGCCGCCCTGGCGGAGATGTTCTCAAGCCGGCAGATCAAGAAGACTTACATAGCCCTGGTTCAGGGAGCGGTGGAGCGGGCCAAGGGCACGATCAACGCCAGCGTAGGCCGCGATCCGCTGCGGCGCACACGCATGACCGCCAAACCCCTGGGCGACGCCCGCACGGCCGTTACGCACTACGAAGTGGTCCGACGGCTTGCCAATCGCTTTGGCAAGTTCACGCTCATTAGGGTACGCATTGAGACGGGGCGGACGCACCAGATTCGCGTGCACATGGCGTCGATTGGCCATCCGGTTGTCGGTGACACTCTCTACGGGGGCTCAGGCCAACTGACCGACCAGGTGGCATCGCAGGCAGCGACGTCAAAGGCAGCGCGGCGCAAATCGGAGCCGGAGAAGCTCAAGCTGGGGCGGAACTTCCTGCACGCCGCGCAACTGGAGTTCCCCCACCCCAAGACAGGCAAAGTGCTTCAACTCGAGGCGCCCCTGCCTGCGGAGTTGGAGGCCTTCTTGCAGAGTCTGGAAGGCGTGCAGGCCAGTTCAGGGACGTGACCAGCGTAATATTGACGCCAAGACGCTGCGCCGTTGATAGAATAGGAAGGCTATGAACAGAAACATTTCGGGTCTTATTTTCACCGTGGCGTTTGCGGCAGCCGCTTCGTATGCGCAGCAACCTGCGACCCCGCAGCCAGCTCCGCCGGCACCTGCTCCAGCCGCCCAAAATCCTGCTGCACGGCCAGCCGATCAAGCGACAGACGTTGGTGCGCCCACGATCACGAAGACCGTCAATGAGGTCAACCTCATCTTCACCGTGACCAGCAAGCATGGGGAATATATTCCTAACCTGAAGCAAAGCGATTTTGCGCTGCTTGATGACAATAAGGCGCCGGCCAAGGTGACCTCATTCCATCAGCAGATCAATCTTCCGCTACGGGTAGGAATCGTCATCGATGCCAGCACCTCGATTCGTTCGCGGTTCGAGTTTGAGCAGCAGTCCGCCATCGATTTTCTGCTGCAAATCCTCAAGGCGAAGAGCGACCGCGCCTTCGTGATGGGCTTCGATGTAACTCCTACAGTAACTCAGGATTGGACCAACAACATCGACGGCCTGGAAGCAGGCGTTAACCGGCTGCGGCCCGGCGGCGGTACGGCGATGTTCGATGCCGTCTACACTGCCTGCCGCGACAAGCTCGTGGACATTTCACGCGGTCAGGAACCGGTGCGCAAAGCGATGGTGCTGATCTCAGACGGCGATGACAATCAGAGCCGCGTCTACAAGGACGAAGCCATCAAAGAGTGTCAGCGGGCAGATACCATCATCTACGCCATCAGCACGAACTGGACGCCAAGCCGTGGTGCGGGCGACCAGGTGCTGACCCAGATGGCCGCGGAGACGGGCGGCCAAGCCTTCTTCCCGCCTTCTGTCGAAGAGATGTCCAACAGCTTTCACTCCATTGAAACAGAGCTGCGCAGCCAGTATGCGCTAACTTATACTCCAGCCGACTTCAAGGAGAATGGCGCGTTTCGTCCCATCTATCTCTACTGCAATGACCGGCACTACTTGGTGCGAACACGCAAGGGATACTTTGCACCGAAGGCGCCGACTCAGTAAAGTCTGAAAACCGGCAGTTACCATACGCGGCAGGGCTTCGGACTGACCATCGCTGCCGTCTTTCGGCAACTGAAGCTCTTGGCGAACTCCGGCAGATCCTGCAAGACGGAGTTTGTCCGGTACTCGTCTGGCGCATGTGGATCGCTTTGCGCTTGAGTCCGCAATTGCTCGGGCCGCGTCTGCGTGCACCACTGCTGCGCGTAGGCAATCCAGAAGCGTTGGTCGGGCGTGTAGCCGCCAGTCTTTGCATCCATGTCAACATGTGCGGCCTGCGCCTTGTCGAGCCAGGCCAGCCATGCGAGCCATAGTCCGCCCAGATCGGCCAGATTTTCGCCCAGCGTGAGCTTGCCATTCAAATGAACTCCCGGCACGGCCTCGATGGCGTCATACTGCCGGACCATGCAGTCGGCGCGGCTGTTGAATCCGATCTCATCGTCCTTGGTCCACCAGTTCTTAAGGTTGCCGTCTTTGTCATATTGCCGGCCCTCGTCGTCGAAGCCATGCGTCAATTCGTGCCCAACGGTCGAACCCATGTCGCCGTAGTTGGCAGCGTCGTCTTCCTTGTCGCTGTAGAACGGAGGCTGGAAGTATCCGGCGGGAAAATTCACGTTGTTCATTTGCGGGTCGTAATAAGCATTGACCGTCGGCGGCGTCATTTCCCACTCGCCCTTATCCACAGGCTTGCCGATCTTGGCCAGATCGCGGGCAAACTCGAACTCGTGTGCGCGCATCTCGTTGCCCAGCGCATCACCGCGGGTAATGCGGAGTTTGGAATAGTCACGCCACTTCTCCGGATAGCCGATCTTATTCATTACGGTATGCAACTTTTCTTTGGCTTCAATCTTGGTAGCAGAGCCCATCCAGTCCAGCGAGTCGATGTCTTTGTCCATGGTCTGCTCGATAGCCAGCGTCATTTCCAGGGCCTGCCGCTTCTCTGCTGGAGGGAAGTAGCGCGCCACATACTCCTGGCCCAAAGCCTCGCCGAGTTCACGATCGACGCGGCTGGTGCAGCGCTTCCAGCGCTCCTGCTGCTTTTCCGCGCCGTTCAAAGTGTGTGAATAAAAGCTCCAGTTCTCCTGATCGAAGCTTTCGGGCAGGCTGGTTCCGGCGTAAGCGTGTAACAGGTGCCAGCGCAGATAGGCCTTTATCTGATCGATCGGCGTGTCGGCTATCAGCGCGTTGAACTCGGCAAAGAATTTCGGTTCCGTGTCGTTGGCCTTGCCCGCGCGGGGCGCATGAGCGGCGGTCACGTAATCGGCCAGCGAAAAATGCGTAAGTTCCTTTGCGAAACCAGCCACATCGGTAGGGTGATTCAGATTTTTCGGATCGCGCAGTTCGGTAATTGTAAGGGAAGCCTTGGCCAGCCGCGTCTCAATGGCCATCACCGTATCGGCGTCTTGCGTGGCCTGCGCATCGGGCTCACCGGCCAGCGCGAAGATCCTGCGCACGTGATCCTTGTATTGCTGCCGAGTCTCCAAGGACTTGGCGTCTGTGCGTGTGTAGAAATCGCGCTCAGGCAAACCCAGCCCGCCAGCGCCATAGAAGCTGATCATAGAGGTTGCATCAGCGTAATCCTGATTCGAACCTAATCCGAAAAATGCGTTCACTCCGATCGAGTGCAAATGGGCCAGCAAGACAGGGAGATCTGCCGCAGACTTCAACGCCGCGATCTTATCCAGTTCGGGAAAGAGCGGCGAAAGACCCAGCTTGTTGATTGAGGTCGTATCCATGCAGCTTGCATATTCGTCACCGATTTTTGCAGTGTTGGCGTTGCGTTTCATATGGTCCGCGAGGGCAGTTTGTTCGAGGATCTGCTTCAGGTGGAGCCGGTTCAACTCCGCCAGCTCAGTGAAGCGCCCATAAGAGGTTTCGTCGGCGGGAAGCGGGTTGCGCTTGAACCAGCCGTTGCAACTGTAGCGGTAAAAGTTTTCGCAAGGATCCACCGTCTTGTCGACCAGAGAACCATCAAAAACGCGCAACTCGGGACTCTTCGTTGGTGTCGGGGCAGGCACGATCTGACAGATGGCCGGAATCGCAGCCGTGACAACTAAAGCGATCAGAGTGCGGCAGGGTGCTGCGGCAAATTGAAACATGCCGAAACTTTATCAGATTCGGCCCTGAAGAGCAGCCGGCAATGTCTGCAAATTACAATGAATGCGAAGACGCAAATCTACTTAGGAGCACATCAAGTGGCGCAACGCACCTTCAGCATCGTCAAGCCTGACGCCGTCCGCAAGGTCTTTACCGGGGCCATTCTGGCCGAGATCGAAAGGGCAGGCTTTCAGATCGTGGCCATCAAAAAGCAGTCGATTTCCAAAGCGCAAGCCAGGGGATTCTATGCCGTTCACGCCGGCAAGCCATTCTTTGACGGGCTCTGCGATTTCATGTCGTCGGGACCGCTGGTGTTGATGGTTCTGGAGAAAGACAACGCGATTGTCGATTTGCGCAAGCTGATGGGCGCGACCAACCCAGCCAACGCCGACGAGGGAACCATCCGAAAAAAGTTTGCCAGTTCAATGTCAGAAAACGCCATCCACGGATCCGATGCGGAGGAGACAGCGGCCTTTGAGATCGGCTACTGGTTTGCCGGTTACGAATTGATCTAACAAGCCGGGAAGCCAAGTGCCTGCCGAAGATTGGACAGAAATGCAGGAACAGCCTCCGGTCATTCTGGCTGCATCTTAGTGTGGAAGCAGACGAATCTGCATTTTGATACGGCTCTGCCGGCCTTCGAAAGGACGTCAATGCAACACGCAACCGAAAGACTCAGATCGACAGGCGCTTTCAGCAAGGTGCCTGAGGTCACGTTGGTCTTCTGGATTATCAAGGTCCTATGCACTACCCTTGGCGAGACTGCGGGCGATGCAGTGACCATGTCGATGAATCTCGGCTATCTGGTAGGCACTGCGATCTTCGCTGCGATTTTTATTGTTGCGGTGATCTTCCAGGTAAAGGCCAGGAGGTTTCATTCCTTTCTTTATTGGACGACGATCATCGCGACCACTACGGTTGGCACCACGATGGCTGACTTTGCCGATCGTTCTCTCGGCGTGGGCTATGCCGGAGGAAGCGCGACGCTGCTTGTGCTGTTGTTGGCTTCTCTCGGCACATGGTATTGGGCGCTGGGGTCTGTGTCAGTCAACACCGTAAGCACACCAAAGGCCGAGATTTTTTATTGGGTAACGATCATGTTTTCGCAAACCCTCGGCACGGCGCTCGGAGATTGGACGGCCGACAGCGAGGGGCTTGGTTATCTCGGCGGAGTGGCGATTTTCCTCTTTCTTCTATTGGTCGTGGCGGCGTTGCATTTCTGGACGAAGATCTCGAAGACGGTGCTTTTCTGGGCGGCATTTATTCTTACGCGGCCTTTGGGCGCCGTAGTCGGCGATCTGCTGGACAAGCCTCTGAATCAAGGTGGCCTCAACCTGAGCCGCTATACGGCCTCCGCCACGCTAATTGTGCTCGTGATTGCCTGTATTCTGATTTTTAAACAACGGGCGGGAGAACACCCAGAGAGTTGATATTGCGTCGGTATTCCTCGAAGTTCTTGCGTGGAGCACGGCGCCTATCCATCTCCAAACAGATCGTCAATCTTCTGCTGCAGCATGGCCATCTGTTGACGCACCTCGATGATAGTTGCCTCCAACCGGGCGATCCGCTCTTCATGGGCTGCGTCCTCTCCCGCTTCACGCCGCACAAATGCAGGTTCCGCGGCAAAAGAAGCCGCCAGCGACTCGATGCCGCCAGAAAGCAGATGCGCATAACGCGATTCTTTGGTCCCCGGCTGGCGCGGCAACACGGCGACCAGAGGCGGTTCGCGATTCATCAATTTTTCCAGTGCCGCCAGCACCTCTCCGATCTCGTCAAAGCGATGCATTCTTTCGGTGCGTCCGCGCAGTTCACCTGGCGTCTGCGGACCGCGAAGCAGGAGCACACAAACCAACGCCGCCTCGGCGCGGGTGAAGTTGAAGAACTCGCCCAGCCAGTGCTCGTATTTGGTCACACGCCCGTCCGCCCCACGCGCACGTCCCGCCAGGCGCAGGTCTTCCAGGCGATGAAGGGCAAGGCGCACTTCCTCCTCATCCAGATCCATCACCGGTTCGCGATTCGAGCGCTGATTGCAGGCGTTGATGAGCGCATTGATCGAGAGCGGATAGTAGTCCGGAGTGGTCACTTCCTTTTCGATCAGTGCGCCCAGCACGCGGGCTTGGGCGGCTGTGAGCACAATCGAGGCGGGCGGAACTGGATCGGTCGGCGGCATACTTCTATTTTGTCATTGCCTGCCGGAGACGGAGCTATTTCGAAGATTCAAGCACTTCTAAAGCTAGTTTTGGAATAAGCTGTAGCATCCCACCAAGGGCCTGCTTACCTTGGCATTAGAGGGATTTGGGAAGATAAAGGACCACGGATTTTCTTCCACCTCGGGGCAACCATGACTCAGGATTTTGCCGCCGCCGGAGACGACGATCTCAGCGTTGAAGTCAATAGGAAGCGATGCCTGCATGACAGCAAAAAGCGCCTTCTGGGCACTTGAATATGCGTCGCTGACGTATTCGCCGAGCGGCAATTGGACTCTCTTCCCGGTGCTTGAATCGACCATTGAGCGGCTGAACGAAGCTGTTTTCATCCGTTCGTGCAGCAATACGTAGTCGTTATCGTGGACTTCGATTCTCGCTGTAAACCGCATTGAGGGAGCTCCTTACGATCTATCTTCCATGATCTATTCCCGGTTCGTCTAGGGGTTTTATAGGGTTATCTTCGGGTTTACCCTGTTCGGCACCAAAACGCTAACGTGACTACTGTGGTGCCAGATTGGGTTGCCCGAGAGAAATCCTTCACAGTCTCACAGTTTCACAGGAAACAGGGGGGGGGTGGGGGTACCCCCGATTTTTTGCGGGAACTGGACGGACGCCTCGTGCTCGGCGATCAGTCCATCTACAAGGTAACAGGAATGCTGGAAATGATCTGCAAACGTTGTTGCAAGCAATGATTGTCACTCTCCGCTCCTTCCGGATCGGTGTATCCTAGTGCCATGAATGGGTCGACAAACAGTTTGTCTGAGGCAATCTCCAAAGCAGATACCCAACTCACGGTGCTCGATGATCGCGTGGATGCGGAGGAACACGCTGAATACCTGTGGCTGAAAGCTCATGTGCTTCGCGGATATGGGAATCACCGCGTGGTAATTGGAATAGATGTACTTCCATCCGACTGGCGCGCTAAACAAGTGAGGTTTCCCGACCTAGTTGGCGCCACGAGCTACTTGCACCATTTCGACCACAACCATTTGGCTGTGAGCTCGCTTCAGAAGCTTGCCCGTTCTATGAATTCCGGCAATCTCACACCGTTATCGGATTCGCAGGCGCTTGATATTGTGGCGCACAGTCTGGTCGCTGGAAGGGTTTGGGCGATCGAGTTGCCCAAACGGCCCCCGATCAGCCGCTTTATTTCCAAGACTTCTCCGACGGCGTTTGCACCGCTGAATCCGCGCTTCGGCGCCAAAGTCGACTTTGCCTTCATAGCTTCGCTCGAAGGGGATCAATGGCTGCGCGGTTACGTTCCGATGAGAGGGGGTGTCGTTGTAGGCAAGAGCGGCATGACTGTGGCCTCTGGATTCGATGTCGGTCAATGGTCCGTCGAGCAGTGGAAGAAATTCGGATTTCCCAAGACCCTCCTAGACAAGATCAGTCCCTTTGCTTCACACAGTTTCAGGAAGATGAGCAAAAAGCAGGTAGCTGCAGAGGTGGGGAAGATTGGGCCGGTTCCGGAGTTGACCCAAAGTGAAGCCGACTTGTGCGATGGAGCGGTATTTGGCGAGGAGTTGGGTGGGGCAATCGAAGCCTGGAACAAAGTAAAGAAGCCTAATGTTCCGCTCTTCGCCTTGCTTCCATCGGGATGGCAGACCGTATGGTTCTCCCGTGTCTACCAGGAGGGAGCCAATCCTGTAAATTCCGAGGCGATCGCCTTCCGAACACAGGCGACCTCCGGTAACTGGAAGCAGGCGATTGAAAAACTGCGAGCCTATACCAACTACAAGCAGCGCACGCAGCAAGAGGCAGAGCTTCTGTCAAGAGAGTTGCCTGCTCCCGTTGCATCCGCTCCAGTTGCGCCATCCCCTGCTGCAGCAGCTCAAGGGAATCCAAAATGAGACTCTTTATGAGACGTAAGTAAGGGAGATGTAATGCGGCCTGTTGGTTCCTTGTTTCTGGTTGTAATAGTGTGTTTGTGCTGCTCGGCAGTGGCGCAGGATTCGGCATCCAAAGACCACTCCGAACTTTCTCGCGTTCAATATCCGGCTCTTGTTCAGCAGGCTGCATCACCAGAAGGATTTGTTCCTGCGGGATGGGGAATTGAAAAGAAGATTGAAGTCGATTTGAATGGAGATGGCGACCCAGATTTCGTCTTGGTCTTGCATCAGATGAATCCCAGCAATATCTTCAAGATTCCAGATGGAGGGGGGGCGGATCAATACGACTCCAACCCTCGGATACTGATGGTTCTCTTTGCCGACAAAAAATCAAACGGTTATAAGCTTATTGCGCAAAACCATCAACTGATCCCCCGCCTGGACTCGCCAACGATTGACGATCCATTTGACGGCATCAAGATTGGGAAGGGGAATTTCAGCGTTGACCTTATTGCGTCGGACCGCGTTGGAAGCATGATTGAGAGCGACTTCTCATTCCGGTTTCGCTATCAAAATGGATGCATGATCCTTATTGGATACGACAAATCCACTCTGCACCGCGGGACCGGTCATTACTATTCGGTAAGTGTAAATTACCTTGCCAAGAAAGCTAAGATCGACAACGGGTCCGCCGTTCCAATGGCCGCTGAGCCTGGCAAAATCAAATGGGTGCCGCTACCGGCTGATACCACGATGCCATGCCTCGAACAGTTGGGGGATGGATTCGAGTTTAAGTCGCCGATTCCAACGACCGACCCCGGAATGTAAAGGCCAGCAACCAGCCTAGAAGATCGCTCTTACTGTTCTGTTCCGCAAACCAAAGAGTTGTTGTTGTGCCGGATAAATTGCGTGAATCACAGGTCTAAGTTTTCAGACCTGTGATTCTGACGCTGATTGAAAGGTTTCGTTATACCTTGGCTAGCACTTGGCCGGTTAGGCGCTCTTTTAGTAACTCGTGGGCGTTGGTTAGGAATTCAGCTAAGGGGAGTTTGCCTGCATCTACTTCTGCTAGTAACTCGCGCTGGGCGGCGTACTCCTTGTTGACGATTCCCGCCTTCGACTGCAACATGCGCCAGGCCTTTCTCCGCTCGGTGCAGAACATGACTAACTGGCGACTTAGCGCGCGGTACTCGGTTTTGCCGTTCTCCTCGTAAGTGATGTAGACACCGAAGTCGGGGATGAAGGCGCGGTGGCCGGGGGTTAGATAGCGGCGATAGACCACATCCTGTTGAGTTATGCGGACCAGCATGTTATCGAGATGAATGAGCTTGGCTGCGGCCTCGGGCTTGAGCTTCTTGAGGTGGTTGCGGAAGCGGGCCTCGGTGGTGCACCAGTGGGCGACGGTGTAGCGCTTGGTTTCGCCGGTGACCTTGTCCTTGGTCTCGTACCAGTCGAGATCGGGCGAGGGATTGCCCTTGATGTCGAGCGCTTCCTGATAGGTTTCGCCGAGGCGGGGATTGAAGACGAACTCCGGCACGCCGCGCGAATCGC
>CAYTJN010000058.1:0-22248 GCA_964438125.1 uncultured Occallatibacter sp.
TGTTTCCCGCGCCTGCGCAGCGACCGATTTCAGCGGCTCTTTTGTGAACATTAGTACGTGAATAGAAACCTTCCGCACAAAGCCATGGGGTTCCGCTTTACTTTCCGCCCTCCCCCCCCACCCCCCCTATTTCCTGTGAAACTGTGGAACTGTGATGGAATTTGCCCTCATTCATGCGATCGCCCTGCCGAGTGGCCCCAATTCGGCTTCGTAATTCGTGCTATGATCTGATTGCGGTTAATCAATATCCATCAATGGCTATCGTCAACCGGCTTCCCATCACAAAAGCGCGCATCAATCTAGGCCAGATTGCCTTGCGAGCGCACAACAAAAATGAATACTTCATCCTGGAGAAGGACGGAATTCCAGTTATTGGCATCATGTCAGCCGATGAACTAGAGGACTATTTAGAAGTGCGTGACCCAAAGGTCAAAGCATCGATAGCGGCCAGCCAAAGGGATTATCTCACAGGTAAGAAAAGGCCCGCAGGGGCTTTGCTCACCGAGTTGCAAAAGATAACCGCAAAAAGAACTGAATAGCGTGGGCCGATGAAAGAACCGGCCTATCTTGTCTCAACGACAGCCCACTTTGACAGGTTGATGAAGAAACTGGCGCCAAGACATTCAGAACTCGCTACGCGATATTCCGATGCCATTGTCGTTCTGTCGGTGGACCCGCACAACAAGAGCAGCAAATTTCCGATCAAGAAGCTTCGCAATGTCGCAGCAGGAGAAGGCCAGTATCGTTTTCGCTCAGGCAGATTCCGCTTTCGCTACGACATCATGGAGAGAGAAGTGATCTTGCAGCACCGTAGTTTGCGGCGCGAAGACACATACTGAGAACTTGCCGTTCAGACCTTGATTCTGCTTCGCACCGTGGTTACTCACGGCTGTCGATTAGACGTGCTCCACGCTACACGGCTAAAGCTCCAGCACATTGTCCTCAATAGCGAGCCGCACGTTGCCGTCGGATTTTGCCAGGCGGCGGACGGCTTCGGGCTTGTCGACGCGGGCCTTGAGCATCACCAGGGCCACTGGGACGCTGCGGCCCGCGCACTTAATGGTCTCGACGGCTGTGGCGCGATCGATCTTGCAAGCACACATCAGAATGCGGATGCCGCGCTCGACCAGCTTGGAGTTTTGCATGTGCACGTTGACCATCAGGTTCTCGTACACATAGCCCAAACGAGTCATGGCGCCGGTGGTGATCATATTCAAGATCATTTTCTGTGCGGTGCCGGCCTTGAGGCGCGTGGAGCCGGAGATGACCTCGGGGCCGACGTCGGCGGTAATGACGATCTCCGCTGCCCCGGCAATTGGAGTTTCGTGGTTGCAGGTGACGGCGGCGGTGTGCGCTCCGCGGGCTCGCGCATAAGCCACGGCAGCGACGACATAGGGAGTGCGACCGGAGGCGGAGATGCCCACCACGATGTCTTTGCGCGTGGGACGACGGCGGGCGATGTCTCGCTGGCCAAGCTCTTCGGAGTCTTCATTGACCTCAACAGCCGACGCCAGCGCCTTGGGGCCGCCGGCCATGATGTACTGCACCTGTCCGGGAGCGGTTGAATAAGTAGGTGGACATTCGGAGGAATCGAGGGCGGCGATGCGACCGCTGGAACCGGCGCCGATGTAGATCAACCGGCCGCCATCGCGCAGGCAGCGTGCGACCTGATCGATGACCAGCGCGATCTCAGGAAGAGCTTTCTTTACCGCTGCGGCGACCTTGGCGTCTTCATGATTGATGATGCGGGCGATTTCGAGTGCCGATTTTGTGTCGAAGCCTTGAGAGGCCTCGTTCTGGCTCTCGGTTGTCAGTTCCTGAAGCAAGGGGGCTTGGTGGTTATTCCCGCCGTTCATTTGGGTATTCGCCGATTCCTGCGTCGTTGAGCTGGTTAGCATCGCATTGTCCCCGAGTCTTTATTGTATCTTCAAATCGGTCAAATCCGATTAGAATTCTTCCGGAAGGATGTGACCTGGAGAGGCGCAGCTTGTAAGTCAATCAGATTGCCTCACGGACGGCGTCGTGAAAGGCGGGCCAGATCTGACGAATGAGCCGGCTCTTTCGGTCGGGCCATGTTCGGTTACTCAGAAACACCACCGCGACGCGGGCCTCTCGGTCGATCCACATTGAGCAGCCGCTGAAGCCAAGGTGCCCGATTGAACTTTGCGAAAAATGCCGGCCAGAGGTGGAATCCGGAGACGGCGTATCCCAACCGAGCGCCCACGAACTGCCCTCGGGGCCTTGCCGCCGGACAAATTGTTCGATGGTCGCCGAGTGGAAAAGGCGCCAGTTGCCGGAGGCAGCCGCAAGGATTTCGCCGGCAAAACGCAGCAGGTCGGGCACAGTGGAAAACAGCCCCGCGTTACCGGCAGCGCCGCCGAGCAGCCAGGCATTTTCATCCTGGACTTCCCCTTGAATTCGACGGCGGCGAAAGGTCGTATCTTCCTCGGTGGGGGGAATCGAACTTCGCGCGCTAGGCGGGGGACGAAAGCAGGTTGCCGCGAGGCCAAGCGGCGAAAGGATCTCGCGGGGCACCCAGGTGGCGAGAGGTTCGCCGGTCAATGCTTCAAGGGCCTTGCCAAGCAGGATGAAGCCGAGATCGGAGTACTCGGCGCGAGAGCCCGGCTCGGCTTCAAGAGGCAGCTTGAGGCACGCTTCCACGAGCGCCTCAGGCGTGGCGGCGGCACGGAATAATTCCAAGTAACCGGGCAGCCCGGAGTTATGCGCCAGCAAGTGGCTGACGGTTACGCGGCGAGCGGGATCGGCTGCGGAGCGGCCGGAGAGAAATGCGGGGAGCAGATCGCCGAGTGGAGATTTCAAGTCGATGAGCCCGCGCTGATAGAGCAGCATTACTGCAGCGGTGGTTGAGACGACTTTGGTGATGCTCGCGATGTCGTGGACGGTCGAGGAAATGACGGCGGGAGCGGCTTCGTCGTAAGTGAAGCGGCCCAGCGCGTCCACGAGCACGATCTTATTGTTAGCCAACACGCCAAAGGCGCAGCCAGGGAAAGCATGAGCTGCGATGGCGTCGTTCAGCACTTGGTAGACAGCGCAAAACTGCTCGCGTGCGCCGCCGGATGATACGAGATCTGAATTCATTCTTGAATTCGATCGTACTACCGATGCGGACGAATTGAAACGCGACAGCATGATCAGGGGTGATTGTGGTTCACGGTGCCCCAGCTCTGAAAATCCTGACCTGGGCCACACCCGGTCTCGCTGTCGAACCGGCTTGGAGTCCGGTTCATTTTTGTCTAGCCGTGAGATTTGGAGGCTATCCTTGAAGGCGGATGGCAAGTCTATCTCTCAGCAGAACTACAGTAGCATGGAGGGGATGATGCATCTGGGAGTTCGATGGTTGATGCCTGCAATGGTGCTGGTTTTTGTATCCGCGGCCTCCGGGGGTGCATTGGCCCAGGCTGCGGCCACAGCCGATGCTACGCCGAGCGCGGCTGCGCAGACTGCCGAAAACGATCCGCAGTTCGCCGTGGCCAAGAAGTCTTATACGGTGCCTGCCGGCACCAAGGTGCTCTTGCAGTTGCGCAGCGCCATCAATACCAAGAGCGCGAAGCCCGGCGATGGCGTTTACCTGGCTTCGACCTTTCCGGTAGTCGTCGGCAACCGGGTGATGATTCCCGCCGGGGTCTACGTGCAGGGTGTAGTCGATCGCGTGGTGCGCGCCGGACGTGGGAAGGGCAAGTCGCAGCTCGACATGCACTTCACCTCAATCATCTTTCCGAACGGCACGGTAGTGGAGATTCCGGGCCTGGTCAACAGCCTCCCCGGAGCGCACAAGCAGACCGTGAAAGATGACGGCGAGGGCACCATCGAACAGGATCCGGATAGGAGCCGCAACGCCGGCAAGGTGGCTGAAGTCGCCATACCCACCGGCGGCAGTGTGGGGTCGATCGGTGGACTGGGTGCCGGCCATCCGATCGAGGGCGGGCTGATCGGAATCGGTGCGGGGGTTGCCGCGGCGGGGCTGTCGACTATCTTTACCAGGGGTGCCGACGTCAACATTGAGAGCGGGACGCAGGTGGAGATGGTCATGCAGCGTCCGCTGATTCTTGAGGAAGAAAACCTGGCGGACGTTAACTCACCGGGGCTGGCTCCCGCACTGATCCCGGCGGCCCACCAGCCGAGACCCATGATTAAACCCAATCACGCCCGCATCTTATGCCCCACCGGCGGCCTCGATTGCGCCGACTCGTCGGCTCCGCAGCCTGCTGATCCGCGAGATTGAGCGTTTCGAGGGAGTTCGATTGCACGAGCTAGAAAGATTGACCCCGACGGCGCGTGTTGCCCGAGATGGAACAAATTATCGCCCTTTAGTTACCAAAGAGGAGATAAATGATTACCATAGGGAGATGCGACGCGGGATTCTAGCCTTGGCGATGTGTTTGGCGATGGCGGCATGGAACACATCGTCGGCGCAGAGTGTGCTTCCGGCGACGATTCCGGTGCCAGTACAGAAGACCCATCCTGCCCACGAGAATCGAGTTCCGTTGCTGGCCGATGGAATAAAGCTCTCGGACTTCGAAGGCATGGAACCGCGTCCCGAACTCAAGGACAAGCTGCTGGAGATCAAGGGCTTTATTCAGAACACGCCCCGCGACGGCGAGCCGGCAACCGAAGAGACCAAGGTCTGGCTGGGATATACCAGGACGGCCCTTTATTTCGTCTTCATTTGCCGCGACCGTCACCCAGCCCAGATTCGCGGACATCTGGCACGCCGCGAGAATGTTCTGAACGACGACAACGTTTCGGTGCTGCTCGATTCGTTTCAAGATCGACGGAAGGGCGTGCTGTTCACGGTGAATCCGGCGGGCGTGCAGGCTGACGCGGCTTGGAGCGAGGCGGCGAGCCAGCCAGACTACAGCTACGATCAAGTCTGGGACTCCGATGGGCAGGTAACTGCCAGCGGATGGATGGCACTGGTGGCGATTCCATTTCGCAGCCTGCGCTTTCCGCCCAACGGCGGCGACTGGGGCGTCGTCTTCATGCGCAACTTCCCCCGCAACAGTGAGGTGGATTACTGGCCGCGGATCTCAACCAATGTTGCCGGCGTCCTTACCCAGGAGGGAGATCTGAGCGGCATCGAAGGCGTGACCGGCTCGCATAATCTACAGATCAATCCCTATGACCTGGCTCAGAATGAGCGAACGCTGGATACCGTTGACCCTTTGAATCCTTCTTTCAGCTCGCGGCATTTTGAAGGCACGGAAGGCGGGGAGATCAAGGCGATTCTCAAAGACAGCATCGTCTTCGACGCGACAATCAATCCGGACTTCAGCGACATCGAGTCGGACCAACCGCAGTTCACCGTCAATCAACGCTATCCGGTTTACTTTCCCGAGCTGCGGCCGTTTTTTCTGGAAAATGCGAATTACTTCAGCACTCCCATCGATCTGGTCTATACGCGCAACATCATTCGGCCAGAGTACGGTGGACGGGTGACGGGAAAGATTGGCCATACGAATCTGGGCTTCTTTGCCATCGACGACCGTGAGCCGGGGCAGACGGTTGCGCCGGGCGATGCGCTCTATGGCAAACGGGCAATCTTTGCCGTGGGGCGCGTGTCGCAGGACTTCGGCAAGGACTTCAGCATCGGCGCCATTTATACCGACGAAGAATTTGGCCAGGGATCAAACCGTATCGGGGGCGTCGATTTCACCTTGCGGGCGACGAACAAATGGACAGCGCTGGGGCAGATGGTGGAGAGTTCGACCAGGGGCACGGTGGACAGCGGAACTACCCCGACTTACTCGGCCGGCCCAGCAAGCAGTTTTCAATTGCAGCATGTCGGACACTCGTTCAATCTACAGTCGACATTTCAAGATATGAGCACCGGCTTCCAGACCCAACTCGGATTCATTCAAAGCTCGAACGTTCGCAACAGTTTCACGCATATGACCTACCAGTGGTATCCGAAGCACAGGGTGATCCAAAGCATTGGCGTCGAAACCAGCGACACTGTGGCCTACGACCATTTTGGCAACCGCGTGCTTCATTATTCGACCTTCGATCCGTTCATCTTTTTGCCCCGCAACATCATCATTGCACCGCTGGGCGGAGAAAACTCCGACACCGTGGGACCGCCGAACTATCCGGTGCTCACAGACTATAGAAATTTCACCGAAAACTTCGCGGGGATCGTTGCGAAGGGCGCGCCATTTCCTCAATTCAACTTCAACCTCACAACTTATCGAAGCGGAAATGTTAATTACAATCCGGTGGCCGGCAGGTCGCCCTCTCTGCTGAACCAAGAATATGTTCAGGCGCTGTTCACGCTGCAACCTCTTCGCCAACTGACCGCGGACAATACTTATCTGCTGGATCGCGACCACTCGGTTGCGGACGGCTTGTTCGTTTATGAGAGCCAGGTGTTTCGCACCAAGGTGAACTACCAATTCACGAAAGCGCTCTCGGCGCGGGTTATCGTCGAGTACGACACGACGCTGGCAAATGCATTGGAGACATCGTTGCCGCGAACAAAACAGGTGGGCACCGAGGCGCTGTTTACATGGCTACCGCATCCCGGCACGGCGATCTATATCGGCTATAACAACGATCTGCAAAATCTCGACCGGGCGCTTTGTAAAGGCTTTCCAGGAGGTGTCTGCGATGCCGACAATACAATCGCGCCCCGTTCGCTGAATTTTTTGAACGATGGGCGGCAGATCTTTATCAAGGCGTCTTATTTATTTCGCTTTTAGATTTGCCGATTTTGATTGCGAGAGGTGTACCCCGCTCAGCTCTCTTTGCGATAGAGCATATCGCGGATGGTTCGCCGCCGTGCCTCGTTCATCTCACTCTCGGCCTTGCGCGCTTCAGCGTCGAGGCGGAGCTTTTCGGCGGGCTCGGCTGCCTCCGGTTCACTGCACGCGGGGCAGCGATTGGCGAAGCCGGGTTTATTCGGCCTCAGCTCGAACTCTTCCGAGCAGACAACGCAGGTTTTGATCGGAAAAATCATTCATTCCATGATAAGACAGAAGATTTATTCCCGTCGACACAACCGAAACTCTGATGGTTCCAAAGGTCACCTGGCGATGAAACCATGGATGCAGTTGGCTCGGTCGCGCCCGCATTTGCATCTCACCTTGTTTGACCCGCCTGGCCCGCCGGGTTGAGGATAAAGATTGGGTCGGTTTGCCTTAATCCAAACAGGAGTTATTTCCATGTCTCACGAAGTCGATCCGCGGCATGATGATCTAAAGCCAGCCAGCCCGAGCATTGGCGCCAGCACGGGCTCCGGAGCAACAGGCGAACTGGCGGAGATCGTGGAGTTGATCGCCGCCGGACTTTACAGTCTGGCGTCGATGCTAGTGGGCGAAGGTGCGGACAGCGAACGGCTGGTGGAAATGGCCATTGCCGACGCGGAGATTTCGGTCTGTCAGAATCCCCAGGAGGCGGTCGAAAGTAGCCGCCGGGCGCTCTCGGCCGCGGCCCTCGATCTGATCGGCGGACGCGACCCAGGCAGCCTGGCTGCTCCCGAAGGACTCGCCCCCGCCTCGACCTGTATCGAGGACGACGACCTCGCCGCAGCCGGAATCTCGAACGAGGAACTGGAACGAATGATCGCCGGTCCGGAGCGCGACCGAGTGCGGACGTGGCTGGCCAGCCTGCCCACGGCCATGCGAACTGTTTTTATTCTTCGCGCGGTGGCCGGATTCAACGCCGCGGAAACTGCCGGGATGCTGAAGGCACACGGTGGCCCACAGTCGGCCGCATGGACCCAGCAAGCGGTGGGCGAGGTCTTTCGACAGGGGCTGTGCTCGCTTGCCTCGCAACTGATTCAGGCATCGGGCACGCGATAAAGGCGGCGGGAAGTCAAGCGTTTTGAATCGCCTCCAAACGCCGGAGCGGCGAGTTGGTTACACTAGATTCAGGAGTCCTGCCGCCGCTCCCGGCATCCATTGGGAGTGGAGGTCTTCTTCTTCTGCACCCATTCAGTGAAAGTCGAACGATCTTGAATCCTTCAATCTGTTCCAGCACCCGCTCGTTGCTTCCCTGTACTTGCGCCCTGGCGCTTGCGCTGTCGGCACTGCTCCCCGTTGGGCTGGCTGCTCAAATTGCGGCCCCAACTCCAGCTCAGAGCACGTCCGCCTTTGAGGGCAGCGTCGCACAGGGCAAGGTCTCGGCGGAGGCTCTGAGTCTCACCCTGGACGATGCAATCCAGCGCGGCCTCAGGGCCAACCTGGGCATCATTCTGAGCGGAACCCAGACGGCAGCGGCTCGCGGCCAACGGCTCAGTCAGCTCCAGGCGTTGCTTCCCTCTGTGGAATTCAATGGCAAGGAGGCCGTGTTGCAGGTCGACCTCCCCGCTGAAGGCCTCCGCATCCCCGGCTTCCCCAAGATCATCGGGCCTTTCGGATATACAGACCTGCGCGCCAACCTGAGCTGGTCGCTGATCGACGTGGCTTCGCTGCGAAACTACATGGCCGCGCGCCACAACTTTGCTGCCGCCACTCTCTCGGCTCAAGACGCACGCGAGATGGTGATGCTGGTCGTGGGGAATGCTTACCTGCTCGTTCTTGCGGATGAAAGCCGCGTTGCCAGCGTGGAAGCGCAAGTGGCAGCGGCGAAAATCTCTCTCGACCAGGCGGTTGCGAATCACGAGGCGGGGACGGCGCCGCTGCTCGATGAGCTGCGCGCGCGCGTGGACTCGCAATCGCTCGACCAGCAATTGATCGTGGCCCGCAATGCGCTGGAGAAGGACAAGCTGGCGCTGGCTCGAACCATTGGCCTGCCGCTGGCTCAGAGCTTCACACTGGCCGACCAGGCGCCTTACGCTGTCTTCGACGAGATCGATATTGAAGCTGCGATTCGCCAGGCGCACGCCAACCGCAAGGATCTCGCGGCGATGATGGAGCAGGCCAAGGCAGCCCAGGAGCAGCGCAGGGCGGCCACCGCAGACCGGCTGCCAACACTGAAATTCGATGGCGATTACGGCGACATCGGCGTCAACGTGAACTCCTCGCACGGCACCGGCGACGCAACAGGCAGCGTAAGTGTTCCCTTGTTTAAGGAATACGCTTTGCGCGGCGAGGCGCAGCAAGCCCAGGCGCAATTGGATACGGCGCAAGCTCAGCTCAGCGACAAGAATGCGCAGGTGGATGCCGATGTGCGCGACGCGCTGCTCGACATTGCCTCGGCCCAGCAGCAAGTCGAGGTCGCCAAATCGAGTGTGTCCCTGGCCAACGAAGCCCTCAACGAGGCGCAGCAACGTTACGCCAATGGCGTCAGCGACAATCTGGCCGTAAGCCAGGCCCAACAGTCCGTGGCTCAGGCCAATGACCAGTATGTGAGCAGCCTTTACCGGCACAATGTGGCGAAGCTCAGCCTGGCGCGGGCTCTGGGAGCCGGCGAAAACTACAAGAATTATCTGGGAGGGAAGTAAACGTGGCGGATTCATCTTCAACGAAAGTTCAAATCGATCCGAGCGAAGAAATCGAAAACGCGCAGCCGCGGTCCCGTCGCACGGCCATTATTGTCGTTGTGGTTTTGATTCTCGTGCTGGTTGCCCTCGGCGTCTGGTGGCACTCCACCTTCTCAGAGGACACCGATGACGCTCAGGTCAACGGACACCTCATTCAGGTCAGCTCCCGCATCGCCGGCCAGGTAGTTAAGGTCGATGTCGATGAGAACCAGTTGGTCAAGGCTGGCGATGTGATTGCCGAACTTGATCCAAGGGATTACAAAGTTGCGGTCGAAAATGCTGAAGCCGCTCTGGCCAGCGCCCAGGCCAACGCCGCCGCCGCCAGCGTAAATGTGCCGCTCACTACCATCAACACTGGCAGCAACCTGCGTTCGGCGGGGGCCGATGTCAGTGGTTCCCAGGCTAACGTAGGGCAGGCTGAGAGACAATTAGATGCTGCGCACGCCCGCGTGGCCCAGGCTCAGGCCAACTACACCAAGGCGCAAGCCGATCTCGAACGCTACAAGCCGCTCGTTGAGAAGGATGTGATCAGCAAACAGCAGTTTGACGCGGCCGTGGCTACCGCCGAAGCGACTAAGGCCGCTGTGGCCGACGCCACCGCCAGTGAGCAGGCCGCCGTCGATGGAGTGAAGGTAGCCCTGGAGCGCGAGGCTGCGGCTCAATCAAGTTATAAGTATGCCGAGACGGGCCCGCAGCAGGTGGCCGTTCAAAGCGCCCGCGCCAAGCAGGCTCAAGCGCAGGTGGCTCAGGCGCAGGCTCAACTCGACCAGGCCGAGCTGAACTTGAGTTACACAAAAATTGTCGCGCCCACGGCCGGGATCATCACCCGCAAGAGCGTTGAGATTAATCAGAACCTCGCACCGGGGCAGAATCTGCTTACGCTGGTTTCGCTGGAAGGGCTATGGATCACCGCCAACTTCAAAGAGACCCAACTGGAGCATATGTCCGCCGGGCAGGACGTCGAAATCAAAGTGGACGCCACCGGAAAGACCTATCACGGCAAGGTGACCCAGATCGGCGGCGCGACAGGCTCAGTGCTCTCGCTCTTTCCGCCGGAGAATGCGACAGGGAATTATGTGAAGGTCGTGCAGCGCGTTCCGGTACGCATCGACTTCACCGACCTGGCGCACGAAGACCCGAATCACGAACTAAGGCCGGGGCTCTCGGTTGAACCCAAGGTGCGCGTGAAGTAAAAGGCAGCGGGTGCCCCACCCTCGCGGCGTCTTTGTTCTTGCCGCTAGGGTGGGATACTACGACACCAATCACTCCATTGCTTAAAATTCTCGCGCCATCTTTAAATACGACTTACTCCGAGATGATCCCAATCGTCCTCAACCACGTCTCCACTAACTGAGGCCACGCGCTCACAGGAAGCTTGGTGCGCCGCAGCCCGAACGCGTGGCCGCCCTGCGCATACGAATGCAACTCCACCGGAACCCCGGCCTTTTGTAGCGCTACGTAGTAAGCCAGCGAGTCATACACGCTATCCACGTGGTCATCCTCGTTCTGCAGCAAAAACGTAGGCGGCGTCTGGCTGGTGACTGGAACCTCGGGATTCAAAGTCATATTCTCATCCGCATTTGCTGAATGTTTGACCACAAACTTTTTCGTGCCCTCTTGAGCGTCCCACTCAGCCGCGGCGAGAGACAGATGCCCCGGATAAACAGCCACAGCAAAATCCGGGCGGCAGCTCTGTTTGTCGGCTGCATCGATGGCGGGATACACGCGCTTCTCAAAATGAGTGCTTGCCGCCGCCACCAAATGCCCGCCAGCTGAGAACCCGAGCACCCCGATCTTGTGCGGATCGATATGCCACTCGGCCGCGCGAAAGCGAACCAGGCCGACCGTCCTCTGCGCATCTTCAAGTGCCATCGGCGACTCCGGATAGGGCCCCGACTTGGGATAAGGCCCCACATTTGTCACACGGTACTTCAACAGCACGCATGTGATCCCCTTGGCAGTCAGCCAATCGCAAACCTCCGTGCCTTCAAGATCAATGGCCAGGATCTGGTAGCCACCACCGGGGAAGACAACGACCGCGGCACCCGTATTCTTTCCCGTTGGGGAGTAGACCGTGAGCGTAGGCTGCGTCACGTTGTCGATCTCCGTGACCGGCCTGCCGGCAATCAGATCGTTTTTCCCCGACCATACCTTGACCATCTCCGGCCCCGCGACAGGCTGCGGATCAGGTGCTGCCTTGGGCCATATCGGCACTTGCGTGTGTCCGGGCGATGGCTGCCAAACAGGTGATTGTGCGCAGAGAATGCTTGATGCAAAGACAACGCAGAGCGCTGCGATCATCGGCTTCATGACTTGCTCCTGCATTTGAGAAAGTGAACCCGACCAGCTTCGCAGGCACTCAGACCGCTAGCGAGCCAATTGGACCGGAGTGACCTCGGTTCCTTCGCGCCTAAAGCGGAACTGCAACAGCCACGCGCCGCCAACGGGTTGACCGCTCACCACCGCCGGCCGGAACTTCCAGCGCCGCGACGCATTGAGAGCCGCGTTGGCGAAGTACCTGCTTGGGCCTTCAGAATCGAAACCCGCATCCGTCACAGCGCCGTCTGCGTCAACCGAAACGCGCACCTTCACCACGAATTGGCCATGAATCGAGGCCATGGCTTTGGGCAAGACGTCGGGCAAAACCTGTTCGATGACTGCTGCATTCTTGTCATGGGCAGGTTCAGCCGGCGGCTTTGAGCTTTGTATCTCAGGTGCCGGCGATGCAGCCGGGGGTTGAGCTGTTGCCAGATCACTTTGCTGTTGGACGGCAGCCTGTGGCGGCTCCGCGTGTTGCGATCGCATTAAGAGGAACGCGATCAGCGCGAGCGCAACCAGCGCCGGGGCGACGAAAAAAAGCAAGCGGAACTTGGCCGGTGCGGCTGTTTCCGATTGAAAGACCGGCGAACTCTGTACAGGAACGGCCGGAGACTCCTGCGTAGTCTGAGGGGCTTTGAGACGGTCGCCGATATCGTCGAGTGAGCAGCGTCGCGCAGGGTCCGTGCGCAGAGATTCCCGCGCAATGCCGGCGAAGGGTTCAGCGATGGACGGCGGGACAACCGGATCGTTCTTCGCCCCCCGATCCCACGCAGGCGGATGTTGCGTCAGAGCTTCCACCAGCGTGACGCCGAGCGACCAGATGTCCGTCGCGGGGGAGACGGCCCCGGTGGAACACTCTGGCGCATCATGAATGTCACCCGCTTGAATCTTCGCGTAGGGCTTGCTTGCGGGCTGAATGTTGTCGGAAGAAAGCTTCAGGTGATCGTTGACGACGAGAATGTTCGATGGCTTCAGGTGGCCGTGTGTGAAGCCCTTCGCGTGAAGATAGCTGAGCGCCTGGAGCAACGGATCAAGCATCTCTCCGGCCTCGGCAGGCGTCAGTGGCCGATGGGGAAGGATCTCCGACAGGTTCTCTTCCGCATATTCGGTGACCGAATAAAAGAAGCGGCTGCCATCGACATGACAGCTACCGGTATCGTACAGGCGCATCACGTGAGGATGCGACAGAGAGCTGGCCGCCTTCCAATGAGCGAGCTGGGCATCGGCGCCTGTCAGACTGGCCGGCATCAGCCGGATCGCTGCCTTGTGCGGTTGATCCAATTCGATCTGGGTTAGGAATACGCCATTGGCGTCTGAGCCGCCTAACCACTTCAATAGAGTGAATTTTCCGTCAATGACTCGTCCTGCCCAGTCACCGCCGATCGCTTCAATTTCCATAACGGTTACCATTTTATCCGAGCGCGGCAGCGGGGAAGGCTCTGGGATGGACGAGAGGTAGTATCGATGGTGCAATCTCTGGTGCAGTCTCTCGTACCGTATAGACTGATTGCAGCCAAGCCATGAAAGACGCCATCCACGTCTCGAAGGAGAATTACCTCAAGGCCATCCTCGAAGCCGAAGCCGAGGGGCGCGAGGTCATTCCCGCTGTCTTGGCGCACTGGCTCGAGGTCTCTGCGCCTGCGGTGACCATGGCGCTCAAGCGGCTCAAGCGAGACGGCTGCGTCGAGGTAGGCCAGGACGGCATTGTTCGCCTGACTGCAACAGGCCGCGAGACCGCTTATCGCACCGCCTTGCGCCACCATCTCATCGAACGAATGTTGAGCGAGATCTTTGGCATGGAGTGGCACGAGATTCACGAAGAGGCCGAACGGCTCGAACACGCCGTCTCGGCGGCCTTTGAAGCCAAGCTCAGAGAGAAACTTGGTGAGAGCGGAGCCTGCCCGCATGGCAACTTCGTGGTGCCGGAATCTCCAGCGCAGCGGAAACAACGCGGCGAGACAACCCTGGCGGAGGCCGTGGCGGGGGGGCGCTACACCGTTGTCAGCCTCCAGGAGCGCGATCCGAAGCTGCTGCTTTTCTTACACGGCAACGGAGTTGGACCCGGCCAGAGCTTGCGCGTGGCCAGTCATAACTACGACCAAACCGTTTCGATTGAGTTAGCCCGAGGCTCTTCCGTTCTCGGACGCCCCGCGGCTGAGGCAGTATGGCTTCGCCGTGAAAGTGAACGGTAATTTAATTTAATGGAAAAGTATTAACCATGGTTAATACTGTGGCATACTTGTTTATATGAGCGCCGCGACCGAAGTCCCGATGCCTCAGATTCCCGGCCTCGCACCGGGTCCCGAACACCAGGTTC
Source organism: uncultured Occallatibacter sp. (assembly GCA_964438125.1). Classification (GTDB taxonomy): domain Bacteria; phylum Acidobacteriota; class Terriglobia; order Terriglobales; family Acidobacteriaceae; genus Telmatobacter. The sequence continues at coordinate 14,076 of CAYTJN010000058.1, forward strand.
CCTCGCTGCCTGAGGTTCATGCGACGGTCGGCATCTCGCGCTCGCCGCAGTATTGGCGCCGCCTGCTGGGTTTTCTCGGCCCAGGATTTCTGATATCCGTCGGCTATATGGATCCCGGCAACTGGGCCACCGACATTGCCGGCGGTTCGCGCTTCGGATACACACTTTTGTTTGTCATCATGGCCTCGAATCTGATGGCCATTCTGCTGCAAAGCCTCTCGCTCAAGCTGGGCATCGCCACCGAGCGCGATCTGGCGCAACTCTGCCACCAGGCTTATGGCCCCAGGGTGAGTTACGCCTTGTGGATCGGCGCGGAGATCGCCATCGCCGCCTGCGACATGGCCGAAGTGATCGGCTCGGCCATCGCTCTCGAACTGCTCTTTCACATTCCGCTCTTCTATGGCGTGCTGATCACCGGCGTGGACGTGCTGTTGATTCTGCTCTTGCAGCGGTGGGGCTTCCGCTATATCGAGGCGCTGGTCATGGCGCTGATCGGCACCATCGTTGGCCTCTTCGGCGTGCAAATGTTCTTATCGCGTCCGGAGTTCTGGCCGGCGCTGCATGGCCTCTTCGTTCCTTCGGCCGCGATCGTCACCAACCCCGAGATGCTCTATATCGCTATCGGAATCCTGGGTGCTACGGTGATGCCGCACAACCTTTATCTGCACTCCTCGATCGTGCAGAGCCGCAAATATGAACGAACATCCAAGGGCAAGCGCGAGGCCATTCAAATGGCCAACATCGATTCGTTCCTCGCGCTCACCGTCGCCTTGTTTGTGAATGCGGCGATTCTGATCGTGGCTGCTGCGGTCTTCCACAGCCGCGGCCTGCTTGACGTAGCGGCCATTCAAGATGCCTATAAGCTGCTCAGCCCGCTGGTGGGCGCGACCGGGGCAAGTACGCTGTTTGCAATTGCGTTGCTCGCCAGCGGGCAGAACTCTTCAATCACTGGAACGCTGGCAGGCCAGGTGGTGATGGAGGGCTTCATCCACCTCAAGCTCTCTCCCTGGCTGCGCCGGCTCATCACCCGCTCGTTGGCCATCATTCCCACCATCATCGTGGTCGCGGTCACCGGCGAGCAGGGAACCGAAAAGCTGCTGATCCTCAGCCAAGTCATTCTCTCGCTGCAATTGAGCTTCGCCGTAGTCCCGCTGGTCATGTTCACCAACAGCCGCAAAAAGATGGGCGAATACGTGAACGCCCCCTGGCTGCAGGCCCTCGCATGGACGGTCGCAATCTTGATCGCCGGCCTCAATGCCTGGCTTCTGGTGCTGATGGCAAGGTGAACTCGGCAAGAGCGCTTCGATGGAAGCTGAGCGACCTTCCAGGACCGATCCCTATCAATGAGCGCATTGGCGACCCGAGCACGTCGAAACAACCAGCTAATCGGTTTTACGCCGGTACGCGGCCGAATAGCGGGTTGTTCCTGGAACAAGCTCAATCGAGCCGTTCTTTACGAGCCGCTGAAGAATACCCTTCATCCGATTCTCTGAGCCAATGAAACACAAGTCGCGCGAGATACGATTGGTAATTTGATCGTGATCCTGAAGGTATTCGAGGATTATCTCTTCTGGACTGGCCAGCGGTTCATGCCTCAAGACAACTTTCACGTAACCTCCTGCTTGTTCAATCTGCGGAGGCTGTAACTTCATTTCGCGCATAGCCGAAAATGCAGTGTTGAGTCCCTCCCCGACGTCCTTATTTGGTGGATCAGGGAATTTGTTTATCAACCTAACGATAGTGGCATTTCGCGCAAAGCGCTCGTTCAATATGTTCTCCGGAGTTACGTGTCCAGCCAACGTGCCCGGACTGGCTACTTCGACACGGTTATCAAATATCCGAATGTGAATATCGTCTGCGATGCTGTAGTCGCGGTGGAGCACCGCGTTGGTAATGATCTCGTGAAGAGCCGTGATCGGATACTTAACTGACTCGAGTCCGGTCGGGGTATTAACGCGCACGGATTCGATAATTTCGGCAGTCGTCTTTACGGCCTCGTGGATCTGAACGTAGGCATTCCCTTCAATTGACCAAGGATCACCATCGAGCGTGTCGCGTGTTCCTTCCGGCGCCTTTGTCTTATATCTATAGACTTTGATTCCGGTCCTCTTTGGAAGAATGGCCTGCGGCTCCTCGGCGAAGAGCACAATACCAGCAACAGTAGGCTTGCCGTTGATGATCAGTTGCTGCTTCCGCAGCCAAACCTCCGGTTCTGCGGTGGGTACCACATCCAACATAAAAGCGAGGATGATCGTGGAATTCGTAATTTCTGTTTGATCCGCATTCACCGGTTCAGTTTCGAAGGAGACTAAGCCCTTGTTTCGTCTAAGTCGCGTGAGGGCCTCGTCCGTGTCGCATGGAAGGCTCTGTGCGCCTCTTCGAATGTAGACCTTACCGTCGGAAGCATACTTAACTTCGCGGTTCTTCGCGACATCAACCTTCAAAACAAAGCCAGAATAATTTGCAGACTTTAGAAATGCATAACCGTATCCCTCCCCTAAAGGGAACAGACGTTCGAACGCCTGGATGTGGCCATTCGCGTCTTCGGGAACATTGAAACCGGACCAAGCGTTGACACGAGTCGATCTGTCTTCACTAATTCCAATGAATACCTCGCCGCCTTCAGCGTTCGACAGGGCGCAAATTGTCTTCGTGAGTTTGCCGGGACCTATTTCATTGGCCTTGACGTCGCAAAAGTGGCCTTCGTGTTGAACAAGTATCTTGCCAACTTCTCCATTGGAGATATCAACGATTGGAATTGACATTCACTCTCCAGTAAGCATCACCTTTAGGTAAAAAAATCCAGTTCAAATTAAACAGGCATGGCCACACATAGGCCGTGAGTCGTTCCTTTGGGCCTCTGCGGCCGATAGGATGAATGACAGTAGTGTCATGGATAAGTTTACGCCTAACGACCCAATGAATTCATTGAACATCGTTACGCCCAATTCTCAGGATCACTCCCCGAAAACGTCCTCCGGAAGGAATTTGAGGTTGTCACCGAGCCGGCCTTCCTCAAACAGACCCAAAGAAGAATTCCTTGCCAGCTTGCAGATAATTTCCCAATCAGCGCGCACAATGGAGAGATGAGCTGCCCACTCAGCCTCTGCCCTCCGAGAGCAGGAGGGAATGTCAATTGCCCAGGGCCACGGTACTCAACGCTGCGGGACCGCCGCAAACCCACTTTCCAGACACTACCCATTTGCAGCATATTTCTTCCCATCAAAACGCAATAGGAAGAGAGAAAGGTGCGGAAAGTTCCTGGTCTCTCAGCCCTGGAAAGTGCCGACCCCACCCCCCTCCTATATTTTCAAAACCTTGCAGGTAACTATAGGTTGGTAATGAGATCAATCTTCTCGAGTAATCCAGACTTGCGCCACGCATCGAGCTCATGCCGCAACTCCAACACAGATCAAGAGCCAAAGCAAGAATGGGGTTGAACGAATGCATACAGATGATCTGGTCAAGCTGGATTGTTCATTGCGCGCTCAGGCATCGCACTTATTCGTAGTGAGAATTGGCGGGCGAATTAGAAGAATCACGTCTCACATACTAGCGGATGAGTTATTACGATAAACCTCACTTTGGAAATTCGGACAAGGAAGTTCTTAGTAGTAGGTTTCGCGCAGCGCCCGCGCGTCTCTTACTAAGCTGAGGAATCTGCCTGCCAGCTCATGGATGCGATCAGTCTGCCGGAAGTGCAAGGCCTCTTTGGGTAGTAGTTCACCGCCCAGGCCGATTGCGGATGCTCCGGCCTGAATAAAATCGAAGGCCGTCAGCTGATTTACTCCCCCGGTTGCGATAAGCGGAACCTGCGGCAGCGGCACTTTGAGCGCGCGCACGTATTTGATGCCTCCAATATGCCCGGTCGGAAAAATCTTAACAAGATCCGCACCAGCCTTCCAGGCAGCGATGATCTCAGTGGGGGTCAAAGCTCCCGGAAGCACGACAACATTGACTTTGTTCGCATAGACCGCAACTTCTGGGACAAATCCGGGGCTGGTCAAGAATCTTGCGCCGGCCTCGATGCATGTCCGCGCCGATTCTTCATCGAGCACGGTGCCAGCGCCGACCGCCATATCTGGGTAACGTCTTGCTAGGTCGTCGATGACCTCGATCGCGCCAGGAGTTGTCAATGTGATTTCGATGACAGGGATTCCAGCCGAGTAAACAGTCTCTGCCGCAAATCGCGCAAGCTCTCGCGTCGTGACGCGAACAGAAGGAAGAATGCCAGTTTCCTCAATGCGGGCTCGTGCTTCATGTCTCTTCATTGATTCAACCTCTCCGTACCATGATCCGAGTTGTCGACTCGCCTTAAGTTCACCGCGGCAGGCAAGTTGATCATTGAATCGCGTCTTTCCCCACGGCAAGATTCATTTGCCCGACGGCTGTCAGATAGGCGCCGATCAACTGTAAATAGGCGAGTTGAACGACGCGATAATCGCTCTGCGCGTTGAGGAAGTCCATCAGCGATGCGCCGCCGTGCTCATAAGAAAATGTGACTGTGTCCCGGACATAAACCGATTGATCAAGATACTGAGCTTTGTAGGGTTTGATGAGTGCGATGTTACTGCGCACCAACTCATAGGCATCGTCTACGTCGCTGAAGACTTGTGCCTTGGCCGCCTCCGCAGCTTGCTGGCTCCGGTCGATGTCGATCAGTGTCCGCTTCTTTTCACCCTGGTTCTTGTCGAAGATCCGCAGCGGGATGCTTACGCTGAGGCCGAGTGTCTGGTTTCCATTGGGGTTATTGGTCGAAGCGTTGTAAGTGTACCAAGCGCTGTAAGTCGGATCGGTGGAGCCGTTCGAGATAGCCAGTTTGTGATTAGTTTCCGATTGCTGGATGGTCTGGATTGCGGCTCGCAGGTCCGGCCGATTGTTCAATGCGATCTGATGATAATCGCCTAGAGGTTGGAGGTCAGGACCCAGATCGAAGGGTCCAGTGACGTCGAACTGATCGACCGGCGTGCGATCGTCAAGCAGCAGAAGAAGCGCGATCTTCTGGGTGCGCAAATTGACGATTGCAGTTTCGATTTCAGACTCGTATTGCACCCGCTGAAGTTCGATGCGGGCCAGGTCGATCTTAGCCAGATCGCCGGCATTGAAGCGGGCTCGACTTATGTCGATGATTTTGTCGTAGTACTCCAGATCGGCTTGAGCCAGCGCCAGCACCGCTTTGGCCTGGAGCGTTTGCACAAAGTCCGAACGCAGGCCGAAGACTAAGTTACGTTCGAGGTCAACGTGCTGGGATTCGGTAATCGCCGTGCCTTCCTTGGCGCTCTGCAGCCTCAGTTCGCGCTTATGTTCCCGCTCATGCAGATAACTGAAGTTGGGCTGCTCAGTTGTGCCTTTGAAGGGAGTCCACGCCCCATTGTGCGGCACGATCTGCGTGCCATCCGCGGCGATGGTGAATTGAGGATTAGGTCTGAGAAAGGCAGTGATCTCCTCAGCCTTCATTTCCTCGACGTTAGCCTCATCGGCTTTCAAGGTTGGGTTGATAAGCTCGAACTTAGTCTTGACCTGCTCCCACGTCAGGGGCTGCTGTGCCGCCGCAAAACCAGTTTGCAAAGCAATGCCGAAGATAGAAATGCCGATAACTCGCATAGGAACATCTATCAGCTTAGGCTTCAAGGGCCACCTCCGGTCTCGGCAGCTTGTCTCCGTCTCTTGCGATCCAGACATAGAGTGTGGGGAGAAGGAAGATACTCATCAGGAGGTCGGACATCAATCCTCCCACAATTACGATGGCAAACGGACGCTGCGAGTCGGAGCCGATGGCGTGCGACATCGCGGCAGGAAGCAGGCCCAGGGTGGCCACCAGCATCGTCATCATGATGGGGCGAAGCCGCAAGACAGCGCCCTCGATCGCAGCGCCTGCCGGAGTGTAACCTCGGGCTCGAAGCTGATTGATGTATTCAAGCATGATGACGCCCGTTTGAACCGAAACTCCAAAGAGCGCAAGGAAGCCGACGCCGGAAGATACGCTGAAGAATGTGTGGGTCATATAGAGAGCGAGCAAGCCTCCAACGGGAGCCATGGCCACGTTGGCGAGAATCAGCAGCGCCCATTTGAAGGAACGAAACATGGCGTAGAGAATGATGAAGATAAAAAAGATCGTCAGGGGCAGGATCAAGAGCAGCCTTGCTTCGGCTCGCTTTTCGCTATCGTATTCTCCCGACCATTCGAGGTGATAGCCGCGCGGCAACTGCACATTCTTGGCGATCTTGTCGATGGCTTCCTTGACCGTGGTGCCCAGATCGCGCCCGCGAACCTCAAAGCGGATGGCCACATAGCGGGAACCATCTTCCCGGTAAATGTCGTAGGCGTCATCGCGAATCTGGATTTTTGTCACCTGGGCCAGAGAGACGCGCTCTCCCGTGGGAGAGAGCAGCCGAATATTCTGGATAGCTTCCTTGTTATCGCGATACTGTTTCTGATAGCGCACGACCACGTTGTAGACAGCCTCTCCCTGCAGGACTTGGCTGACGGGATTGCCGCCGACGGCGGTCTGTATGGCGTCTTGTATATCGGCCACATTGATGCCAAAGCGCGCAGCCGCCAGACGGTCAACCGTAAGATCTATATTCGGCTGGCCCGTGTCGCGTTGAATGCCTAAATCCTTGACCCCATCGATCTTGGCCATGACATCTTTGATCTGTTCGCCCTTTTCCTCGAGAACGTCTAACTCCGGACCGTAAAGCTTGGCACACAGTCCGCCTTTCGTGCCGGTCATCGTTTCATCCACGTTGTCCTCGATGGGCTGCGAGAAATTCCAAAATGCTCCTGGGTATTTCTCCAGTTCGCGATCCATTGCTAAGATTAATTCTTCTTTCTTCTGATGAAAGACGGGTCGCCATTGGTCCTTGGGCTTCAAGTCGACGAAGTATTCCGTGTTGCCGAATCCTCCCGTGTCGGTTCCATCGTCGGGCGCCCCGGCTTGCGAGACAACTTTGGTGACCTCGGGGAACGAGGCGAAGATATAGCGGTTTTGCTGGGTGAAGCGCGTGCCTTCCGTCTCGCCTACGCTGTTGGCCATCGCGCCACGCGCCCAGATCGCGCCTTCGTCGAGATGTGGCAGGAATTCTGAGCCGATCACTCCACTGAATGCCAGGTACATAGCGACGGCCAACGCAGCCAGGCCACCGCCCACTACAACCGGGCGGTGTTCGACAGCCCAGCGCGCGCCGGTGCGATAGCGCTTGGTGAGAAAAACCATGACCGGATTGTGCCATTCCTTGACTCCATTCCGGAAGACGATGGCGCACAGCACCGGCGCGATCAGGATGGAGAACGTCATGGCGCCGAGTAGCGCGAAGGCAACGGTCCAGGCCATGGGCCGGAACAAACGCCCTTCGACTCGCTGCAGCGTGAAGATCGGCATGTAGGCGGTGATGATGATGGCGATGGCGTAGAAAACCGGCCGTTGGACCTCGTGAGCGGCGTCTCGGATCATCTCTACCGGCGACTTGATGCGCATCGTGATGCGGCCCGCCTCAGCCGAAACGTTCTTGCCTTGATGGCTCAAGTGCCTCATGATGTTTTCCATCATGACGACGGCGCCATCCACAACCATTCCGAAGTCGAGCGCGCCAAGTGAAATCAGGTTTGCGGGGATATGGCTCAGGTTGAGAAATATGGATGCAAAAAGCAAGGAAAACGGAATGGTGAGCGCAACGATAAATGCTCCGCGAATATTGCCGAGAAAGAGAAAGAGGATGATCGTTACCAGGATCATTCCCTCGCCGAGGTTATGCAGCACCGTGTGCAACGTGTAATGCAGCAGGTCGCTGCGGTCGAGCATGGGAACGACCTTCACACCCTCGGGCAGGATGTGATTGTTGAGCTCGTCCACCTTCTGGTGAATCCCTTCGAGCGTGGGGCTTTCTTCGGCCCCCTTGCGCATCAGCACGCCGCCCTGGATGACGTCGGGCTCATCGACAATGACGCCGTCCGGACGATGATCGGCTCTGGCCATGTGCCCCAGCCGAATTCTGGGGCCCCATTCGACGACCGCGATGTCCTTTACGCGAACCGGAGCCCCATTCGAGGTCGTCAGCACGGTGTTCTCGATATCCTGCACATTGCGGTAAAGTCCGAGCGCGCGGACGTTCAGTTGCTGCAAGCCCTCTTCGACGAAGCTGCCGCCGGCGTTCACGTTGTTGATGGCCAACTG
>CAYTJN010000059.1:0-22175 GCA_964438125.1 uncultured Occallatibacter sp.
AGACGTTGATCTCGCGCTCGCTCAGGCGGCCTTCGAACTTGGTGTCGCTGGCCTTGATGTGATGCGCCGGATCGCCGGCAACGATAATCACAAAATCGCCTTCTGCCGCGCCCACCAGTTCGCGCACCTTAACGGCGGACTCAGGAAAGCCCTTGGCCAACCGCTTAAAGTCGTCAATGAACTTGGCGCCCTTTTTCAAATCGAAAAGCGGGTGACTATCCTCGCGTTCCTTGCGGCTCAGCTCGCCCACATTCGGGATGCGGAAGGCTACCACCGGCAACGCAGGATCGATTTGCAGCGTAGCGAGATTTGCGTCGGTAAAGGCCGGGCGCACATCCGTCAATCCAGGCAGGCGCAGATCGGGCTTATCCGAGCCAAACTGCCGCATCGCGTCGTCATAAGTAAATCTGCGAAATGGCGTGGGCAACAGGACGCCGGCCGCGGCAAAACCAGCGGCCATAAACTTCTCAACAACAGCAAAGACCGTCTCCTGCTGCGGGAAACTCATCTCCAGATCGACCTGCGTAAACTCAAGTTGACGGTCGGCGCGCAGATCTTCGTCGCGGAAGCAGCGGGCAATCTGAAAATACTTATCAAAGCCGGAGATCATGAGAATCTGTTTGAAGATCTGCGGCGATTGCGGCAGCGCGTAGAACTCGCCTGGATGAACGCGGCTCGGAACCAAAAAATCACGCGCTCCCTCAGGCGTGGACTTGGTCAGGATCGGCGTCTCAATCTCGAGAAATCCCTGCTGGCTGAGGTTGTCGCGAATGGCGATCACAATGTCATGCCGCAAGCGGAAGTTGTGCTGCATCTCAGGCCGCCGCAGATCCACGTAGCGGTACTTGAGCCGCACCTCCTCGTTTTGAATGGCCTCTTCCGAAGGCGAAAAAGGTGCGAGGCGCGTGTCGTTCAGCACGAGCAATTGTGTCGCCTCGATCTCGATCATGCCAGTGGGCATCTTTGGGTTGATCGCATCGGCATCGCGCAGGCGTACCTTGCCGACAGCGGCCACCACATACTCCGGCCTGACTTGTTCGCCCTTTAGATGACCGTCGGGGGTCAGTTCTTTATCGAGCACGATCTGGCTGATGCCGGTGCGGTCGCGCAGGTCAAGGAATATCAGGTTGCCGTGGTCGCGGCGCCGGTTGACCCAGCCCATCAATACAACCGTCTGCCCCGCGTTGGCGGCGCGCAACTCGCCGCAGTGATGCGTCCGTTCGAGACTTCCTAGAAAATCAAGCACAACTTGTGTCCTTTACTCACTGGCAAAATAGAGAATACCCGGTGCCCGATCTTCGCCGCGTCACTGTCTTTGCGGTTAGGGTCGGATACCTGGAACTCTGGGTGCCCCAGGTCCCGATTTTGAGACCTGGGAAACCATAATCCTCAACCCGCTCCAATCAATTGGAAAGAAACACCGCCAGCTCCGCGCGAGGAACTTTTGTCTGAATGCCGGTCGAGAAGTTCTTCACCGTAAGAATACCGGATTGGAGTTCGTCTTCGCCGAGAATGACGATTTGCCGGGCCGTCTTGTCGGCCGCTTCAAAGGACTTTTTCAGGCGAAAGCTGCCCTCGCCCAACTCGACCCACAGCCCCTTGTGTCGCAATTCGCGCGCCAGTACCAGCGCGGCAGCGTTCATCTCGGCAAGCTTGACCTCGTCCTTCACATCGCCCAGCGGCGCAATAAACGCGTCAGCCTTCTGCGCAACGGCAGTTTCCAGGGCCAAGAGCGTGAGCACCAGCCGGTCTTCGCCCATGGCAAAGCCAATTCCGGGAGCCTTGGGTCCACCAATGGCTTCGCTCAGCCCGTCATAGCGCCCGCCGCCGAGCAGGGCATTCTGCGCGCCAAGGCCGCCGTGCGTGAACTCAAAAGTCGTCCGCGTGTAGTAATCGAGCCCACGCACCAGCCGGTGGTTGCGCGTGTAAGGCACGCCGGCAGCATCCAGCGCCGTCGTCACTGCGGCAAAGTGTTTTTTCGATTCTTCGTCCAGAGAATCGGCAATCACCGGCAGCGTCTCGATAATCGGCTGGTCGGCAGGCACCTTGCAATCCAGTACGCGCAGCGGATTGGTCACGGCGCGCCGTTGGCAGTCCACACACATCTGCGATACCACAGGAACAAGCGCGGCACGAAGCGCATCGTTATAACGGGCGCGGTCGGCTGGCGACCCGACCGAATTCAGTTCCAGCGTCCAGCCTTTGATCCCCAGTTCATCGAGCAGCGTTGCCAACATTTCGAGGACTTCGGCGTCGCGCAGAGGGCTTTCGCTGCCCGCCGAAGGCGGCCCGATCACCTCAGCGCCGATCTGCGAAAACTGCCGGTAGCGCCCCTTCTGCGGCCTCTCGCGCCGGAACTGCGGCCCGATGTAGTAAAGCTTCTGTAACTGGCCGGTCTCGCCCAACTGGTGCTCGATATAGGCGCGCACTACGCCGGCGGTGTTTTCCGGGCGCAGGGTGAGGGTCTGCGTCTTCTCCGATTGTGCCCGAGCACGATCCTCCCACGTGTACATCTCCTTCGAGACGATGTCGGTCTCTTCGCCCACCCCGCGGGCAAAAAGGGCAGTGTCTTCAAAGACCGGCGTACGAATCTCGCCAAAATTGTAACGGGCAAAAACGTCTCGCGCAGTAGCTTCGATGCGGTTCCAAAGCGCGGTCTCTGGCGGCAAAAGATCGCGCGTCCCGCGTACGGCTTTCAGTGTGCTCATATCTCCTTTAGTCTAAATTGCGAAGTGAAGCTGGCCTATGGAGTTTTATCCCATCCAATGGCCGTCCGTCGTGGGGCGCCCTCCTGGAGCGGCGAGTGCAACCCCAGGGAATGCGATTCCCGAACCCGTTGGCCTTGTCGTTTGTGGTTAACAACCGTCACGATTCTCGCAGCTGTGGTTGTCCAACACTGAGATAGGCGGCTTCTTCAAGAGTCTTCTTGCTCCGAGGCAGCACGCGCAGCGGCGGCCCGTAAATCCGCAAATCGCGGCGGGGTACCCGCAAAATCCACCCCAGTCAACCATGCAGAGCAAAGAGAATATCAATTGAGTTTTTGATTATTCTGGTGGGCGGTCAGGGACTCGAACCCCGGACTTCCTGCTTGTAAGGCAGGCGCTCTAACCAACTGAGCTAACCGCCCACTCGGACCTAAAGGACCATACTAGATTCCAATTATCATAGCACTGAAGGTCAATTATGTAAGGGCTGACCAAGCGGTTTCGCCGGATAACACGAATCCGATAGCCCGTGCATCCTCCGACCTTTGCCCTCATCCAACCCACTATGGAATATCGACTTTTGGGAGGCTCAGGCCTCATGATTCCCGCCCTCTCTTTTGGTACCGCGACCTTTGGCGGCGGCAATGAGTTCTTCAAAGCATGGGGCGAAACGGATGTGACCGAGGCGCGCCGCCTTGTCGACATCTGCTTCGATACAGGCGTCAATCTCTTCGATACGGCCGATGGCTACTCCGACGGGCTCTCTGAACAGATCCTCGGCAAAGCGCTCGAAGGCAAACGCGATCAAGCGCTGATCTCTACTAAGTCCTACTTTCCCACTGGCGATGGGCCAAACGACCGCGGCAGCTCCCGCTATCATCTGCGCCGGGCGCTCGAAGCCAGCCTGCGCCGCCTCGGCACGGACTATATCGACATCTACCACCTGCATGGCTTCGACGCGTTGACGCCCATCGAGGAGGTACAGGACACGCTCAATAAATTTGTCCGCGAGGGCAAGGTGCGCTACATCGCCTGCTCGAACTTTTCCGGCTGGCACCTGATGAAGTCGCTGGCCGTGGCCGACCGTTACGGCTGGACGCGCTTTGTGGCGCACCAGGTTTATTACTCGCTGATTGGCCGCGAGTACGAGTGGGAGTTGATGCCGCTCGGCCTCGACCAAAAAGTCGGCGCGCTGGTTTGGAGCCCTCTCGGCTGGGGCCGCCTGACGGGCAAGATACGACGCGGCCAGCCCCTGCCCGAGGTGAGCCGCCTGCACAAGACCGCCGATGCCGGCCCGCGGGTGGCGGATGAATATCTGTACACGGTGGTAGACGCGCTGGATGCCGTGGCAGCCGAGACGGGCAAGACCGTTCCACAAGTGGCTCTGAACTGGCTCCTGCAGCGGCCGACCGTCTCGTCGGTCATTCTCGGCGCGCGAACGGAAGAGCAGTTGCGGCAAAACTTGGGTGCGGTGGGCTGGAATCTGACGGCAGAGCAGGTAGATGCGCTCGACAAGGCCAGCGCTACGACACCGGTCTATCCCTACTGGCACCAGCGGAACTTCCCCGAGCGGAATCCGCCGCTGGTGTGAAAAAGCACAGAACTAGGGATAAGGGAATAGGGAATAGCCGGGGAATCCAGCCGATGCAGAGCAGCGGTCACTCTTGGAGCAACGCTATCCGGCCGGCTCCTTGAGAAAGATCTCCGTGTAATCCAGGTAGTTTTTGGCGTATTCGATGATCAGGGCGTGGTCCTTATCCCCCAGTTCGCGGCGGAGCTTGGCGGGCACACCGGCCCAGAGTGTGCGGGGCGGAACGATCGTTCCCTCAGGAATCACGGCTCCAGCGGCGATAATTGAGCCCTCCCCGATCCGGCAGCCATTCAGCAGAACGGAGCCCATGCCGACAAGCACGGCGTCTCCCACCACGCACCCGTGCACCGTGGCGTTGTGGCCAATCGTCACCCAGTCGCCCACAATTACGGGATAGGCTTTGCGCTGGCCATGGAGGACTGCACAGTCCTGAACGTTTGTGTTGGCGCCCACACGGATCGAGTGCACATCGCCACGCAGAACGGCGTTCATCCACACCGAGGAGTGCTCGCCCAGCGTCACGTCTCCGATCACCTGGGCTGACAGGTCAATGTAACAACCGGCGGGAATCTGGGGCAGCCGCCCCTGATAGCTGCGGATCATATCGGTTTGAACCTCTTGGGGAGCCAAAATCCCCCTTGAGCGAGTGTAAAAGAAGATCCTTGACCGCGCATCTTCACAGCAATTTAGCGAGTCTTCCCCCCTGAAAATGGACAAAAAGAGATGCGAAAGTCCACGATACGCAGCGCCTCTACGCCAAAAGCAGGTTTTTTCGGGTATCCTAAAGAAGCCCCATGGCAGGTTTGGAGGTGGGATTCTTTGGCAGAGGTTCGCGTACAAGAGGGCGAGCCGCTCGAAAATGCTCTCCGCCGGTTCAAGCGGAAGGTTCAGCAGGAAGACATCATCAAGGAAGTCAAGCGTCACTCCTACTACCTGAAGCCCGGTGAGAAGAAACGCGTCAAGGCAGCTTTGGCGCGCAAGCGGAATCGCAAGAAGGCTCGTAAAGAGGCTGATTAATCTAGAATCGCGACAGGCGCCGCCCCGGCCTCCCCGCTTCAACGAGCGGGTCTAAGTAATATCCTTAACGGCTTGGGCGCCCTGTCGAGATTATTTCTTGTAGAGATATAGCATTGCTTGTATGTTTCGTGATACTGTTGTCCACGTCTCTTGGTTGACGTGCAAAGCTCTCCTAAGTGACCAGTAAGACGAGTTAGACGAATTTAGCCGCAATAGTTGCGGCCCGGGCCCCTCGTTTTGGACTAACGAAAGAAGACAGGGAATCGGGACCGGCAAGTCATTACGCTCATGGCCGATTTCAGTCTGTTCCCTTCTTTGGGAAGTCAGCCATGGAGTTTGCGGACAGGATTTTGAAATGTTGCGATTGCGGAGCAGAGTTCGTTTTTACCGCAGGCGAGCAGCTTTTCTTCCACGATAAACAATTCAAAAATGATCCTAAGCATTGCAAGCAATGCAAGGCGAAGCGTGCCCGCGGGAACTCCAGGGTGCGCCCCGAGACCCGGACCAACTGTTCGCAGTGCGGTGAAACAACGACGGTGCCATTCAAACCCACCCAGGGTAGACCGGTCCTTTGCCGTTCTTGTTTTCAGCAAGCCAAGGTCCAGCCCACGTCTGAATTCCATCCGGATCAGATGCCTATGTCAGATCAGGGCTAAAAAGCATGTTTCCCTCGAGTCCGAGAGGATCCTGCGGCGCCCACCCGAGTCGACATTTGAGCCCAGGTTCAAGGTCTCATCGTTCCAGGCCAGAAGATCGTCAAGCGTTAGTGGCGGGCGTCACAGTCTCCTTTTCAGGGCGCGGTGACCAATGTCGCGCCGGTAATAGATGCCGTCAAAATGAATCAGCTCGATGGCCTCGTAGGCGCGGGTCAGTGCCTCTTCGAGGGTGGGTGCCGCTGCGGTTACACCTAACACGCGGCCTCCACCTGTGAGCGTTTGGCCGTTAGCGAGCGAAGATCCTGAATGAAAAACCTGTACTCCCGGAACACGGGCTGCGTCGGCCAATCCGGTGATGGCGAGGCCCGTCTTGTAGCTGCCCGGATAGCCGGATGAACTGGCGACGACACAGGCCGATGCACCGGTGCTCCAGCGCAGATCAGTCTCCGCCAGCCGTCCGTTGGTGCAGGCTTCGAGCGCATCCACCAGGTCGCTTTCCATCCGTAAAAGAATGGCCTGCGTCTCAGGATCGCCAAAGCGCGCGTTGAACTCCAGCACCTGGGGCCCGCGCGCTGTCATCATCAACCCGCAATACAGCACGCCGGTAAAGGGCGTGTCCTCACTCGCCATCCCGTAGACCGTGGGCACGGCAATGTGGCGCATGATCCACTCGGTCATGGCCGGGTCGAGCATCGCGTCCGTCGAATAAACCCCCATGCCGCCGGTATTGGGGCCGGTGTCGCCCTCGCCGATTCTCTTGTGGTCCTGCGCGGGAACAAGAGGCTTCACGGTCTTGCCGTCCGCGAGGCAGAGAAAGCTGATCTCGTCGCCTTCGAGGAACTCCTCGAAGATGACTTGCTGCTCCACATCCCCCAGTAACGCGCCGGAGAAGATGCCCTGCGCAGCCTCGATTGCCGTCTGCCGCGACTCGCAGATGATGACGCCCTTTCCCGCGTGCAACCCGTCGGCCTTGACCACGATCGGAGGATGGAAGAACTCAACTGCTTTGTGGAGCTCGGCGGCGCTGGTGCAGACTGCATATTTGGCGGTGGGAATGTTGTGGCGCTGCAGGAAGCGCTTGGCAAAGCTCTTGCTCGATTCCAGCATTGCCGCGGCTTTTGTCGGTCCAAAAACTCTTAGCCCGCGCTGCTGAAGAGCATCCACAATGCCCAGCGAAAGCGGCAGCTCAGGACCAACAATGGTCAAGCCCGGCTGTTCGGCCTCGACCAGCCGGACCATCGCCTCCACGTCCTTCAAATCCACCGGCACACAACGCGCAATCTCTGCGATGCCGCCGTTGCCGGGCGCGCAAACCACCTCTGTCACCCGCTGGCTGCGTTTCACCGCCCAGGCCAGCGCGTGTTCCCGTCCCCCCGAACCCAAAATCAGCACTTTCATCGTAGCGTCCCTGCTCTTTCCTGTTCTCCCCAACCCCGAAAGGTTATCTGAGCAAACCGAGATGGGGAAGTCAAACCGGAGGAACAAATATAGATGGGGAATCTGAACTATTCGAGGAAATATGCGCGAAGGACGGGGTAGCTCACTTAGTGATCCATCCACGTGGGCCTTATACTGAGGCGTGGTGCGTTGCGAGGCCCGGCGCATTTGCCAGCAGGTTCAGATCAACATGGTTGAGACGCGCATCAAGCCCCACTTTCAGCAGGCTGCCGAAACAGGGCGGCGCCGTGAGCAGACGAGTGTCTACCGGCGCAACGTAATCTTCGGGCTGCTGCTGGTGGCCGCGGTGATCCTTATCTCATGGTTGGTTCGCACGAATCCGAATTGGATCTTCCCGTCGGGCTGGTGGCGGCTGTGACCTCAGCGCGGACGGCTGAGAACGGAAGCCCCAGACCTGAACCTCTTGCCGTTCTACTCCTCGGTCCGACCGGCAGCGGCAAAACGGCCCTCTCTCTTGAGCTCGGCGAACGCTTTGGCGGCGAGATTGTCAGTTGCGATTCGGTGGCTGTCTATTGCGGCATGGACGTGGGCACGGCCAAGCCAAGCAAGGCGGAACGGTCGCGACTGCCGCATCATCTCATCGATGTCGCCAATCCAGACGAACCTTTCACGGCTGGGGAGTACAGCCGGCAGGCGCGCGTTGCTCTATGCCAGATTGCGGGCCGGGGCCGGCTGCCCATCGTCACCGGGGGAACCGGGCTTTATCTCCGCGCGCTCACCGAAGGGCTTTTTTCCGGTCCCGAGCGGCAAGAGGAACTACGCCAGCGATTGCAACAAAGCGGTCAAAAGCACGGCAGCGCCTGGCTGCACCGGCTGTTGCGCCGTCTCGACCCCGTCTCGGCTGCGCGCATCCACTCGAACGACGCGCACAAGTTGATTCGCTCTATCGAGGTCTGCCTTGCGGCGCGCCAGCCGCTGTCGCAGGTACTGGCTCGCGACCCTCTCACTGGCTTTCGCCTGCTGCGTATCGGCCTCAACCCGCCCCGCGAGTGCCTATACGACCGCCTCAACCGGCGCGCCAGCGAAATCTTTGCCGGGGGATTGGTCGAGGAGACTCGCTCTATACTCAACCGCTACGGGCAGGTCAAAGCGCTCGACTCTCTCGGATACAGGCAATCGATGATGGTTCTCTCTGGCAAAGAGAGCTTGCCCAACGCTGTGGCCGCCGCCCAGCAAGGTCATAGGAATTACGCCAAACGCCAGATGACCTGGTTCCGTCACGAGCCGGAGGTGCATTGGATCTCCGGCTTCGGCGACGAGCCGGACACGCTCCGCATAGCGTCTGAGCTGATTAAGAAAAACCTGTAGGGGGTCTCTCATCCAGTCCACCCCTTGGCCCGCTCCACAGCTCGGTGCCACAGGCCTCGCCGCTCGGCCCGCTCATTTGCATCCATCCTCGGCTCAAAGCGTACATCACCGTGCCGCTCGGCCCTCAACTCCTCTGGCCCTGCCCAGAAACCTGTCGCTAGCCCCGCAAGATAGGCCGCGCCCATCGCCGTCGTCTCCGTGACCTGCGGTCGCACCACGGGCACGCCCAGCAAATCGGCCTGGAACTGCATCAGGAGATTGTTCACCGCAGCCCCGCCATCCACGCGCAGCGCACCGAGCGGCGTGGCCTCGCTTTGGACCGCTTCAAGCACATCGGCCACCTGGAAGGCGATCGACTCCAACGCCGCTCTCGCAATCTCTCCCGGCTTGGTGCCTCGCCGCAGCCCGATGAGCATCCCTGAGGCATGTGGATCCCAATGTGGCGCACCAAGTCCAACAAACGCCGGCACAAAGACCACTCCGCCCGAGTCTGGAACCGAGGCCGCCAGCGCCTCCACCTCCGCCGACGAACCAATGAGTTTGAGGTTGTCTCTGAGCCACTGCACCACCGCCCCGCCGATAAAGATGCTCCCTTCCAATGCGTACTCCAAGCGGTGCTGCGCACTGGCCGCCAGCGTCGTGATCAGCCGGTGCTTTGAACGCACAAACCCTGTCCCGTTTCCATCGATTCCCGTCCCGATATTCTGCAACAGGAAGCAGCCCGTCCCGTACGTATTCTTGGCCTCGCCAGCCCTCCAGCACAACTGCCCAAAGAGCGCCGCCTGTTGATCCCCGGCAATGCCTGCAATCCCAACCCCGCCAAGCCCCAACGTAGTCGTCACCGTACCGACCGGCTCGCTCGACCACACCACCTCTGGAAGCAAGCTTTCCGGAATGTTGAAGATACGAAGAAGCTCCGCATCCCACTCGCCCTTCACAATATTGAACAGAAGCGTCCGCGAAGCGTTTGTCACATCCGTTACGTGCCCTGCGCCGGTCGTCAGATGCCAGATCAGCCAACTGTCCACAGTTCCGAACGCCAACTCCCCGCGCTCGGCCTTCCCCCGCGCCTCCGGCACATTGTCCAGAATCCACGCCACCTTGGTGGCCGAAAAGTAAGGGTCGAGCACCAGTCCGGTCTTCGCGGACACTGCATCTTCGACTCCACTCTCGACCAGGGTGCTACATTGCGTGGCAGTCCGCCGGTCTTGCCATACAATGGCCGGATAAATCGCCTTGCCTGTCTTCCGATCCCAAACAATCACGGTCTCTCGTTGGTTGGTAATCCCAATCGCTGCAATATCTTTCGGCACCAGTCCCGCCCTGCCGAGCGCCTCGACCGCGCAGGCCAGTTGGCTGGTTAAAATCTCGGTTGGATCGTGCTCCACCCACCCCGCATGGGGATAAAACTGCTCAAACTCATGCTGCGCGACGGCAAGGATCGTCCCTGCACGGTCGAACAGAATCGCCCGCGAACTCGTGGTTCCCTGGTCCAATGCAAGAATCGCATTCATCACACGTTCTCCGACTTCGGACCCAGTCAAACACGTGCAACCGGCACGGGGCAAGTTTAAGATAGACCCATCATGCCGAAACCGGGGGACCAATCCGAAGACGCACTGTTGCACGGCTCTGTGCTGGTCCTTCTGCAATTTGATGTGTGCGAAGCCATTCGCTTGGACCTTCTACAGGAGCTCGTCAGCGCCCGAAAAGTAGACAAACCGAGCATGAAGCATCCCGCACCGGGGTATGTGCGCTATCAGAGGCCGCCGGTAATGGTGCCTACCGAGCCGCTGGAGCTTGAAAGCGGCGAACGGCTGCAAGGCGAGATCAAGTACTACGACTACGGCGTGTTGAGCGTGATCTTCGAACTCCCTTTCTCCGGCAACTGGGAAAAGCTGACCACGCTTGCCAGCCGCTGGGTATGGGACATCGACTTTGCCGCGCAAGCCACGGCCATCGTCCGCGCAAGCCTTGCCCGCGCGGCCTCAACTCTCATCAAGCCTTACGACGAGTGGCTAAGCGAAGAGTACCTGATCTTTCACGTGCGCGAGATTGCCGGCGCTCCATCCGTCACCGACCTGATTCAAAAGCAGGGCGCACGCATCGCGCAAGTGGTTCGCGGGGACACCGGCCAACTGGCCGAGAGCGAAATCAACGAAGTTCTCCAATCCCGCATCTCGTACTATTCCAATGATTTGGCGGTCATCGGCTGGAACGCGGCGTTTCTTTATGACACCGCTTCGGGCGCGGAGATGGCTGTGCAGTTGCTCGAGTACGCTAACTCCCAGCTCCTCGAATTCCGCTACTACGACGACCTGCTGACGGAGGAGCTGGAGCGCGTTTACACCCTGCTCGATGAAGGTACCGGCATGTTGGCCCGATGGCGGCTGGCACGGTCGGCCACACGGCTCCACACAGTTCTGCTGGACGTGGCGGAGCTTACCGAACACGCCGATAACGCCATTAAGTTCCTCAGCGACATGTTTGCGGCGCGCCTATACAAATTGGCTGCCGCAAAAGTTGGCGTGCCCGATTACAAAGACCTGGTCACTCGCAAGGTGCGCACAGCCGAAGAACTTTATCGCTTCATGGTGGACCAGTTCAACCAGAGCCGCGCGTTCTTCATGGAGCTGACCGTCGTCATCATTCTGGTGGTCGAGCTGGTGTATCTCTTCCGCGGCTACACCTTCTAGATCGCATTTAAATTGGTTATTCCAAACATGATAGCGCTGTGAAATCCCATGGATCAGCGCCCCGCTCTGCCCGGATGTTGAGTCAGGAGATACGCCCCGACCGAATCAGATAGCGTGAACCAGAGGAGTTTTGTATCCTGTAGAGGATGCCCCGCAACTTGGCGGCCACCCCAACCGAGGAGATTGACATGGCAGATACAGTGAAGAAGGCAAAAGCCCCCGCGAAGCCCCGCAAGACCGTAGCGAAAAAGGAAAAAGTTGCTCAATCGCCCAAGCCGACGATGCCCTCTCGCGAGGAAATCGAGCGACTCGCGCGGAGCTACTGGGCAGCGCGTGGTTACCAGGATGGATCGGCGGAGCAGGATTGGCTGCGCGCTGAGCAGGAACTGCTCAAAATGGCCTCATAGAACCGGTCTTTCCGGCCGCTTAAAGCCCGTAGTGCGCACTGCCAGGGTGGCAGCCGGATGCTCTTGCCCTCGCGTCAAGCGTGTTCGGGAATCATTTGGACCGGAGTTTTGTCGGTCTCCCATCCATTTCGGCAGAAAAATGCAGAATGGATGGGAGCAAAAGTCGTCGACAAAGGCGATAAATCCGACCAGGCCCTAGATCCGGGCGCTGCCGGCAACAAGCATCGACTCGAGTATTTGTTCTGAGACGTCCTTGACCGACCCCGGCGAGTGAGACAGGAACAGCGTGTTGGTCTTGTCGCTCTCACCGATCGACTTCAAAGTGTCGAAGTATTGCGTAACCATCACTAATTGCATCACATCCCGCGACGACGCTCCATCCACCACCTTTTGGAACTGCTCGATTGAAACCTGAAGGCCCTCGATGATCGCCTTTCGTTGGTTGGCGATGCCCTGACCCTGAAGAGCCTTGCTCTCTGCCTCTGCCTCGGCTTTTTTTACCACCAGGATCTTTTCCGCCTCGCCTCGGGCGTTCGCAGCCACCTGTTCGCGCTGCGCCGCGTTGATGTCGTTCATTGCCGACTTCACCTTGGCGTCGGGAACGATGTCAGTCACCAACACATTCACAATCTCGAAGCCGAAGGTTGCCATGTCCGCATCAAGTTCCTGCTTCACCGCCGCGGCGATCGACGACTGGGATGCAAAGACCTCATCGAGCGTCATGCCGGGCACATGGCCCAGGATCACCTGTTCGACATAGCTCTTGATCTGCGCCGTCGGGTCAGAGAGTTTGTAGTAAGCGTCATAGACCTTCTCAGGGCGCACGCGATTTTGCACCGAAATCGGAATCGTGACAAAGACGTTGTCTTTCGTCTTCGTCTCCATGGTCAGCGAAATCTGGCTGACGCGCAGGCTTACCACTCCTGCCACGCTGTCGACGAATGGGACTTTCCAGTTCAATCCGGGTTGTGCAACGCGCTTAAACTCACCGAAGTGGGTGATCACCGCCACCTCGGCCGTGCGTACAGTAAAGAAGCTGCTTAGAGCCACAATAATGACAAAGAGAGCCACTGCCCCCAGCGGGACGAGCATGTACATCGGGTCCATTCAGTTCCTCCGCTAAGAAATCCTGTTTATATGCCCGCGTTACGGCTAATAAGACTCCTTCAGGCTCCACTTTCCTTGCCGATACCCACGCACCTGGAATCAACGGCCTGCCGTCGAGAACGTCCAGATCAATGTCGGATAAATTATTGATAAAAGGACTTGCGCCCCTCCGCATGGTTGCGGTATTAATTGAGCGTTACCTGCAGCCATGTGATCCTTGTCACATTTTCTTGAGCTATCCCGGCTCTTCCGATGCGACTCATCAGGTCATCGTGTGTCGGTCCATCGACTGGGTCGGACTTGCAAGCGATAAGTTCAAGAGTGCGACATCGGCTTTCGTCCACCGGGGCCGTACGGATTGTCAACTCGACTTCTCTCTGTGCAGCGGGCGAAGTGGGCACCACCTGGGCGGTTGTGGGGCCGCAGGGTCCCGCAGGAACGAGCGGCTCGGCTGGCGTCGTCGTCATGGATGCCAATGGAAACCAGCTCGGCGCTTGCTTTCAGTTAATTACGGAACGAGCATCATGATTTACAAGGCGGGATATGCCGTAACCGTCAATATTGATGGAAGTTTTGGGCCCTCGCAAATCTGGTGGTCCAGTGGAGGTGGCTGCTCGGGAACTGGATACCTCAATGACGGACAAGGTGGTGCCGGCGGAGTCCAGGAGCTCAACCTCTGGCAGTCGGGCGGCGGTCCGGGCACGGACGGCTGGGCCGAGGACTCTGGGAACTCAGGAGCTGGCACCTTTGAAATCACCTCTTACGACATCCCGGCTTCGGAAACTCCGGAGCCCGGATCGGCGATCCTGCTGAGCACCGGTGTGCTCGCACTTGCGGGCCTCATCTTGTGCCGTCGGCAGCTGAACTTTGGGGGGGCGAACTCAAACAGCTAGTCCACTTTCTTTTGTGGGCTCTGTAATCGAAGAAGCCTCCGGACGTGCTTCCAATCATTGTCTTTCGCATTCAGGAGCGGCAGCCCGTCCGGGCGCAAAAAATTGGCCTATTGCTTGTCCTCGAGCTTCATCTTCTTGAACTCCACTCCGAACTCCGGTGCCTCGCGCGTTCCATCAATATGAATCGGAACCTCGGTCCCCGCTCCATCTTTCTTGAAATAGCGGTCCGCAGGTGTCAGCAGGAAACCCTTCCACCCGCCGACAATCTTCGAGACCGGCGCCTCCAGCTTCGCGCTTCCGTCAAAGTCCAAGGCGCCGCCTTCCACCGTATACGTACCTTTAAGTTGGATCTTCGCTCCCGGTACGGTGTACTCCAATGCCGGCAGCGTTAGCAGGCCCTTTTCCATGCGAAAGTCGCTCTGCATGTGCGATAAGATGCTCGCTGGGTCGGCGGTTTTGACGTCTCCAGGCCGCCCCTGGCCGCGCAAGCTCAGCTCCGCGATTCGCTCTTGAATCTTCTCGCTGCTAAAGAGCGCCCTATCCAGCGAAAACCAGCCATCAAGCATCAGCCGCTCATGAATGGGCTCTGGACCCGGTGGAATGTGCAGTTTAGTCCGGACTGTAACGATGCCCTCCAGCAGGGCCTTGCTTGAGTGCCTGGAGTCCGAGTTGCTGGCTAAGTGGAGGAAATCCTCGATCCGTCCTTTTTCCACGTTTACTTTCAAGTCGATATCGTGGCCAATGCTCTGGGACCTTCCATCGGCATCCGCGATCATTACGCGCACAATCTCGCCTTGCGCGGTAAAGTGCGAGTGACCCAGAGTCGCATCAACCGGTTCGAGCCACGTATCTCCGTTGGTCCCATCCACCTGCGCATGGAAGCGCGTGGTCAGCGGCATCGCGTTTCCGAAATGCGTTAGCCGAAAATCCGGCGTGTTCGTCTGCCCATCAACTGTCAAATCACGCAGTGTGCCCTGATAACGTCCCGTCGACGACAAAATCCCGGCGATTCCCTTGAAGCCGGCCAAGTCGGCGTGCTCAAAGCGGTAGGTCCCTTCGATTGGGCTCGCTCCCAGGTCCGTAGGGTGCGACGCCCCGAGCTTCCCCGCCGTATGAATCGTCCCTTCAGGGCGCGGGTTGGTCAGTTCAGCGTCAAAACCGATCATCGATCCAGACGAAATCCCAGTCAATTTCAAGTGCGCAATCCGAAAATCCAGTGGCAATTTGTCGGCCTTGCTGGTTTCCATCACCAATTCGGCTGCGGTGCACTTGATTGTGTCCACCTCGAAACTGACCATCCTCTCCATCTCGCCCCTTGGCCTGGCGGCTGCTTCAGGGCTGCCTGTGAGCGTCGGATTTTCAAGATGAGATCTCGGGGGCAAATCCACTTTGAGACCGCGTAATTCAACCACGGTGATGTGAATCGGTTTGCCCGGCGAATAGTGCAGGGGCGCGTGAAAGCGAAACTCATCGAGGCGAATCAGCGGCTGGCCGCCTCCAGGCGGGACCGCAATACCCCCAGCCTGAGCCGGCGGCCAGATGCGCAGCCCCTTGCCTTCGGCCCAAAGACCTTTGACAAGTGATATGTGAAAGCTATCCAGTTCCACGCGCGCATGAAAATGATCTTCCAACTCCTGGACGACGCGTGCCCGCAGGAATGGCTCCGCCCGGCGCTGCGCCAGGTCGACGAGTATGGCGACGAAAGCGAGTGCCACCAGTACCGCGCCGAGAAGCCACTTTACCCATCGTCGTCTATTTTGAATAATTTCCCCACCTCCAAGTCCGCCTATTCCCGATTGGTTTCCATTCTCGCAGAGCGGGTTGCTTCCCTCGGGCAGGTGCATCGGCTACGGAATCTCAAAGCTGGAAGCGATTGAATCCACTCGCTCCGGTCCTGCTCATTTACCGAATGCAAGCCTGATGCCGTAGACTTCAATGCAACGGATGCTAGAGCAAATTGAAAATCTCGTAAAGTTGCAAGCGGTAGAGTTGGAGCGCACCCGAGTCACCCTCTCTGCCCGTGCCCTCCCGGCTGAAATTGTCCAGGCGAAAGCTGCACTCGCCGCCGCTGAAGGTCAGGCCGCTGAAGCCTCCGCTGCCCTTGGCCGCGAAGAAGCGCTGCGCGCCCGTCTCGATCGAGAGATCGATGCCCTCCGCAAAAAGATTGCGCGTTATCGCGCTCAGCAGGACTCTCTCACCACCACTGAACAGGCGTCCGCGGTCGAAAACGAGCTTCACTTCGCGGAGGCGGAGGTCGAACGGCTTGAGAGCGAGGACTTTGCCAGCCTCGAACGAACGGAATCACAAGGGTCCACTCTTGCCGCCGCCCGCGCCCAAGTCGAGTTGCTCGCTGTCGCTCTCGACAAAACCAGGGCTAGCATCGCGCTTCGTCAAGCCGAATTCGATCGCGAACTGGCCGAGCTCACCGTCCAGCGCGAGGCCCTCCGTCCACTCATTGAACCGGATGTGCTCATCCGCTTCGACCGGCTCTGCGGCTCGCGCGGTACAGGTCTCGCCCGCGTCGATAATCAGCAGTGTATCGGCTGCCGCATGGGCGTCCGGCCCCAGACCTGGAATCAGCTCCGCGAAGGCGAACTTCTCATCTGCGACAGTTGCTCTCGCTACCTTTATTGGGACCCGTCGATGGCTCCTGTCGCCCCCCCAGAAGACGCCAAGCCGAAACCCAAGTCCAAGCGCAAAACCCACAAGCCCGCCGAAGAGGATTAGTTCGTCGACCACCTCTCGATGCGGCGGAAATCCCCGCCTACATGGGTTACGGCGTCACTCAAACGAAGCCTCCCTGCCCTTCCCACTTGCATCTGAGCTACAGGCGCGAACATTGCGTCGACATGCGTTTTACGCGTGTTTATTGGTAGATCCGCGTAATTCCCGACTCTACGCGCTCAATCTGGCTCGGGCTCGATAACCCCATGGAGGATTCATGTATCACCACATTAAAAAACTGATGTACACCGTCAAGGTTGGTACCCCTAATATCGGCTTCGGCAACATGCTTTTGGAGCAGTTCGGGGGCGCCAATGGCGAACTCGCAGCCGCTCTCCAATACACCATTCAGGGATGGAATTGCGTCGACGATCTAGCCCGGCGCGACCTGCTGCTGGACATAGGAACAGAGGAACTCAGCCATCTTGAAGTTGTGGGTGCTCTCATCCGGATGCACTTGAAACCGCTCAAAGAAAATCGCGAAGCCGCTGAGGCCGACCCACTGCTGAGAATTGCGGGGGGCGGCGGAATCGCTCTCGTGAATTCCATGGGAAATGCATGGACGGGAGACTACCTCAAGATCACCGGCGAACTCGATGTGGATTTGCGCAGCAACATTGCCGCGGAGTCCCGCGCTAAAATCGTCTACGAGCGCCTGATCAATTACACCGACGATCCGGGAACCATCGATACGCTGCAATTTCTGATGACGCGGGAAGTCACACATCTCAAAGCGTTTTCGGCCGCACTTGAGAGTTTGGAGAAGTCGCCCTTCTCGATCGGACGCCTTGCCGTTACGCCGGGGATTGTGGACGAGTATTTCAACGGGTCTACGGGCGATGGTGACGAGGGCGACACGGATATGCATGGCCCCTGGCAGAGTTCATTCGGACTTCATGTGGTCGAATCGCAGATGAATGGCGGTCAAGGGCTATCGGTTGGCGCAATCGACGGGATCGCCGGTTACGAAGGCCGCGGCAAGCAGGACGCCGGACAGAAAGCCAACACTGCAACAGAGGTGGAAACGGTCGATCCCAAGCCTGTTCCGGAAACCGATGCGCAGCAGACGGGCAAGCAGGCAACCATCTCCGCTGAAACGGTCGGTGCAGGCTCTCTACGTGGAGAAGGGAAGCCGGCGCGCAGCAAGCCAGCCTCATCCGGGAATGGCGGACACAAGCACTAAACTCGATTGCGGTACCGGAAGCCGTGCAGTCACGCGGCTTCCGGCTGCTACCCTTGTCTTGGGCCTCGCCCGACTCTCTCAGACAAGGAGCCAAACGTGCTGCGGATCTGCGTTGATATGGACGAAGTCATGGCGGACACGCTGGCCGAGCACCTCCGCCGCTACAACCAGATCTTCGATGAAGAAGTCACCACCAGCGACCTGACGGGCAAAGGCCTGTGGGAGGTTACGCCCCTCGATCGCCGGCAACAGCTTCGAGACCTGCTCGACGCTGAGGACTTTTTCGAAGATCTGGCCCTCATGCCCGGCGCACAGCAGGTGCTGGAGCAGCTTTCGGCCCGTTTTGAGATTTTTATCGCCACTCAAGCCATGTCTGTTCCCAACTCACTCGGGCCCAAATATCGCTGGCTGCAACGTCATTTTCCGTTCATTCCGGCTACGAACTACGTTTTCTGCGGCAATAAAAGCATTCTCCGCGCCGACTATTTGATTGATGATCTGCCCAAGAATCTTCTCCGCTTCGAGGGCCAGGGCCTGCTGTACACCGCCCCCCACAACCTCACAGCCGTCGAATTCCTTCGCGTCAACAACTGGCAAGAGGTGTCTGAATACTTTGCCGCCATCGCTTAAGACTCGGTGGTCTGCTCACCGCGAAACATCTTCCAGAACTCCAGAAGCCCCTTCAAACGCACCACCTGGAAGTAGTCGCTCGCGATGAGGTAAAACAGGGTTGCCACCGCCCACACCCCATGCATCGCATCTGTCCCTAGCTGGTCGCTGAAGGGCAGCGGAGCAGCCGACAGCACCATGGCCAACACAATCAACGCAAGATTGACGATACCCATCACCAGGTTGATCTCCACCAGCTTGGCGGTAAAGATCTTTCCCAGCCTGACACTCTCCCCGAGCGAGGAGAAGGCCGTACGCCCTTCCAGCAACATCAGTACCGGAGCAATCGAGAGTGGCCAACTGACGAGCGCCCAAAGAGTGAAGAACCCCAGAGAAAGGAAGATCAGCCACATCGAAAAGCCCACCAGATCCGGCTCCCCGCCACTGGTGATGTGCGTAGCAGCGACCCATGCAATCGAGCGGAGCCACCCCCAGCACAGGACGCCAAACAAAGCCATCCATGCAGCTTGCAAGCCGATCATCTCGAAGGGCAGAAAGCGAAGCCTTGGATCGATGCGCCGCAATACCAGTCCCCGGCCCAGCCCGGAAGTGACCGCCCAGGCCAATCCAGCGACAGGCAAAAGCCAATGCATCGTCGCGAGAAAATATGGCTGAAGAATCGCCGCTATTCGGGAGATTTGAATCGAAGCCACCCAGGGGTTCTGAGCGTCGATCGACGTCAGATTTGGGCCAAGCAACCCCTGCTTACTCACTTCCTGGAGGATCGCCGTCCCTTGCATCCAGCAAACGGCAAGAAACGGAATGCCGAAGAGCCAGCGCCAGCCCACTTCGAGCGCGGTGAGCGAAGGTCGCTCAAAGACCCAGCCCATCTGGCCGACAAGCGACTGGGTTCCGCGCAACGGCGCGGTCGCTTTCACTTGACCACCAAATTAACCAGTTTTCCCGGCACCACGATTACCTTAACCACCTTCTTGCCTTCGATGCGCGCCTGAATCTTCTCGCCTGCCAGCGCCGCAGCCTCGATGGTCTTGGCGTCGGCCTCGGCGGCTACGCGCACCACCTCCACCAGTTTGCCGTTGATCTGCACGGGGACTTCGAGCTCGTCTTCCTTGGCCAAATCTGGATCGCTCTGGGGCCAGGGAGCGCGCAAGATTGCACTTTTTTCGCCGAGTTCTTCCCACAATTCGGCCGCCAGGTGCGGAGCAAACGGCGCCAGCAGCAATACCAGCGTCCGCAAAAGCTCCAGCATTGCCGGCGCTGGAACCTCGCCCGCCGCCAATTGCGCATCCGCTGCCTGAATCTCGTTGACCAGTTCCATGATTGCTGCCACACAAGTGTTGAAGTGCCAGCGGCCTTCGAAGTCCAAGGTGATCTTGGCAGTCGTTTGGTGCAGTTTACGCAACAGCTTCAGCGATATGCCCGACGGCGCCTCCACCTGCTGGCCGCGACCTTCACGGGCCAACGGCGCATATTTCGTGGCCAGCCGCCAGACGCGAGCCAGGAACCGGCTCACCCCGGCCACTCCGTCTTCCTGCCAGTCCAGATCACGATCCGGCGGGGCTGCAAACAGGGAATACGTCCTTGCCGCATCGGCGCCGTACCGGCTCACCATCTCGTCGGGCGAAACGATGTTGCCCTTCGATTTGGACATCTTGGAGCCGTCTTTGAGCACCATGCCCTGCGTGAAGAGCCGTCGCGCCGGCTCGTCGTTCTCAACCAGCCCCAGATCGCGCATCACCTTGGTCCAGAAACGCGAGTAGATCAGATGCAGGATGGCGTGCTCGACCCCGCCGATGTACTGGTCGATGGGAAACCAGTACTTCGCGATGTTGGAATCGAAGGGGGCCTTCGCGTTTTTCGCGTCCGGGTAGCGGTAAAAATACCAGCTCGAATCGACGAATGTGTCCATCGTATCGGTCTCGCGCTTGGCCGGCCCTCCGCATTTCGGACACGTCACATTCACAAACTCCGGCACTCGGCTCAGCGGCGAACCGCCTTGCTGCGTAATCTCAATCTGATCGGGAAGCAGCACCGGCAACTGCTCGTCGGGTACCTGCACGAGCCCGTCCTTTTCGCAGTGAATCATGGGAATCGGCGTGCCCCAATAACGCTGCCGGCTGACGCCCCAGTCCTTCAGCCGGAAGGTGACCTTCGCCTCGCCAAAACCTTTCGCTACGGCAATCTCTTGCAGCTTCTTTTCGGCTTCCGTGCAACTTAGGCCGTCATACTCGCCGGAATTCACCAGAACTCCCTCTTCAGAACAGAAGGGAAGTGTTTCGTCGACACCCGGCAGTGCCGGCTTGATCACCTGCACAATTGGCAGGTCGTATTTTGTCGCGAACTCAAAGTCGCGTTCATCGTGCGCTGGAACGCTCATAATCGCGCCCGTGCCGTAGTCGGCCAGGATGTAGTTGGCCACCCAGATGGGCACGCGCTGGCCGTTATAGGGATTCACCGCAAAACGGCCAGTCGGAATGCCATGCTTTTCGATGGCACCGAGGTCGCCCGCCTCGCGAGCCTTCTTCTGTTGTTCGAGCAGTTCGTCAACTTGCGTCTTCAGCGCCGGATCGGCTGCTGTGAATGTCGCCACCAGAGCGTGTTGTGGCGCGAGTTGCACGCTCGTAGCGCCAAAGATCGTGTCGACGCGAGTGGTGAAGACGCGAATGCGTGTTTTTTCTGGTCCCTGATCCCTGTTCCCTGTTCCCTGGATTTCTTCAAGAAAGAAATCCACGTCCGTTCCTTCGCTGCGCCCAATCCAATTGCGTTGCATGGTGCGCACTTTTTCGGGCCAGCCGTCGAGCTTGTCGAGACCGTCGAGCAGCTCCTGCGCATAAGCGGTGATACGAAAGAACCACTGCACCAGGTCGCGCTGCTCGACTTGCGTTGTCTCATGCCGCCAGCAGCAGCCATCGACGACCTGCTCATTGGCCAGCACGGTAGCGCACTCCGGGCACCAGTTCACCTTGCTCTTCTTGCGGTAGGCCAGGCCCTTTTCGTACATGCGCAGAAAGAACCACTGGTTCCAGCGGTAATACTCGGGCAGGCAGGTAGTTACCTCCGTGGCCCAGTCAAAGCCCATGCCCAGGCGCTCAAACTGCCGCTTCATTCCGGCGATGTTTGCGAGGGTCCACTGGCGCGGGGGGGTATTGTTCTTGAGCGCTGCGTTCTCGGCCGGCAGCCCAAACGCGTCCCAGCCCATCGGGTGTAGAACGTTGTAGCCGCGCATCCACATGTGGCGCGCCAGTGCGTCGCCGATTGAGTAGTTGCGCACATGGCCCATGTGCAACTGGCCGCTGGGGTAGGGAAGCATCTCCAGCACGTAGTACTTGGGTTTGCCGCACGAGACGGGCTCTGCCGCATACAAAGTGGGGTCAGCCGCCCACCGCTGCTGCCATTTCGGTTCAATCGCCGCCGGGTCGTAACGCAGTTCGTTTTCTTCCGCCATAACCCTTTTAGTGTAAACGGGAGGGCGTCGCACGCTTGAGCGCCTTCGTTGCCATTAAACGCATTCTTGTACACTGGATTGTTCCCCATTTTCCGGCAAGACTCGCAGGAGGTTTCCATGGCGTCGATCATTCTTCCCTCACTTCCGTCCGAGTCGCCGGCGGGGCGATTCGGCGTTTATGGCGGACGGTACGTGCCTGAGACGCTGATGGCGGCGCTGGTCGAGCTGGAGCGCGAGTACGATTTGGCCAAGGCGGACGCGGCCTTTCAGACTGAACTCGCCGATCTGCTGAAGAACTACGCCGGGCGGCCTACTCCGCTCTACTATTGCAAGCGGCTGACGGAGCAGTTGGGCG
>CAYTJN010000060.1:0-22131 GCA_964438125.1 uncultured Occallatibacter sp.
CCCTCCAAACACAGTTTGCGATTGCCTGAAAATGACTTTTTCAGGATCGACTAATCTAGCCAACGGACCTAGAATCCGTCCAGTATCCATCAAAATGGTTTATAAAGATGTACGCTCCATTCTCAGCAGTATTCAGCAGGGCCACATTCTAGGGCGATTACTATGCCGGCTGTCGATATGAATGCCAATTCGGTATACGAGAAGTTCAACACTTCCCAGTTGAAGGAACTGGCTCTCGCAGCCGGCTTACCTAGCGAGACGGTTAATAGACTTCGATCCAAGGAAGCGCTTACCCGCGCAATCGATTCTCTCTCCGACCGAGATCGTCTTGCACTTCTTAGTCACAGGGTCGAAGCTATATCACCATACAAGCATTGTGTCCTGCTTGAAGTTGAAAATAGTTTCACATATAAGGGCACTTGTGAGGCTTTAACAAAATCATTTGCTACCATCATAGACTCCTTTCAGCCTCTCCAAAGCGATGCTAGGGATCTATGTCCCCAACTATTCATAAATGATGTCGCGGCAGAGCGCTTTTTTATCAAATTTGCACACATGGTGGATGTCTGGGAAACTACGCCGAGCCCAGACGACCAGCAAGTTAAGAGCAAGGTTCGTAAGCGCCATATCATGGTCGCGGAAATCAATTCGCGCACGCAACTAGTCTCAATTCATTTTCCTGGATTTACTCAAGTCGTAGTTGGGAAAGAGCGCGTAACTTATTCGCTATTTGCTCAAGAGGCAGTACAGATTCTGGAGTCCAAGACTGGATTGAAACTGATACCTTTCAGACTTAAACCTGTAACAGATATTCTCTTAGACGATATAGATGAGGGAGTCGTTGATTTACGTCGGACGCTTAGGTTTAAGCGTGGCGGAAAAATGGATCTAGACTCCGAATCTGATGAAGATGCGGCATCTACCCTTGCGCAGGGCTTGGCGAATACCGGAGTTAAGATATCCGCCGAAGCGATAAGATTGGCTTTTCGATCCTCAGAAGCTCAATCGGTAGTCCTTTTGTGGCAGAAACAGCAAATAATTACCAGAGCCTCTATGCGGAATTCTCTCCCAGAGATTCTGTTTATTTGGAATGAGGTTGAGCCATCGCAATCAATCATTGACGACATCCTTGGTCGCCTGTCATGGGCGCGAAGTTATCTGGTCTCCGATGGCATGAAAAAAGCTAGGGACTACGTCAATCAAGCCCAAGCTGGCGAATTGCTTTGTCCTTTTTGGCTCGAACAACAATTCGCAATTACATGAGATCAGGCTTTACAGATTTTATTGGGAGCGTGTTCCTCCGGCTTGTGTCGTCCAATGTATCGAATCAATCTGAGTGATCGTCTATATTCCGGCCTGAATCCATGGGTTGGGAATGTATCTGAAATTCCACCCATGATCACCGACGATCATGGATGTCTCATTGAGACCAAACGTCCAGAGATTATTGAAGTAGCCTTCGAGCGGGTTGAGAGGAAGCAGAGTGTTGCAGATGCACTCGCGGCCGAAATGTCAGACTCTCGGCGAGGTCAGCAATGACCACCGTTACAACGGTACTCACTCTAGCAAATCGAGCCGTGACTCTTCAAGACATTGTGTCGTTTGCTGCTTCAGGCAAAGGATGTCTCGAAGAAATCGCGAAAGGGCTGACGAGTCCCATAAATGTTGTACGATTTAGGTCATTGGTTAGACGTATCGACATCGTAGTCGATACTGTGCGCACTGCTGGGTCAAGTAAGGCCCGAGCGGAATTTGTGGCCCAACAGAATCGCCTAAAAGGCAAGCTATTCGAAATGCTAGTTGGTATGGTTTTAGAATCATGCCAGGTATTTAGCATTTACGGAAACATTCAGACACTGACGAATGAGATTGATTGGCTAGTATACCTTGCTCCTCTGAGAATTCTCTTGCCTGCGCTCACGGAGTGGGGTACGCATTTCATTTGTGAATGCAAGATGAGCAGCAAGGCTCTAGACGGCAACTGGATTACGCGCCTTTACACTCTCACGCAGACTCACGGAACGCCGGTTGCAGTATTGTTTACCGACAAGGAGATTGCGAATAAGGGAGCAGGCGCGCGCCCTCTTCGTGCAATTCAAGACCTCTGTATAATTCATAATCCTGCCTTTATCCTCCGAATCAACCTGAGTGATTTGGAACGATGCATCGAGTCCGGAGAGAATCTACTTGTGATGCTCTCAAATAGATATATTGAACTCAAATCACGTCGTCAGAGGGTTGGAATTCTTACGGCATAATACTACAGTTGTAGATAGAAGATCAGCAGAGTCGATCCGCGCTTACGATAGTGGCAGCACATGGCGTGGAATTGATGTCGTCTTCGCCACACGGACCAATGCAGCAGGTGTTCAATGCCGTGCCACCGGCGCCATAGCAGCGTGGTGAGCAGATGACGCAGTTCGGGTACGCTGAGCCGCACTTGCGCGTCGGAAGTTTTTCTCCACGCGCTCGCAACGCCGATAGCACCGCATTGGCCAGCATGGACAGCGTGATGTGCCGATACCAGCCCTGCCAGTGGCGCACCTCGTAGTGATCCAGTCCGCATACGCCTTTAGCCGTCTCAAAGGATTGCTCGATCAACCAGCGTTGGCCGGCCACTAGGACCAGAGTTTCAATCGTGTTTTTACCGCTGGGGGCGTTACACAGATAGTAAGTGCACTCTTGCTTCTCTTCGATGCTGCGCCGCACCAGAAGCGCCCGCGCCCAACCATCCTGTTTCGACAATGGCATCAACATCTAGTCGTACAACCGTTCTCCCTTACTGCCGAACCCGGCAGAGAGACGCTTCCATCGAGATGCGGCCAGACTCCGCGCAATCGCGTCTACTCGATGCTGCATAAAGTCCGCTTGCCACAAGCGCTGCTCCGACGCCACCGCCAGCACGTAGGCCATCTGCCGCCCTTCCAGAAACCGGCGCAACTTGCTGTCGTGGCCGTAAACCTCGTCGGCTGCAGCCCAGGCCGCCATGGCGCCAGATTCCAGTGCGCGCCCGATCGTGCGTCGCGCTAGCTCCGGCTTGATCGCGAACTCGACAGTCTCAGGAATCCCGGCTTCACTGCGGCGCTCGCGATCCGCAATCCACTCCTGCGGAATGTCGAACTCGCGGTCTACCAGCGCCGCCCCTTTGTCACTGCCGTAGCAGAGAAACACACCGACCTGGCTGTTCTCGATCCGTCCGGCCGTCCCGCTATACTGGCGCTTCACCCCCGCCGAGTGGTGGCCCTTCTTCAGGAAATCCGTCTCATCGACGATCAGCACCGCATCCGGACTGTGTAATTCTTGCAGCGCATAACTGCGTACACGATCTCTCGCCTGATCGGCGTCCCAGCGTTACGCCACGTTGGCAAGATTGCCGAGTGGCCGGTCGAGGCACGCTCGGGAGCACGAACAATCGCGGGGTGCGTCTGCGCGATCCGCAAAAGCCAGCAGTCCATCAAGTGCGCCCAGCGCAAGCTCGACATCAAGTTACAGAAAGGAAAATCCGTAGCGCCGGAAACTCGAACCTAGGCTAAGTACGTTCTAGTCTTCACTACGCTCAACGCGGAACAGGCCACCGCCAGCCAAGTGCTGGAAGCATACAGACTGCGATGGCAAATCGAGCTGACCTTCAAACGGCTCAAGTCCATCACGCAACTCGGACATGTACCCAAATACGACGGCAAGAGCAGCCGCGCGTGGCTTTACGGAAAGCTCTTAATCGCCTTACTCATTCAGAAAATAGCGCGCATCGGTAAGACCATTTCCCTCTGGGGCAACTTGACCCGCCTCAACAGGTCGCGCCGCCTCTTGCTTGAACTTCAGCGTGAATCGCACCCGCTCGGAATTCGTCATCTTATCTGCCGCTTGGCATTAGAACAACTCGCTGAGAGATACGTTTTTGCGGCGTTAAGCTCAAGAGAGGCCCTGCCCTCTTAAAGGTCACCATTTGGCTTGGAGGGACAGTAGGGCCTCAATCCAGACTCAATTAACCATCGGAGGGCCCAATGAAGAATTCAGTGCTCTCGAATTACGCCGAGGACCAACCCGATCCGATTGCGCGATGGTGATCGTGACCTAAATTCCTGGCCGATTCACTCCCCGATCTTAGAGACTCATTCATGCACGCCAACCCAATTCGGCTGCTTCTTGGCTATTGAGATTCAACAGATAGTAGAATCCGTTCGGACTTTCGATGTGGTCAAAGACGTCACGGATGTCTGACCCTGGAGGAAGAAGGTGGTTGATGGCGGCAATCAGATCGCAATCATCGGCGAAGGCGCGCTTACAAGGTCTAGCCTGGACACCACTGCGTGCCGCGAAAGGACGTATGCGCGCAACGTAGGAGCAGTGTTCGCATCCGACGCTGTGCACACACGACAGATGCAAAAGGTATCGACGTCGAGGGGATGTGGCGTCATGTTTCTGTGCTTCAGCGTTCATAGGCAGACGAGATCGCGGCACCTGCTTTGGATTAGGCGGCGAAGCACGATCCGGTTGTAGCGTTGCGCAAGGATGCACGGCAGGTTTGCTGCAAGGGCATAGGCCGCCATCACAAGGCGCGCCCACGGCGGATTCCAGAGAAAGAAGATCGGCAAGCAGCACACCATGCACCAATGTGCTACCTCGGCGCGGCGTGTTTCAATTAGGAATTGCGCCAGGTAAAACGGATCGCGTCTATTCAAATCCTTCTTTCGAAATCCTCCAAGCCAAGGCGCTCCGTCTGGAAGAAGCGACTTCCATCTCCTGATGCCCATCCAGTCACGATAGAGAAGGCCGTCAAGCTCCCATCGGTGGAGCGCCGTGAGTTGGTTATCGCGCGCGAACAGTTGAGCGGGGAGGCGCAAGACCACAAAGGCAACCGCGATGTGAATCAGCGGCCATCCAAGAAGATTGGCTGCCCAGATCAGTGCAATCATACTTCGCGGTCTTTCCATAGAGTTTTTTGGCCGAAAGCGCGGCGCGCTGCCGCGCCTCCAAACAGAATGCAGTAGTAAGTGAGAGGTAGCGGAAAAAGCATACAGATGAGAATTCGATAGCTGCCTAGTCCGCGAGCGAGCCAACCTATTTGCAGGCTCATGAAAATGTAAACAAGCGCCAGGCTGAGGCGACCATAGTCGTGCAGCATCAGCAGGAGCAACGTAGTGGACCAAAGGGCGGTGATCCACACGATCGATAAAGTGAGAACCACGCCCCCGGAGTCCGTAGCACCCTGGATAAAAGCCTTTGCCCAACTCCCCGACATTTGACGAGGGCCGCCGGGGAACATGCGCATGTGCAAAGTGCCTCGGCCGCCCAGGCAGAGGATGCGGGCGCCGCCATCGTGGAGTTTGCTCGCCCAGCGGAGGTTTTCGAGGACTACTCCACGCACGGCAGCGTGCCCGTTGGCGCCGAAATATGCGTCTTTGGAGATGAGGAGAGACTGACCGAAAAGCCGCGGTGCGGCGATGGCACCAAATCCTCCAGCCCCTGCAGCCATGAGTACATTGAAAAAAAGCGAGAACTGCTCGTACCAGGCTCTCATGGAGTGGTATGGCAGCAGAGATAAGACCAGGCTCGAGTCTCGTTCGCGCAGCCAAAGCGAGAGAACGCGGTCGAGACCGCCGGGCAGAAAATATGTATCGGCATCGAGGAATAGAAGAAGATCCCCGACGGCGTTTTGTGCGCCCTGGTAGCATGCCCACGACTTGCCTGTCCAATCGGCGGGCTTCAGAGGCGCCGACAATATGTGCGCGCCAAAACTGGCTGCTACTGCGGCAGTGTTGTCAGTTGAACCGTCATCGACGACCAAAACTTCCGCAGGGCGCGTAGTCGATTGGGCTATCGACGTCAGAAGGTGCGGCAGATTCTGTTCCTCATTGCGGGCGGGAATAATGACAGAAAGACTGCATTCGGTGCGCGGCAGTGCGGGCGGACAAGTGGGAATTCGCCAGATCAGCAGAAAACCCGCGACGAGTCCGAGCGCGCAAAACAGGGCGGGCGAAATCATTGCATCCCTCTTGCGTTTTGCGCGGCTATCATGCGCGCGACGTGCTGCCCGCCCAGTGTGACCATAGGCATTCCTCCGCCTGGATTTACGCTACCGCCCACGAAAAAGAGATTGTGGAAACGAGAGCTTCGCTTCGGAGCCTTGAAAGCGAGGTTACGTAGCCGGTCGGAAACCACGCCATAGATGGAACCGCGATTTGAGCCGTAACGTGACTCGATATCGAAGGGCGTCCAAAAATCTTCGACGACGATGTGGCGACGCAAATCCGCTAGGCCCATACGCTCGAGTTTGTCGAGGCAAATTTCCTTTAGCTCGATGTAGTCTTCGCGCGTAGTGGGCCGGCTATCGTTGAGGGGAGGGATGTGGGGCAGGATCTTGATGTTGTCGCAACCTAGAGGGGCTTGAGAGGGATCCGTACGAGTAGATGCGACCACGTAAAGCGTCGGATCTTCAGGAAGCTTTCCCTCCCGAAAAACGCGGCGGAAGTGGTTGTGCAGGTCTTTGGAGTAAAAGAAATTATGATGCGCTAGCTGCGGGTAAATGCGATTCAGCCCCAAATGAAGGACAATTCCGGAACAGGACGGTTCAAAACGATGAACCTTCCTCAACTCCGAAGGTGGTGCGTCGAGCAACTTTCGCATGGCTGGGATGACTTCCATATTGGAAACAACGTAGTCGGTATTTAGAATCCTGGTACTTCCATTGGAACCTCGGACATGCACGCCAGTTACGGTGTCGTCCTCTCGATCAATGCGCAAGACCTCGTGCTCAAGATGCACTTTAACGCCGCATTCCTCCATCCGTAAGCGGAAGGCTCGAGCCAATTCGTAGATGCCACCCGATACATACCAGAGTCCAAATTGCATCTGGATGTTTGGCATCAGGTTCATAAATGCCGGTGCATCGAGCGCACTGGAGCCAACATACTTGATGAAGTATTCGAAGATGTCGCGTAAATATCGGTTGCGTAGTCGTTTGTGAATGCTACCCGCCATCGACCGAAGATAGTCAAGATCCCGTGCGTCCTTCCAGCCATAAAAGCGCAAAAACTCGCCAAAGGTGTCGAGGCCCTTTAGTAGATACCCACGCTCCACCACCTGATATTGGCGACGCGAATAGACGAGAAACTCTTCGTATTCCTGACTAACATTCGGTCCGAAACGCCCAAGTTCCGAGCGCATCCGTTCGCCATCTTCCCATAGATCGAGAACAGTGCCATCCTCGAAGAAATTGCGCCATTGCGGATCAACGCGCTGAAGCGCAATGTAGTCTTCGAGCCTCTTGCCGTTGCCTTCGAAGACCGGACGGAAGAACTGAGGAAGGGTGAATATCGAGGGACCGAGGTCAAAACTAAATCCTTTTGTCTGCAGGCGATTTAGCTTACCCCCGAGGTGTGCGTTCTTCTCAACGACAGTGACCTCGAAGCCGTCACGCGCCAGCATAATGGCCGCTGACATCCCCCCGAGTCCGGCTCCGATGACTACTACGCGTTTTTTGTCTGAAGTCGATATCATGATGCTGGCACCATGTTGATGTTTACAGTTTCTGCGGCTGCGCCGACGCGGATCGAGCACTCATTAAAACGCGGCGGCCCCATGCGCGCAGGAGGATTGTTGGATACTCCGACGGGCTCGCGCGGAATGCCGATGAGATTGCGATCGAGCCGGTGATTGTCGTTCAGGTCTTCGTACACGCTTACGGCATATGTGCCGGGCGGAAGATCGATATCGATGTGCATAAGTTGCGCATCGCCACGGATCGGCAGAAAACCATGACGGATAGCCCTCCCAGCATCACCGGGGAATCCTGAATGGGAATTGAAGATGAGGTAGGCCAGCTCTCCGTGTGCGCTCGGAGTCAGCCGCACGTCGATTGTCAGTTTCGAATGAGAATTAATCTGCCCATGTACACCGAGACTAAGAAGCGTGCACAGCACGAGCGGTAGCAGCGTGCGATTAAGACGCGCCACCAAGCCATTTTGTCCGTGACGGAAGCGAAGCAAGCGAGCGAGCTTTTTGCTTGTTTGACTGGTGAACGGAAACCAATTGACTTCTCGCGCGCGGCGATCGCCGGCAATCATAATCGTCCTGAGCCGTGAAAACGCTCGAAGACCCTCGGGCCCATGATAACGCCCATAGCCACTGAGCCTGTTCCCACCGAATGCCGCGTAAGGATTTGCGATGACGCGAATGACATCGTTGACAGCGCAACTACCCGCGGAGAGTTGGGTGGCCACACGCCGCGCGCGCTCACGATCGCGTGTCCACACACTACCGCTAAGTGCGAATGCGCTCAGGTTGGCAAGCTTTAAAGCGTGAACCTCATCATTGAATGGCGCGACGCAAAGTACCGGCCCAAAGCTTTCTTCGGTAAGTATGCGTGCCTCAGCGGGAACGCTGGTCAGTAGCATCGGCACACAGCCGATGAGATCGCTGTCCTGCGGGCAATGCAAAGTGGCTCCGCGTGCAAGCGCATCTTCAACTTGGGTGCGCAGAATGGACGCAGTGTCTCCTGAGATAGGAAAGAGATCCGCGTCCGGTCCGGTAGCGACGCAGAGATTTGTGATTCGCTGTTTCAACCGGTCCACAAACTCGTCGTAAATAGATGCTTCGACATACGCTCGTTTAATCCCGACACATACCCGTCCGCTGTTGGAGAAGGCGCCGTATGTGATTCCTTCGATAGCGCGTTCGAAGTTGCAGTCAGCAAAGACGAGGCATGCGTCTTTTCCGCCCAATTCGAGGATCACTGGGATAAGGTGTTTTGCGGCTCTCTCAGCCATCATCCGGCCATGGCGGCTGCTCCCAGTGAAGAAGATAATATCCGGTTGCGCATCGATCAGCGTCGCAGCTTCTTCGGGACCGTCATCGCATACCTGCACCAGACCGGGCGGAAAACCTGCCTGTGTACAGAGCTTGGTGATAAGAACTGCGGTCGCTGGTGTGTGATCGGAACATTTGAGCAACACTGCGTTGCCGGCTATTAGCGCGGTGACCAGCGGAATCATCGACAACTGAAACGGGTAATTCGATGGACCGAAGATCAGGGCAACCCCGTGCGGCTCAAAATGAGACTCGAAAAGTGCGCCCGAAAAAAGGAATGCGGGTTTGCCTATTCTGCGAGAGCGTAATATTTTCGGCGCTTGAGACTCGTAATAGCGGATTATCTCCAGAGTGACCATCACGTCACCCGACAATGCGTCGAGCAGCGGCTTTGAGGTCTCCCGCGCAATCGATTGCGCGATCGATTCGCATTCGAGAGCTATTTGGCGACGAAGAACGCCGAGAATCTCGCACCGGCGCGACGCACTAAGAGCTGCCCAGGCGGGCTGTGCCGAACGGGCGCGGGCAAGTATTCGTTCTGCGCGAGCAGGGATCTGTTCTGCACTGAGCGAAATCATGATGCGAGCTCAAACTCCAAAGGTTTTGTGACCGGATGAGGAATTTCGTATTTCTGACAGATGAGATTTGCGGAAATGCGGGCAGACTCGAAAATTGTGGGCAGACCACTGCCGGGATGAGTTCCCCCGCCCACTAAGTAGCAGTTTGAGAACAATTCGAACTCATTGTGCGGACGGAGATAGAGCATTTGATTCCAACTATGCGCCATATTGAACGTTGCACCCAGAAACACAGAGTACTTTCGCTCCCAATCATCCGGCGTAACAATCAACTCGCGCTCAATGTATGGCGTGACATCTCCGTACGGTGTTCGTTCGCGCAGCGTGCGAAGGACGTAATCGCGCAGTACCTGTTTGTGCTCCTGCCAGTCGATACCGCTTATATTGTTGGCCACCGGGACGAGAATATATAGCGCGGAATGCCCCCGCGGCGCGCCAGATGGGTCTGTCTTGCACGAATTCCGAATGTAGAGCGACATATCTTCGGAACTCGCTCGAGCTTGGGTGATCGCATCAATGTTTTTTCTGTAGTCACGGGCGAAAACAATCGTGTGGTGTTCGATATCGTAGGACCGGTTGAGGCCCAGGTACATCATGAATGTCGAACACGAGAACTTTCTCTTTCGCAGCATCGAGGGTTTGTAGCGCCCCAAATTCCTTTCCTCGAAAAGCGTTGACATCGCGTGACCGAAATCAGCATTGATGACGACGTCGTCGCAATGCACCTTTTCGCCGCTTGTGAGCTGAACACCTACGGCACGGCGACCGTCGAGAAGAACCCGTGTGACGGGAGCGGAGGTGTGGATCTCAGCATCTTCTTCGCGGCTGACTTGGGCAAATGCATGACTAATGCGGGACAGACCGCCCGCCACATGGTAAACGCCGTGCGCGTGTTCCGTGTAGGGAATCGTCGTGAAGAGGCCCGGGCAATCCCACGGCGACATACCGAGATATTTCGACTGGAATGTGAACGCCAGGCGAAGTTCCTCAGAGCGGAAATAATCCCCTAGAACACCGTAGAGCGATCGTCCAGCCGCGATATGTGGCACTGCGGCGAGCAGCGTTGGGCTAATCATGCTCGCGAGCGTGCCGCAAGGCTTCTGAAGGCATGGATAGAGCTTTTTGAACCGAAGACTCTCGCGTTTCATGAAACGGTCCAAGCTCGCGCCTTCCCCTGGGAAGTGCTTTTCGATCTCGTCCTTCATCGCGTCGGGATGCGACCGGGCGAGCATTGTTTTGCCCGGAAACATGAGGGCGTACATCGGGTCGAGCATCATGAATTGCAGGTAATCACTTGATCTTCGACCCCCCTCGGCGAAGAGTTCGTCGAGGAGAAACTTCATCATCAGGAAGGTGGGGCCGAGATCAAAGCGATATTCGCCGAGACGCACCTCTGCGTTGCGTCCGCCAATGACATCCTGCTTTTCGAAGACCTGGACCCTGAAACCCCGCTGCGACAGGAGCATGGCAGTAGCAAGGCCGCCAGGACCTGCACCCACGATCGCTACGCTTTTTCTCTTGCCACTTCCTCGGTAAAGACTCATTCCTAGACTTTAGGATAGGTGAGGAGTTAATTGGACCTTCTTTGATTTCGGTAATTGAATTGATTGTCCAAGAGGCAAGATATCGCATGGTTTTTGCGGAGTAGTAAAGTAATGGTTTTTCTAGTCGCAGCAGATGCGTGGTAGATTCAGCACGGCTCAAGCCGCTATCTGGAAGACTCCGTGGTGACCACGATCGCAGTGCAGGGCGTCTTGACCAGGCTTCGATACGAATGTTTCTGCATCGAATCGAAATATATTGAGTCGCCGGTCGACAGCTGGAATGTCTCCACGCCAATCATCATTTCGAGTTTCCCCCTGAGCAAATAGAGAAGCTCCACTCCGGGGTGGTGGTGGGGAACCACTTCTTCTTGCTGCAATGGATGAAAATGCGCCAGGTAACCGCTGAGCTTTCGTTCATTCACGCGGAAATCAAGGCTTTCAAAGTGCCAGGGAATCCGGGCGGATCGCGGATCGGAAGGGAACACCTGGCGCTCGTCTTTCCTCACAAGGGCTACAACATGCCGCTTTCTTGGATCGCTGAAAAAGTAATCCAAACCTACGCTGAACACCAAGGCAATACGCGTAAGCGTCGGGAGGGTGGGCACAAGCCGGCCGTTTTCCAGTCGTGACAGCATTGCGGGCGAAAACCCCGTGTGTTCGGCAAGCTGGGCTAGACCCATGCTCCGCCTAAGGCGCAAGGTGCGCAACTTGTCTGCGATTGCATAAGGGCGAAGTGATTCCTGAACGACCGTGGCGTCAGTGGGTTTGCTTTTTGTCTTTAGCCGTCTCTGTGATGTCGATTCCGGTTCGCTACACATGGAACTTGCGCTCCCTATACCATGGGCTCCGTTGAGTGGTGGAGGGGCGCTCAGCGAGGAGCGTCCCCACGGGAACAGGAATCGGGAGATAGCTTTCGGTCTGGCTCAAT
Organism: uncultured Occallatibacter sp.; assembly: GCA_964438125.1. Classification (GTDB taxonomy): domain Bacteria; phylum Acidobacteriota; class Terriglobia; order Terriglobales; family Acidobacteriaceae; genus Telmatobacter. The sequence continues at coordinate 11,859 of CAYTJN010000060.1, forward strand.
GAGTGCCTGAGATCGGAATTGGATTCTCATAAGTGAGATGCCAACCTCAATTCAAACCGTAGACATCAATCTCACCGTGCGGATTCGTCACAGTCGTCAGGTCGTGACCGGTGGTGATATAAGCTTTCCCATTGCCCACAACGGGCGAGGTGAATTTGATTCCGTATCCCGGCGCATCGGAAGGATTGCTATTGCTATTGTATAACTCATTTGTCAAATCGTTGGCATCATACGCGCGAAGAGTAGCAGCTGTGGTGCCACTAGTGCCGGTGTTCTGAAGGGGCTGCCCCTGATCCAGCATCCACAGAATTGCATTACTCGTTCCATTGGAGGTTAGGAACGGAGTGGTACCGCGGGTGTTCTGCTGGGTATATTGCAGCGTCTCAGTTCCCGGGACCCACTGTCCACCGGTAGAGGTGAATTGCCGTATGCCGGAAGGAACACCAGTCGCCGTGGGAGTGATACCTAGATAAATCGATCCGTTGAAATACCCCGGTGTTCCAAAAATTTCAAATGAATTGATAGTTGCAGTCAAATTTCCAGGAGCGTACGTGCAAACAGGCGACGTATAGGTAGATATCAAGGGCGTTCCATTGAGAGTTGAGGGCGCGCCCCACTCTAGTGTTTGAATCGCTCCCGTGTCGCCCACGCTTTCATGACCAAGAGTGTTTGAATTCACAAAATAGAGTTTGCCCATCTTCCCGCCAGCGACCAGTTGCGCCGGACTTGTGCCCGGAATCAACAGCAGCCCGCCCGCAGCCAAATCAGAATCGGCGCAATCCATGTATGCGTAGTCTTGAGGCGTGAAATAGTCTTCGAGGACCAGCATCCCCTTGGTCGGCGTTGGACTGAACTTCAACACCGAATCCGACCAAGCTCCGGCTGTCGTGGGCGGTGGATTGGTGGGTGTATTAGTGGGCACGAAGGGACCGTTGCCGGTCACAATGTAAATGTTCCCATTGCTGTCTGCAACTGGGCCGCCGCCGCCCATCCAGACTCCGCCCGCGCTGGCGAAGGGCCCTTCGCCGTCATTGTTGGGGCTAACGTCGAACTTCCCTGTTTGCGCGAGTGTCGCCGCATCATACTGCAGCAGCCATCCAGCATGGCACCCGCCGAAGCCAATATAGACGCTCCCGCCCGATAGCAACAGCGCCGCCCTTTGCACGCAAGAGGTGGTCAGATAGTCGATTCCTCCCGTTTTGCTTGCATCGGAATTTGTTCCTGGGACTGATGCGGTGATTGTAACGGGACTGGCGAATTTTGGTGCGCCGGTAGTTATATCGAGCGCGTTCAGCCTGAATGTGGAGTTGCCATTCAACGTTTGCGCTGAGACTACATAGATGGTATTTGTCGTTGGGTCGATTACCGGCGTCGATGTTATACCCTGATACGGTTGAATAGGGCCGTCAGTCATAGGAGTTTCTCCTGTCTGCAGCAGGGAAACCTGCCATAAGGGCGCGCCGCTTCCGTAATTGTCCGCATCGAAGGCATACACGCTATCGTGCTCGGTAGCCACGTACAACACATTATGTGCGGCTCCGTTGACGGTAATCTGCGACATCAGCAGCGGAGTGGCATAGGCGTAGCCATCCACCGTATAAGAGAAAAGCTTTCCGAAGGTTTGAGCGTTTACGTTGGCAGGGGTCAGCGAAACTTCGTCCGCATTCAACCCGGTACGGTTGGCGTCCACGTGCCACATCGGAATATTCACACCGGAACCCGGCGGTACGGTCACCATAAACGAGGCGTCGCCACTTACTCCGCTTTCAGAAGCGGAGACAGTAGTCGAACCCGAAGCCACTGCGTTGGCTAGCCCCGAATTGTTGATCGTCGCCACGGCTGTATTTGCAATTGTCCAAGTTGCAGTTGTGGTGATGGCGCCCGTCGTGCCGTCACTGTATGTGGCAGTTGCAGTGAACTGTTGTGTGGTTCCCATGGCAAAGCTCGCAGCACCCGGCGAAACAGCCACTGAGGTAATCGTCTTCCCTGCCTTCGCTGTCACGTTCAGCATGGTGGTTCCGTTTTTACCACTCATCGAGGCCCCGACTGTCGTTGAACCCGCGGCGATGCCGGTGGCTAGACCGCTCGAATTGATCGTCGCGATTGCCGAATTTGCGGCTGTCCAGTTTGCCGAAGAAGTTACATTCGCGGTCGAACCATCGCTGTATGTTGCCGTCGCGGTAAACTGCTCAGTTGCTCCCGCGGCTATGCTCGCGTTTCCCGGCGACACTGCGATTGATGTCAGAGTCTTCGTCGACGAGTCGGAGTTTCCAGAACTCCCGCAGCCTGTGGTTGCGAGCACGAGTAGAAAAGAGAAACAAAGCGAGTTAGACAAAAGGAAGGGCGCGCGGCGCATCAGTTAACCTCCAACGTAGAGAGACACTCCAGGGGTGCGGCTCTTGACACTGCTCAATTACTGCGAGGTGATTTTAATGAATGCTCTTCGATCTCTGAGTGATCCATCGTGCCCTCAGCTCCCACTCGACCATTACTCTCCATTAGTTGTTTGGATTTGTTCATCGGTTGTACGAATTTCTTGAGGCTATGCTATGGGGCAGTCTCCTAAAGGCGCGCAAGGCAATCCGGAAAGAGGGTTCCTGGGTGGACAATATGTAAACTCCGGACTTCAGTTTGGTTAAAGAATTCGATTTTTCCGGCCAAAAAAGTCTTGCTTCCCGGCTAAGAAACATGTAGGCTTGGTTCATCGTAAAATTAGTTGCCCCCAGCGGAGCGTAAATCTCTACTTAGTAGTCGAGTGACGGGGATCCGTCGAATTCTCGACTCTTTGTTCAGAACTTTCGCTTTGGCCGGATGCGGTCGAAATCGTGGCACTAAGTGTCCGCAACGAGCCGCGAACTTAGAGGTTGCTGAGTAGTGTCTAGCTGGCGTGCGCATGACCCGCGTCACTCAGAAACAACCCTGAAATGCTTAAATCCATAGGGTCCCTTCTCTGGAACGACGCGAAGGGGTTCGCCAAATAATTGAACAATACGGCAGGGACTATGCAATTCCCATGCGGACGGGTTCTTTGTGCCCTTTCGACCTTCTTTTAGAACGCTCAATCGGCCCAGCAAGATCAAGGCGATTCAGAGCCCACTAAGACGATCAGATGCATGACGCCTGAATTCGGTTGTCGTGGAATTGCTTTCTTGCTACTTCAATTCATTTTCCTGAGGTTATACATGAAAAGCACCTACTATTCGCTCCTTGCCCTTCTCGCCTTAGCTCCTTCGGCCTGGGCGACAGTGACCGTGAACAGTCCTTTCAATTGGGAAACTGTGGGCACGTCAGTCAATTATGTGGCGTCCAGCGCCACAAATTGCTCAAAAGGCGTGGCCTCGATGGGTGTCTACGTCGATAACAACCTGGTTAAGGTGGTCGACGGCAACCAGTTGAATACCAACATATCTCTCACCCTCGGCGACCATAATACGGTTGTTCAAGAGTGGGACTATTGCGGCGGGTCCACTTATACTCCGATAGCAGTTCATGTAGCCGAGCAGAACGGTGTTTACGTGACCTCCCCGATCCCCAACAGCACAGTGGCTCCGCAAGTGAACTATGTGGCAACAGCAACTTCGAGCTGCGCTAAAGGCGTTGCGTCGATCGGTATTTATGTAAACAACCAACTGGTTTACGTGGAACAAGGAGCCAGGCTGAATAAGTCACTGACTCTGAACCCTGGCGCTCAGCACACGGTCGTCCAAGATTGGGATTACTGCGGGGGATCTACTTTTTCCACCGTGAATCTTACGGTGAATGAACCCGGGACGAAACTTTCCAATCTCCAGGCAAGTGGAGGCTGGGACAGTTGGGGTCAACTTCCTCCGGCTTATGTTGACTGTTCGCCCTGTTCAGGGCTTGGATGGTTCAAGGAGCAAGGTATCAACTCGCCTTCCTTGAGCGGAAATGCTACCCAATTCAATACCAGTGGAACCACGCCTTACGGAGTTGTTCTGTGGTACAACCCCGTGATCGGAGACTTTTCAACGCAGGGACTTCCCGATGAAAATCAGACCCTCCTTCCGAATCTGCACAACTTTGTCTATGACACTGATCTGTATGTGACAAACCTCGCCGTGACTCAGGTATTGGAGTTCGATGTCTCCATGTATATGTATGGAACCGGAATGTTCTTCGGTACCCAATGCAATCATCTTGGCGGAGGAGAGTGGGATGTATTGAACAATGTGACGCAGCAATGGGCTTCAGCCGGCGTCCCGTGTAATCTGGTAAATGGCTGGAACCATCTTACTCTTCAATTTCAGCGGGAATCCAACAATACGCTTTTATATCAGTCCATCACCCTGAATGGAGTGACGTACAACCTAAACCAAACATACGCACCCTTTGACGTTCCTACCAACTGGTACGGGATCACCGTCAACTACCAGATGGACGGGGACTACAGACAATCGACGAACACCACATTCCTGGATAATTTGAGTCTGACCTACTGGTAGACCGAGCACGCGGTCTCAACGCAAGAGCTGATTCCGATGTCCGATAATAAATAGCCGGGGAAGAAAGGATCTGCCGTAGAGCTCTGTTGTGGACCCTCGCATAGGTGGAGAAGATCCATAACAGGCTCTACTGCAGGTGATCCAGGTAGCAGGCTCCGCTAGTGTAAGCACGCCGGTGTCTGGGTCATCACTTCTCTGTATGGGCGCTAACTTGCCCGCAAGGTGATGAGGGTGATCTCGGGTGGACAATTGAACCTGAAGGGCAGCATCATGGTCCCAAGGCCGCGGTTAACATAGAGTTGCAAATTGCCAATCTTGAACAGTCCCTCGATATACTTCCTTCCCAGCACTGGCAACCACAGCGGTCCTATCAGGGGCATACGCACTTGCCCGCCATGAGTGTGGCCGCTCAACATCAGATCGATTGCTCTCCCTGCGGGGTGCGCCAGAATATCTTCCACGTAGTCCGGAGCATGACATAGCATCACTGCGGGTTCATTGGAAGCCTTGCGTATGAAGTCAGGGACGGCAAGATCCAGATTTGGGCGACCGTATACTGGGTCGTCCGTTCCAGTCAGCCAGATTCGGCTGCCCCCGCGCTCAATGGGGAGGTACGTGTTCGTAAGCACCGTGACGTCATTGGCCATCAGTGCTGCGGTCACCTCCTCTTCACCGACCTGGAGGTCATGGTTTCCGAGAACGGCGTAGAGTGGCTTGCATTGAATTCCGCGCAGGATATTTGCGCATTGCCACGCTGCCTCGACCGCGTGTTGCATCGAAGAAATTCCGAAGCTGACAAAGTCCCCGGTCAGAACAACCATGTCAGGCTGCGCTTGATTGATGAGATCAATAGCATGGCGGAGAAATACGGGCTCAGTAAACTCATTCATGTGGATGTCGCTCAGCTGAGCGACCCGCATACCTTCAAAGGCCTCAGGTAATCCGTGCAGAGAGATAACACTGTGACAGACGTCAATCCAATGACGTTCCAGGCAGGAGGAATAAAGTGCTAACCCAGCGGCTCCCAACATGCTCGCTTTCAGGAAGGACCGCCGATTGATTGCTTCCTTGGGAACAGAGACCTTCAGTGGTGGAGGCAAATTCATGCAAGCATCATCGGGATTGATGTGACCGTTCTCATACGCAGGAAGGCATCGGGGAGTCCGTACGGGATGGTTACTCAATATTGATAGCTCCCGCCACGTATTGGCTACCATCAAATCCAGCAGTCAATCTCACATGATCTCCCTCGCGGAGACTCTGGCTGGCTGGTAGGCGAGCGGAATTAAAGAAAATGTGGTAAGTCCTCCCATCTCGCGTATCAACTAGAACCAGCGATCCGCTATGCACGTCCAAATACGATATATTCCCGCTGAACACAAATGACGATCCCGGAGTGGCCAGGACCGTGACCCGGTTGGCCACGCCCCGCCCCCTATTGTCAGATCCGAGTTTGATCGAAACGAGTGATCCCCTCACGAGATCCCCTGATCCTGACGGTGCCGATGAGAAGGCGGGTTGGCCCACCCGACTCACTGAAGTATTGAGTGGAACAAACAGCTTCATGGACCCAGGATTTAGAGCAGAGCTGACTGTCAACTCTCTTGTGCCAGCGTCGAAGTTCAGCACCAGCCCCTGATACTCAACCTCGGGTAGGCGCGACAGCATATGAATGCTTAAGGCAAAAACATCTGTTCCGTCCAGCACTGTTTGCACCGACGCGTGTTCTCCGGCACTTAGTTCCTGAAGACTGGCCTTCTTTCCGTCCATATAAACCTGTGTACGCTCGTCAAACAGTATCTTGGTTGAACGCTGCCCAAAAACTTTTAGTGTGAGTTCGTCGCGAACCAAATCTACTCTCTGGACCTCACCGCCCAAGATGGTTGTTTTACCTCTGGGGACGGATGGAAGCGCGGATAGGTCGAACGAACCCGTGCCGGTCTTTACGGTGGATTGCGCACCTTGTGCTCGCACGTTTTGGACCGTCCATTGGGCATTCGCCATCCCAATGAGGATGGCAATCATTGGAAACATTGGAAAACCCGTCGGCCCAGAAATTCTGAAATGGTTTTTCACTTCGGTTAGATAGCTCGATAAGAGATTAGCCACATCACAGTTCGATGATGCTTAGCGAGTAATGGTGGCCTGGAACGAACCGAAAGTAATGGAAGAAAAGAAGATGGTTTGCTGGGAGCCGCTGGCAACAGCATCCTGAATTTAGCATCTAAGGATCATGGGGAATCAATCCAAGGAGTTCGCTGTGGCGCCGCTAAAAGTTATTGCAGTAATTGCAGTTATTGCGTTCTCCGGTTCACAGATCGTCTGCGCAGCAGCGGATGCCTTAAAGATCACCATCCCGAAACGCAGCGAACTGACCCGTGTGCAGCGGCTAAATCGCGAAGGAGTAGAAGCGTTAGAGAAAAACAAATATGAAAAAGCATCAGAGCTTTTTTACAAAGCATATCTTTACGATCCGGCCGACCCTTTCACGCTGAACAATATGGGGTACATCTCTGAACTCCAAGGAGAATTGGATCTTGCCACGAAGTTTTATGCATTGGCCTCGGAGCAAGAGTGCACCGCCGATATTGATCGCAGCAACGCCAAACAACTTGAAGGCAAGCCGATGCTCGACGCCGTCCAGAGCTACGGCAGCGGCCCCATGCGACTGAATGGGATGAACGTACAGGCCATCAATCTTCTGTCAGAGAGTCGTGGATTTGAAGCGGTGGCTCTTCTTCAACAGGCACTCGCTATAGATCCACGGAACCCTTACACTTTGAACAATCTTGGGGTTGCGCACGAAGTTATCGGAGACTTTGACAATGCGTTGAAGTATTACCGCGATGCCGCCTCTTCGCAGTCTTCGGACTCGGCTATCATCACGAAGGATCGCGCTTGGAGAGGTAGGCCGATCAGCAGTATGGCCGCATTGAGCGCAACGCGATTGCATGATCGGATTCAAAGGATGGGTCCTGCCGAGGCACGAGTCCTGATGCTTACCGTGCGTGGTGTAGCTGCTGTAAACATGAACAACTGGCCTGCTGCAAAACAAGACTTCCTCGACGCATATGCGCTAGATCCAACCAGCGCATTTTCGCTCAATAACCGTGGTTATGTGGCTGAGAAAGATGGCGACCTTGAGACAGCCCAGTTCTTCTACAACAAAGCTCGCCAAGCCGCAGATTCAGATGCGCGTGTAGGATCGGCCACCAACCAAAATGCTGAAGGTAAAACGCTCGCCACCGTGTCCGCAGATAGCCACCAAAATGTGGATGGCGAGTTGGAGAGATACAGCGCACAACGCCATCGTCAAACAGGCCCTATTGAGCTGACACCTCGGGACACAGTGCCGACGAATGCGGAGGATCCATCTTCGAAACTCCCGTCGGCATCCCATTAACTGCGGGACCCTCAAGAGTAAAAGGAGCAATTATGGCGAAGCTGGCGACACCGCTACCCTCATATCGATGGATTACGCTTCTTTCCCGTCTGCTTCTAATGCCACGGGGTGGAAGCCCGTCAGCTTCACAGAGTTGGTCCGCTGTAACTTCAGAACTTCGAAACATCCGCCGCGAAGACTTTGTGGAGTTACTGACGTTAGCGAATTCGAATCACGTCATCGTGCGCGGTTTGGAATCCCTTCTCGGAATCATGCGCGATGAAAGAGATGACACCCGCTGCGAATGGATGGAGACAGCGCTCGCCATCGAGCTTCGTCGCATTGCAACCGCCGTGAGCTTTCTGCATGAGATTTGCAGCGCATTCAAGGAATATAGCAGTGACGCTATTGTGATTAAGTCGCTTGATCACTGGCCCGACCTCGGTAGTGATCTTGATCTCTTTACCAATGCCAACTCAGACGACGTCTCGAGGCTCATAAGATCTCGCTTCGAAGCCGAGCTCGCTCCGCGCAGCTGGGGGGATCGGCTGGCGTGTAAATGGAACTTCCTCATTCCCGGATTGCCGGAGGCGGTCGAGGTTCATATCGGGCGACTGGGACAGACAGGAGAACAGGCCACAATAGCTTCGCGTCTGGTGCAGCGGGCGCGATTGGTCAGGATTAGTGGTCATGAGTTCCGGGTCACATCGGTATCGGATCGGCTAATGATCTCCACTCTGCAAAGAATGTACCGCCATTTCTATTTTCGGCTTTGCGACATCGTGGATTCAGCAGAACTGATTGAGTCGGGCATAGTCGACTACGTGGGTCTGCGGTCTTTAGCCAGTGAAGCCGGAATATGGGAAGGCGTAGCGACTTACCTCGTAATCGTGTCGGATTATGTAATGAAATACAGAGGCGCACCCCTAGATTTGCCACCGTTCGTGACAGCGGGTGCGCACTTTGGTGGGGAAAGTATTTATTACGGCAAAGGTTTTCTGCGCGTACCGATCATGCCGCAATCTGCCAAGTTGTACGGATCGCAGCTTGTTGGTTTGTTGGGAAAAGGGGAATTGCATAACAGTGCTCGGCTCAGTTTATTGCCTTGGCTGGCGACAGCGGCAGCCGTCGGACAAAAGATTACCGGAAGCGATAAGGGTATCTGGTGACCGAAAGCCAAACCGGAGTGAAACATCGAGAGACGCAATTTCGTTTTTCATTGTTTGTTGAATGGAACTGAACCAATTTTGGGGGCCGGGATTACAGTTCTCGGAGCAAATTCTATGGACAATAGGGTTACGACGACATCCAATTCGATCGCCGGTCGCAGTCTGTCTGCGTCGAACTCGGGCTCGGTGCTGCAGAACGCAGCTGTTACACCGTGGCAGTCAGTGGTTCCCCACGTAACGAACTCGATTTCCTCGAAGAATGAAGCTCTACCGATTTCGTATTCGAGACCAATCCTTACGGTCGATCCATTGAATTTCAAGAGCGACCCCGCGTCCCGTGCCGTCTCATTCGTGATCCATTGCGCCATTATCACTCTTGTTCTGGCGGTCACTCTGAGAGTACATGCAGGCATGAAGCCAGCGCTGAATACTGTTGTTACGCCATTGAACTTCACCTTATACGCCCCTCGGCCTGTCACCATGCAGACTGCAAAGGCCGCGGGTGGTGGTGGCGGCGGCGGGGCTCAGCATGTGGTCGAGCCAGTCAGAGGAAAAGCGCCTGTAGTCGTCGCGAGGGTGGAGGTGCTGTTACCTCCACAGATCTCACGAATCGAGCGTCCGAAACTAGGGATTGAGCCTACAGTTCAGATAAAAATTCCTGATAGCAGCAATTTGCCGAAGATTGGCATGTCCGTGTCGCCGCAAATTGCGTTGGCTTCTCAAGGAAGAGGTGGCGGTTCTGGGTTTGGGCAGGGCCTTGGAGGCGGAATCGGTTCAGGACGCAGTGCAAGTTCAGGACCGGGCAGCGGCGGCGGTTATGGTGGTGGACTGATGAGCGTCGGTGGTGGCGTGGCCGCTCCGCAGCTGATCCACTCAGTTGAGCCCGATTTCTCAGAACAGGCTCGCAGAGCGAATCTTCAAGGCGAAGTCTCGATCAAGCTTATTGTCGATTCGCAAGGGAATCCGCAAGACATTCGTCTTGAACGTTCTCTCGGAATGGGGTTGGACGAAAAGGCGATCGCAGCAGTAAGGCAGTATAGGTTTAGACCTGCCATGTACCAGGGACACCCTGTAGCGGTCCAAATCGTTATTGAGGTGGCCTTCCATCTTCATTGATTAAAAGCATGATCGTCCTTGGAGTAACAACCGTGAATTGAATTTGAACTGATTGGTCCCGGTTAGGTCCAGTGTATTCCCATCATCGTCCGTCTTTTTGCGCCGTTTGCGTAGATTGATTTGCTGGCTTCGAAGCATAATAC
>CAYTJN010000061.1:0-9016 GCA_964438125.1 uncultured Occallatibacter sp.
CGATGTTGTCGAGTTTAGACGGTCGCGAAAAACACGGCCGATGGCTTTGATTTCAAAGTGTCCGTATTGTGAATCGAATGCTGCCTTCGCGATCAGGTCCGGCGCCACGTTGGTCGAATAAGTTGTGTTGCTCAGTGCACCGGTTCCGGTAGTGGACAATCCGGACAAGATATTGGTCACGCTCGACGGCACGTTGCCGGGAGTAACCCAACCGTCGCGGCATTCTCAGCCGCAAAGGCAGTTGTCAGCGTGTTCCTTTGGAAAAAACGTTTTGTGATACGAAACGCCGTTTGCCGCGCATAGTCGTTTCCGATGAACTGGCTGGCATCGATCAACGGTGTACTGAACTCCGTCTAGAGCGCCATCTAGCAGGTTCGGACGACCGGGTAGATGAACTGAAAGAACAAGCGGAGCACGGGACCCAGAGGGAGAAAGAATCATGAACTGGTTTTATGATATGAAGATCGGCAATAAGCTGATCACGGCTTTTATTGTCGTGGGTGCAATTACCGCCGTCGTCGGATACATAGGCATCCAGAGCATCGGCAAGATAGCCGAAATGGCGGCCGCCTCGTATATGAGAGAAACAGTCGGAATTGCTTACCTGAAGCAGGCCGACGTAGAAATCCTTTGCATGGCCAGGGCAGAGAAGAACCTGCTGCTTTCGAGTACTTCGGAAGAACGGGAAAAGTACAGAACCGCCATCCAGACATACAAAGAGAAGGTAGACGAGAACATGGAGAAGGCCACGCCCCTGATCCACTCCGACAAGGGCAAGGAGTTGCAGACGGAGTTCGCACCGGCATGGAAGGCGCGCCAGGAAGTCGTCGACCAAATACTTCTGCTGGCCGCCAAGGATCAGCAAACGCAAAAGAGGGCCTCTGTAGAACTCTCATTCGGCCTAGGCCGTCAGAAGGCGGATGCTGTTGAAGATGTGCTCACCCAGCTGGCGACGACCAAAGAAGATAACGCAAAGATCAACGCCGACAAAGCGGATGGAACCTATCGCAGCAGCCGGACCTTCTTGCTCATCATGGTTGTGGTCGGCGTTTTTGCTGGACTGGGTATGGGGATATTTATCTCCCGCAGCATTTCCAGACCGATGGGTCAACTTGCAGAAATTGCCAGCCAAATCGCGCTGGGAGATGTGAACCAGACCGTCACCTATCGTTCCGGAGATGAAGTAGGTTCGCTGGCAGAATGCTTCCGCAATCTCGTAAGTTACATCCGCTGCGTGTCGGATGGATTAGAGAAGGTGGCCGCCGGCGATCTGAGCGCACAGCTGGAAGCGAAATCAGATCTCGATGTGTTAGCCAAAAGTTATCAGCGAACCGTCGAATGTTGCGATGCCAAATGTGAGCCCATTGAAACCGAACTCCCCATCATCCTCAAATGGTAGCGGGACAACTGGGTCTGCACAAACAAAGAGCGGGAAGTCAAATGGGAGAGGCGCGAAGGTTCTTGTCAAGACCGGGATCAGCCTTAACATGAAGGACAAGCGTGACGAACTGGATGGTGAGTTCGAGCGCTATTGAAGTTTTCTCGCGTGGCCCTGCGGCCCCGCCTATTTATCTCAACTGGAAGAGGGGATTGAAGCATGAGCGCAGCCGTAAGTTCAGAGACACGGCAGTATCTGACCTTCAAACTTGGCAATGAGATATTCGCCACTGAAGTCTTGAAGGTAAGAGAAGTGCTGGACATGACCACGATAGCCAAGATTCCGCGGACACCAGATTTTATGCGTGGCGTAATTAATCTGCGCGGGAGCGTGGTGCCGGTCGTCGATTTCCGGCTCTGCCTTGGGATGTCGAAGACCGAGAGCACGCGCAATACCTGCATCGTTGTCGTCGAGGTGCTGCTCGACAATGAGCCGGTCGTAATCGGTGCGCTTGCCGATTCGGTTGAAGAGGTGGTCGATCTGGAGCCCAGCCAAATTCAGCCGCCGGCACGTATTGGCTCCCGGGTTCGCACCGACTTTATCAAGGGCATGGGCACGCGAGATTCCGAGTTCATTGTGATCCTTGACATCGATCGAGTCTTCTCTGCAGAGAAACTTGGGGCCGTCCGCGGAGAACTGCTCGGTGCGCAATTTGCGGAGGCGGCCGCATAATCTAGATAGAAGCCTTCAACAGCGCTTCGCCGCGGTGACAATGTTACCCGCGTGACCGACATCCCCGTCGTTGACAGACCGATGATGCACGACTTCGCCCTGACCGAGAAAGATGTTGTCCTTTTCGATCTGCCGGTGACTCTCAGTCTTGATGCAGCCAAGGCCGGAAAGGAAATGCCGTATGTGGAATCCAGCGCACAAAGCGGGCGTGGGCTTGCGCGACCGCAAAGAAGCTTCCGGGGCAGTGCGTTGGTATGCCGCAAAACCCTGCTTTCATTTTTCATGCGTTCAATGCCTATGACGATGGCGTCGCCTTCTGGGCTTGCTGTATGCCTTGCCGATCTGGATTGGACCGCAGTCGCAGCACATGTATCCGTCGAAGGTTGGAAGAGTGTGGGGGCCAGACTCTTACCGCAGCTTGCCTTTCTTACCGCAGCTTGACCTTCGCACCCACCAGCTTCGTGACTCCCTCTCCCTCGGACGCACTGATCTGTACATCTTCTCCGCTCACCTCGGCGTAGGCAATTGTCAGGCTTTTCTTCGCATCGATCTTCACATTGCGCAAAGTAACGCCGCGAATAGGCGCCTCGGGCAAACCCACAATCGCACCTGCCGACGAGCCGCCCGTCGCACTGAGATTCTCGATAGCGATGTCATGAAAGTGCGGCGTCAGCCTAGTCACCGGCTGCCGTCTTTCAATCTCTGGCGGCAACATCTTGGGATAGTACTCGCTGATCACCAATGCGTTCTTCACGCTGGTCATCTCGATGTCGCGAAATGAAATCTTTCCGACATCGTTGCCGCGGTCGCGGTTGGCCTTTATGCGAATTCCATTGTCGGTTCCCTCAAAGTGAATCCGCTCCACGCGAATATTTGTCGCCCCGCCGGAAATTTCGCTGCCAATGGAAAGCCCGTGGCCGTGGAGAAACGTGCAGTCGGTGATGGTAATGTCGCGACTCGGCTCATCCGGTCCCGGCGAATTGATAGCTCCCGACTTGATCGCAATATTGTCGTCGCCGACGTCGGCAAGCACATGGTCGATGCGCACATTGGATGAAGAGAATGGATCGATCGCGTCGGTATTTGGGGAGCGCTCCGGCGCGAGCACCTTGATGTTGCGGATGGCCACGTCGTCGGAGTAGTAGAGCACCAATTGCCACATCGGCGAATTCTGAATCGTCACACCCTCCACCACCACGTGCTTGCAATGATCGAAGACGACCAATCGTGGTCGCGGATGATCGGAATCCATCAGACCCGCATTTTTGATCTTGCGAGCCATCTCCCACCATGGCTCTCCGGCTCCGTCGATTACGCCCTCACCTGTAATTGAAATATTGTTTGCATTCGTCGCGCTCACCAGCGACTGCAATCCCAACTCACGAAACTCGGTTTTGGCCGGATAATCACTCGTAACGGAGGAACCTTGGAGCGTCGCCCCTTTGTCGAGCTGCAACACAATATTGCTCTTTAGCACAATGGGCGCGCTGAGATAGTTGCCCGCGGTGAGCCTCACTGTGCCGCCGCCGCGCCGTTCGCAATCGTCGATCGCACTCTGAATCGCCGCTGTGTCTTTAACCGACTTATCGCCCTTGGCGCCGTAGGCACGCACATCGCAAGTCACAGGCACGGCGAATGCACTTATCGGCATCCACGCGATCTGAAATGAAAACAGAAACAACAACAGAAACCCAAATCGGTGCATCAAGATGTTGGCTCCCTTCGTAAAAAGCCTGGATTCGACTTATGATTCGGGCACGGAATATGACGGGGGGGGGCGAAAGCAAAAACGCTAACTTACCGTGAACTGGCTCTGCTGTAGTCACTCGTTATATTACTCGAGAGCGGGTAACAATCACGGTTTGCTGGCGGTTGAAGAATGGCTATCGGGGCGCTTGGCGAGAGTTGAAAGCTTATCCAACGCATAGACGCCTGGGCCCGCACTGCCATCAGCGTTCCATAGGTCTCTCTCCGGCGACCAATAGAGCACTCCGAGTCCGCGAGGCGATTCTTCAACTGTGTTTACCAGATCGACCAAAAGCTGCAAGCGGCCTTCTGGCGTATCATGCCACCGTGCGTCGCTATCAGAAACGGAACCGGGCAAAAAGCCGGTTTCTGTAATAAGAAAGTCCTTGCGATATCGCTGGGCGCATCGGTTCATGTTATTCAAAAGGCCGTCGAGAGTTTCGTGGCCCGAAGGCGGAGAGAAGCTTTCAACGATGATGTCATAGCGCACATGGGCTGCCTCAAGGTGATCGAAGAACCACTGAGTCGTGTCCCAGTTCCCGCCCTGATCGATGTGAATGGCAATGCGCGGCGGTGTGCGGCCCGCACCATCTTTCACACCCTTGATTCCCGCGTTCAACAGGAGAGTCAAGTTATTCCATTGTGCGACTTCGTCATACGGTTGCGGCGGATTGTATTGGTTCGAACCTGGAACCTGAAGCTGAGCCAAGGGCCATGCGGTGCCGCGGGTAATCTCATTTCCGATCTGGACGATGTCGGGCATTGCCCCGGCATCTTTGAAAGACTTGATCGTGTCGTGGGCATAGCTTTCCCATTGCTTTGACAGCGTATCAATATCCATCAATCGCCACGCGGCTGGAATATCCTGGTGGTGCGGATCGGCCCACGTATCGGAGAAGTAGAGATCCAGGATCAACGTGGCTCCGCTGGCCTTGATTCGCTTCGCCAGTGGGATAGCATTCTCCAATGAGTTATTGGGAGCATTCCTAATCGGCGACACAAAGACGCGGACCCGAAAGGCATTCCAGCCGTGATGCGCCAGGATGGAGAGTTCATCGCTGGGAATGCCTTCTTCCTTGTAGGCCGGCAATGGTATGCGGGTCGGTGCGTCCAGCGCAGAAATATCAGCTCCGAGAAAGAATTTTCCTGACTCCGACTTCGTTTGGGCCGTCGCCATACTCAGAGCCAAACCCGCAAAAACCGGTACAAGCACAATCGCGAGATTGGATCGTTTTCGATCCACTGGATATTCCTCGTTCGTGAAACCCCAAGCTATGAACCGTGTCCCCATTAACCTAAACCTATTGTAACTGTCAATACAGTACAAAGGTAAATGCTTGGACAAAATTGAAACATTTTTTAAACGTGATTAACATCACGCACCTCAAAAATCCACACATGAGCTAAAAACAAATCATGCGCGTCCTACGGAGCCTTTGGAACTGACTGAGAGGCCGCGCCCCAAGGCATAACGACAAAGGGTAAACAATTAGGGCCTTCCGCAGTTGCCTTCAGAATTCCCTGAGCCTTGCCGGGCAGATAGGGAAAAAGAGCCATCACGGCGTGACCTTCGGAGTCAGTAACCAGCGTCTTGCTGAGCGACTCGTCTTCTGACTTCAATACCAGCGGTATATTGGTTTTTGCTGGAAACCGGTCAATGACAATCAGGACGGCGGCGGAATCAGGCTGCGCGACTCTAACTTCAATTCTGCATCCTTGATCGTCCGCTACCACCGGGTGAGGAACGAGAGTGCCGAAGATTCGCAACTGTCCATCAATGCTGGAAAGAAGAAATCGCACCGGTTCCCCGCTTGCGGTCGCAGGCCAGAGGTCTAACTCATCATCCCCGGCTTTAAAGCTCATTTCCTGGGCAGGTTTCGGCCTGTGAATCATCAACAAACCTTGTCCGTTGACATAGACATCGCGTGTGTCGGCTGTGGCATTCTTGTCCACCGGCCAGGATTCAAAAGCAAAGACCTTGTTTTCAGGAGCACCTGCGGCATACACACGGTAGCTCTCCGCTGCGCTTCGTCCCGGCGTCGCAGGCTCGTCGATCTTCTCAAAACGTAATTGCAATCCCGATGCATTCTTGCTGCCTGTCCCAACCTCATCCCAATGAACCTGGCGCTCGAGGAGATGCAGCGTCTCTTTGGATGGGGAGGGCGCGCCCTTAAAGTGAGAGTAGGTAAATGCCTCCGGCTTTTTGGAGAAGTAATCAAGGATCACTGATTTCTTCGAACTTTGCGCGTAGGAAAAGAACGGCAATTGAAGCAGGGCAAGGAGCGATACGAAGATAAAAAGGCGAATGGGCGCGAACATACTTGTACCTCTCCTTCCTTTTTAATTAGAGACAACTTGATTGTACACGCAACTCGGCTGATCGAGAGCGTACGGAGCGGCCATGCCCACGCACGAGAATGGCCAGAATCCGTGACCTAAGTTACATTTCCTCAGCTCGTTTTCCTATTACTCAACTTACTCGACAGTTACGGTTACCTGGACCGAGTGGCTGAGAGAGCCAGACGTCCCAGTTACCTGGATCTGGTAGGTTCCTGAAGCTCCCGGCTTGCTTGAAGAGCCACCGCAACCGCTCACGCCGGCGACCGCTGCAAGTCCGAGAAGAAGTAACAGCAGAGTTGGCGCCATATTACGCAGATTCCTGCCTGCGCGGCGCATTCTGCGTGCGAGAGGCAGCAGGAGCAACGTCAGAGCGATCAGTGGAAGCTTCGATCCGTTCATGCGCGGCCCAACTCTTTGCGCATTGGCAGCAGCGGTCCGGTCCAGTTGTATTGTTAGCGAGACCGTGTCGCTCGCTGTCCCGGCCGTCAGCACGCTCGGCGAGAAGATGGCGGTGGAGCCCGCCGGCAGACCGGTGGCGCTTAAAGTCACCGCTGAAGGCAAGGCTGTTGAATCAACAGCGCTGACCGTGAAGGTGAACACGGCTGGAGCGCCAGCCTTTGCCGTCGCAGTGGCATTGCCCGAAATTGCAACACTGAAGTCTGACACACCCTGGGAAACCGCACTGCTTGTGACGGCAGCAAAGTTAGTATCTCCCCCGTAAGCAGCGGTGATAGTGTGCGAGCCTGCAGAGACACTCGATGTCGCAAGTGTGGCCACACCGCCAGCGTTCAGAGTGCCTGTGCCCAACGGCGTCGCACCGTCGAGGAAGGTCACGGTCCCGGTAGGCGAGCCAGCGATCGAAGTGACGGTTGCTGTGAAGGTGATCGAATTCTGAGCCAGCGCGGGATTGAGGCTCGACGTTAAATTCACAATTGGCGTTGCCTGGGTGACATTGATGGTCACAGTGGCTGTCGCCGTTGCGTAGTCGGTGTTGTCGGTCGGCGTGAGGGTGACTGAGAGCATCTGAGTCGGTCCGGCCTTTAACACCGTGCCGGCTGCGGGGGTGTAAGTCAGGGCTCCGGGCGTCGCCGACGTGGCGTTAAGCTGTGTTGCACTCAGTGCCGTGCCGTAACTAATGGCCGCTGGATTGGACCAGTTGATGGTTGGCGTGACCTGGGTGACATTGATGGTCACAGTGGCCGTGGTCGTGACGTAGTCGATGGTGTCGGTCGGCGTGAGGGTGACCGACAGCGTCTGGTTCTGCCCAAGCTTCAGCACGGTGCCTGAGGCGGGGGTATAAGTAAAGGTTCCCGCTGTTGCCGATGTGGCGTTGAGTTGTGTTGCGCTCAGTGCCGTACCGTAAGGGATGGCAACAGGATTCGACCAGTTGATGGTTGGGGTGGCCTGGTTCACATTGATGGTCACGGTGTCTGTGGCCGAGGCGTAGTCAATGTTGTCGGTCGGCGTGAAGGTGACTGAGAGCGTCTGGTTTTGCCCAGCCTTCAACACCGTGCCGGCTGCAGGGGTATAAGTAAGCGTTCCCGTAGTCGCCGATGTTGCGTTGAGCTGCGTGGCGCTCAGTGCCGTGCCGTAGGGGATGGCAGCAGGATTCGACCAATTGATGGTTGGCGTGGCCTGGTTGACATTGATCGTCACGGTAGCTGTAGCCGTGGCGTAGTCGGTGTTGTCGGTCGGCGTTAGGGTGACTGAGAGCGTCTGGTTCTGTCCGGCTTTCAAAACCGTGCCCGCAGAGGGAGTGTAGGTGAAGGTTCCCGCCGTTGCCGATGTTGCGCTCAGTTGTGTTGCGCTTAGTGCCGTGCCGTAAGTGATTGCCGCTGGTTTCGACCAACTGATGGTTGGCGTGGCCTGGTTGACATTGATCGTCACAGTGGCTGTGGCCGTGGCGTAGTCAATGCTGTCGGTCGGCGCAAGGGTGACTGAGAGCGTCTGGTTCTGCCCAGCTTTCAATACCGTACCGGCTGCGGGAGTGTAAGTAAGTGTTCCTGGCGTTGCTGATGTGGCGTTGAGTTGCGTCGCGCTAAGTGCCGTGCCATAAGTGATCGCAGCTGGATTCGACCAACTGATGGTTGGCGTGACCTGGTTGACATTGATCGTCACTGTTACTGTGGCCGTGGCGTAGTCAATGCTGTCGGTCGGCGCGAGGGTGACTGAGAGGGTCTGGTTCTGCCCAGCTTTCAATACCGTGCCGGCTGCGGGAGTGTAAGTGTACGTTCCTGCCGTTGCCGATGAGGCGTTGAGTTGCGTCGCGCTAAGTGCGGTGCCATAAGTGATTGCCGCTGGACTCGACCAACTGATAGTTGGCGTGATCTGGTTGACATTGATCGTCACTGTTGCGGTGGCCGTGGCGTAGTCGGTGTTGTCGGTCGGCGTAAGGGTGACTGAAAGCGTCTGGTTCTGTCCAGCTTTCAATACGGTGCCGGCTGCAGGAGTGTAAGTGAAGGTGCCTGGCGTTGCCGATGTGGCGTTGAGTTGCGTCGCGCTAAGTGCGGTGCCATAAGTGATCGCCGCTGGATTCGACCAACTGATGGTTGGCGTGACCTGGTTGACATTGATCGTCACTGTTGCGGTGGCCGTGGCGTAGTCAATGCTGTCGGTCGGCGCGAGGGTGACTGAGAGCGTCTGGTTTTGTCCGGCCTTTAATACTGTACCGGCTGCGGGAGTGTAAGTGAAGGTTCCCGGCGTCGCCGATGCGGCGTTGAGTTGCGTTGCACTCAGTGCGGTGCCATAAGTGATTGCCGCCGGACTCGACCAACTGATGGTTGGCGTGACCTGGTTGACATTGATCGTCACTGTTGCGGT
>CAYTJN010000061.1:9116-22021 GCA_964438125.1 uncultured Occallatibacter sp.
GCTGGATTCGACCAACTGATGGTTGGCGTGACCTGGTTGACATTGATCGTCACTGTTGCGGTGGCCGTGGCGTAGTCAATGCTGTCGGTCGGCGCGAGGGTGACTGAGAGCGTCTGGTTTTGTCCGGCCTTTAATACTGTACCGGCTGCGGGAGTGTAAGTGAAGGTTCCCGCCGTTGCCGATGTGGCGTTGAGTTGCGTTGCGCTTAGCGCCGTGCCGTAGGTGATCGCCGCTGGATTCGACCAACTGATTGTTGGCGTGGCCTGGTTGACATTGATTGTGACCGTGGCTGTGACCGTGGCGTAATCGGTGGTGTCGGTCGGTGTGAGGGTGACTGAAAGTGTCTGGTTCTGCCCAGCTTTCAACAATGTGCCAACAGCGGGAGTGTAAGTGAAGGTTCCTGGCGTTGCCGATGTGGCGTTGAGTTGTGTTGCGCTCAGTACCGTGCCGTAAGTGATGGCCGCTGGATTCGACCAGTTAATGGTTGGCGTCGCCTGGTTGATTTGCAGCGATGAGCTGGATGAGGTTGAACCAGCATTGCTGATATCGCCGTCATAGATGGCGTAGATACTGTACGGGGTGCTATTGACCGGCAAGTTGAGACTGGCCGAGGCCGTGCCTGAAGCCGTGAGTGCGACAGTGACGGAGATGGCGCCGTTCACGATGAACTGAACATTACCAGTGGGGTTGCTACCCGCGACAGTAGCCGTGGCCGTAATGACAGAGCCATAAGTCGCTAAACTCGGTATGCCGGACAAAGTCGTTGTAGTGGTCGCCAGTGAACTGGCATTGACGGTGATGACGTAGGGCGCGGTGGTGGTGTAGACCGTTTGACCATTCGAAAGAGGATAGTTAGTGTCGCCGGAGTAAGTGGCTGTGACAGTATGCGTGCCGACGGTGAGCCCACTCAGTGGAATGGAGATGGTATCTGTATTCCCTGGAAGGGTTACCGTGGTCGAGCTACTGGTCAATGCGTCGGTCAGCGTGACTGTTCCGGTGGGATAGGCAGCGCCTCCCACCGCTGGAGTCAGGATCACAACCGCGGCCGCGTTCTGACCCACGTTGATGGTCTGCGGTAGACCTGACGGTCCGGTCAACTCTGGCGCAATCGCAGTGAAATTGCATGTGGGAGGATATAGCGCAGGGACAGAGATGTTGTTAGTAACCGTGTTGCCGTTAGAACCGGCGAAGGTCGCCCAGTCGCTGATGAACGAGGCCGATACGTCGCCTGGGCCGTAGGTAAGCTGGGCATTCGTCTCGGATCCCTCGTTGCCGGAGTTGACGAACTCGTAACTTGGAAATGTGCTTGGAAAGCTTACATTGTCCAGCGTGGCTTGCAGCGGATTGATCACAACTGGAGCTGGAGTCGTGTTGTCTGCGCCCGTGAACTGCACTGCTCCCGCCGTGAGGAACGTCAGGTTTTGTAATAGGATGTTTTTGAAATTCGGCGTTGAGGTCCCGGTGTTGGAATTGTAAAGGGGAGTGAACTGAATTTCAGTCCGGTGGTTCTGGAAGCAGGAGTTCGAGTACTGGATGTTGGTTACGACCCCGCCCCGATCATTGGCTGACTTGATGCGAATGCCCGTGGAGTTGCCATCGACGCTTCCATTGCCCCAGAGCATATTGCCGTCGAAGAGAACGTTACTCACTCCCGCGCCGGTATAGCTTCCGATGGATTCCCCATGCCCGGCAAAGAAGTGGTTGTTAATGACAGAGATGTTCCTGGCGGGAGCTGATCCGCCCGCACCGACCGCGACATTGTCGTCTCCATCGGAGATCCACGATTGCATAATGGTGAAGTTCTGCGCATTCCCCGGATCGATGCCGTCGGTATTGCGCGAATTGGTCGGCGTAACAATCTTGACGTCCCAGGCTGTGAAGCCGGAGAATGCGCCCACTGTTGAAACGTGGAACATCGGCGCGTTGAGCAGCGTGATCTTGTAGAGCGTCAGGTTGCTGCCGCCGCTTTCAAGTTGGATGAAACGCGGGTTTTGCTGATTACCGCCGTTGTCACTGTTGGCCTGTGATGCCAGATTCCACCAGGTGTAGCTGGAGGGAGCGGCGTAGCCTCCGGTCGCGAATCCGTTGAGCAGTGGATCACCACCGCGACCGTTCAACTTGCCAAATCCCATGATGCCGGCGTTGATCGAAGTGCTGGGAACATCGATCAGCGGCTGGCAACTATTGGTTGCTGAATTGCCGTTGATAGTGCCGCAGGTGTGCGTGCCGGGAGTCTTGTCGTAATCCTGAACGTTGCGTGAGAAGTAAACTGTAACTCCTGGATCGACGAGCAGCGTTACACCCGCAGGCATGGTCAGCGGGCCGGTGAGAAATGCGTTGTTACCCGAACCGTCGACTGAAAGGTCAACTGACTTTCCGGTATTGGCGCAACTGGTAAGCGCGGCCTGAATGCGGGCACCATCCGGATTAGATACAGTGGCGTCTACGGAAGACGGAATGTCGTTATTGACCGATGCCAGCGTCGCTGTTAATCGCGTGCAGACGCCAGCCGGAAAGGTCGGTTCGCTGACGGTGCGGCTGTCACCGGTCGCCACTGCGGCAGCCTGCGGCGCCGAAACAGAGAGAGTGCCGTTTACAAAGGTGAAGAAGTAATTGTTAGCGGCCAACGTACCGGTCGAGATTGTAATCGGGAAGTTGCCGACGACGAGACCTGTTGCAGAGGTAGTCAGCGAAGGCGTGCCGGCCACGGAGTTACCTTGCGTATCTCCGGGCAAAAAGCCCGTGATGGAGTAACTAAGGGCAGGCAGCGTGCCGCCCAAAGTCATGAACTTACTATCTGCCGTCACCTGCAGATTGGCTTGGGACACGCTAAAGGGCATGCCGCTCGATGTGCCGGCTGCGTTGGCGGAATCGCCGCTATAATTGGCGATCATGGTCTGGCTTCCTGCCGCAACGCCTGTAAGCGAGTAGCTGCACGATCCGCCATTGAGCGTGCATGACCCCAAGTTAATAATGCCGGAAGTAAGCGTCACTGTTCCGGTGGGAGTGCCCGTTCCCGAGGTAGGAGAAACTGAAACAGTCCCAGTGATGGTGCCGCCGTAGGCGCTGGTAGGATTAGTCACCGAGAGTGAGGTGGTGGTGCCAATCAACGGAGCAGCAGGAACGGCAATAGTAACCGTAGAGCTCGACGAACTCGCACTGAAGTTGGAGTCGCCGGCATAAGTCATGGTGATGATATGCGTGCCAGCCGCCAGTGAGGAGGTTGTGAGATAGGCCTCGCCGCTCCCGTCAAGCGACCCCGAAGCCAGGGTTGTGGCATTGCCGCCGTTCAGACTGTCCATGAACGTATAGGCGCCTGTGGGGACGATGCCCGCGCCCGGTGTTACGGGTCTGCCGAGTATAGTTACACTGCTTCCAAACTGATTCAGATTCAGATTGCCGGCTGGTGCGAAAGAGTTCACCGCCGTCGTTAGCGCTTGCACCGGATTCCAAGTGGTTGGCATGCCAGAGTAACCACCGGTGGTCGAAACAGGGGTGGAAAGAAAGTTCAGCGGATAGTACGGCGTTGCTGTCGCCGGATTCAGTTGTAACGCATTCGGTTCACGCGCCGCAGCCGGTACGCTGCTCGGTGTGACTCCATAGCCAATGTTACCGCCGCTGGGTATCACTCCGCCCGCCGCGGGCGTCGGGTAGAACAAGATTGAAGGATAGGGCAGAGTTCCCGGGGCCGGGTCGGTATAAGGCTGCGTGTTGTACTCGCCATAGGTCGACGTGGACAGATATTCCGATGCGCCGTCCCATCCTTCCCATCCTGCCGGGTTTACCTGGTCCACGTAGGAGTTCAACAGGACAAAGGTTGAATAAACGCCATAGGGACGCCCATAGTAGAGCTTGGTCATGGTGCCGCCATTGGCCGTCGATGTCTGCGACATCAGCGTGCAGACGTTGCAGACATAACCGCTCAGATAATCATTGCTGCTGCCGGTCTGCACTCTTTTGTTTTGAGCAGTGATGGTCTCGCCACCCGTGGCGGTCGTTCCGTGCCACGTGGAAAATATGTTGGTGTGATCCAGAACCAGCGCCGCGTCGCCGTAGATGAAGTCCACGTCGCCGGTAATCAATCCCCGCCAGATGTATTGGCGGGCTGGAACGAAGTTGCTTCCGCTGGTTCCCTGGTAGCCGGCATATAGCGTGTCTTGCTGGCTGGTCAGATTGACGTTGTTCAGAATTGCCTGATCGGCATTCATAAACAACGCCTGCGCCTGCGGACCACACTCCGTGCCTGTGTTGTAAAGGGTCTGCAGAGAGGTTGCCGCGGACAGCGTGCAAGTACTGCCGCTAGAGGTCCCGTTATTCGTGGAAGTCGTTACCGGATCGGTGTCGTAGGTGTTCTGGATCGTCAGATATTCAGCATAGAAACCGGCAGGCGAGTATGAGCCGCTGGCCGGCGTCGTGCCCATGTATCCGTTCTTGCTGACATCCAGGACCGCCGAACCTTCATCGCCACCCTTCCCGGCCGGCCCGAGGCTGAAGCCTGTAGGCGCCGTGAGAAAGTTACCGTTCTCTGCTGTCAAAAGCACATTGGCCGGATTGCCGCCCAGACCGCGCAGATACACGTTGGGGTAACTGATGGCGTTCTGCCCCGTGTAGGTTCCCGGTTTCAGGTAGATCGTCCCACCTGTCACTGGAAGAGCCGCCAGGGCAGCGGACAGAGTGGTGTAATTCCCGGTGCCGTCCGCCGCCACTACGTTGGTGGATGCGCCCACCGCAGCTGTCGTCGTAGCTTGGATTACCGTGTAACTCACACTTGGCCCTGTTGACGGAATATAGTCAATCTGGTCGTTCGGATCGAAACTCACACCCAGCGAGTAAGTGCCGATGGGCAGATAGGTGGAGGCATCAATCGTCGTATTGGAATATTGAGAGCAATTGCCGCTCGTGCAGGTCGCTGTGTAGACGAAGTTTCCGGGAATACTGGGAGTCGCTGTTGCGTTCAGCACTGCGGTTCCGATGACTGCACTGACCTGCTGAGTTGTGGCGCCAGGCGTCCAACCGCTCACAGTGGTGTTCACCTGCGAAATGGTAAAGCTAGTCCCGTTGCTCGTAGAGCTGCTTTCAAAGATTGGGCCATTTGAGGAGCCGCCGCCATACGATGCGTTGATGTTATAGCTGCCTGCGGGCAGTCCGGTCACTAACATTGTGGCGGAACTGCTGGTTGTGCTCCCAATCTGGAAGAGGGCGCTGGGAACAAGCTTGGCATAGGCTGAGCCAACAGCGCATACATTGGTTCCTGAACATACCCATACGATCGGGGTTCCAGCGGGGGCATTCGGTCCACTATATCCGGAGGTCGCCGATGGAGCTACGATCACCGTGAAGGTCGCTTCGGTTCCGGTGGATGCATAGGTTGGGGTAGTCTCGACAGGGCCGGTAATTGCCGTAGTCGTGTTATAGGTTGGAGCTGTAATTACACCTGTCATCGTTAAACCGCCCAGCGTCGAGGTCGCAGGCAAGAACGTGATCGGCGTCGTAGCTCCGCCCGTCATGATTGCGGAAAGCGAACATGCCTCGCCTGACGACAAAGCCTCAATCTCGTTGCCGCTGCCGCCGCAGCCGGAAAGGGTGAAATTAGCTGGCGAGACGGACCCGGTGGTCACCTGATTGCCGGCGTTGGTTACGGTGCCACTGCAGGTTGCTTGTCCTGCAGTTGTTTCCGTGCCAAAGTTGCACGTGACTGCATTACGCACTATTTGAGTAATGTTCGTTGTGCTCGAGTCGGCGCTATAGACATTCCCTTTGCCATCGACACCAAGCCCTACGGGAGTTATCACGCCCATAAGTACGGTGGCTTGTGGACCGCTGACCGGAAATTCGATCACTGAGCCACCACTCTGCACGTAGACGTCGCCTGCCGTATCCACGGCAACTGCCGCCGGCGTCATGCTTGAGGCAATTGTTGTCTGCGTGTAAGATCCCGAGGCGCCCGGCGCCAGTTTGTACACGTCGCCCACGCCTTCGTCCGCCACGAATACGTTGCCGGAGGAATCCACAGCCAGCGAGACCGGATTCCCCAATCCGCTGGCGACCGTCACCTGATTCTGATATTGCTGGGTCAACGGTGACAGCGACAACCGATAGACGGAAGAACCACCCGATTGATAATCCGCCACATAGAGATTGCCGAACTGGTCCACGGCGATGGCCTGCGGGGCGGCAGTGCCGCTGCTGGGCGTGTAAATCACCGAACTCTCGGAGTAAGTTGCGGGCGCAGTCACCTCGAGTTCGGTAATCGTCGAGACAGTCTTATTGACGGCAAAGATATTGCCGGTTGGGTCGATCGCAATCTGGCTGGGAGTCTCTGTGAAAGAACTATAGAGCGTGCTTGTCGCGCCGCCGGTTAACTCCAGAATGTCGGTGCCGCTAGCCTCATAAACATTCCCCGCGCCGTCGAGGGCCAAGCCACCCGGAGTGTATCCACTAAGAATGCTGTTCGCTGTGAGTGGAATGCTCGTACCGCCCAACGCTGCATCGTCCACAACCATCACTGAGCCTGAGACCGTCTCATTCAGTGCAAGGGTGCTTGACGTTCCATTCGGCAAGGCCACTGTCAACGCCGCCGACCGTTGCCCAACGGCAGAGGGATTCGTCGTGACAGTGACAGTGCAATCGACGGTGAAATCGCTATTCTGACTGCACGATGGGGTTGTGGGATTTGTTCCAGAGGCAACGACAATATCCGGACTCGACGTAACACTCGCTGTGGCTCCGGTAACGGTTACGGATCCCGACTCCGGAATGTGAACCTGGAAGATCTGCGTTAGCGAAGTTGGTGGCGTGCTGATCGTCTGCGGAGAGAACCCTTGCGCCAGCACCTTGCGGATTACGGGCTCAGTGCCGTCGTACATGTAGAGATTGCCCTGCGGATCCACACCGACACTCATACTGTTGGTATTTGAAAACAGAGATTGCGTTGCTGGACAACCATCGCTGTAGGTGCTCAGCGACTTGGGTCCAGAAGAGCCGTTGCAGTAACTCCCGGCCGCAATATTAACGCTCCCCGTAAATAACGTCCTGAGATATCCGGTATTGATGTCGAAAAGATATACCCTTGCAGGTCCGCCGCTGTCGCCAATGTAGATATGGCCTTGCGGACTTACCGTCAGCTTGAACATCTTGTTGTCGGTGGCAAGGGACAACTGTGAGCCGAGTGTCGCCGGAGTAGAGGTGCCGATCGCCGTGCTACCACCGCCGGCCAGCATATAGTTGAAGCCTGTCGGCGGGGCAGTAGCCGTTGTCCAACCGGCATAGCCAGCAACATTTACCAGGATGGCGTTCTTCATTCTCTGGCCGGCGATATAACCCGCAGTTCCTGGAGCGAAGTTAGTTCCGTCGCTCACGTAGAAGACGCGGAGGCCGCGGTCTAAATCGGTATAGATCATGTTGCCGGCAGCATCGACACCCATGCCGGTCGGATAGCCTGAGACCCCCATCGAATAACTGCTGGTGAATAGACAGCCGTCGCCAAATCCGTCCGTCGCCGTGCCGCCGCCATTACAGCCCGTACCCGGGTTCGTTGCTGACGAGCCAGGATACCCGGAAATCGTATACACATAGCCGGCCGTTACTGTCGTCCAGGCGGAGTTCTGCTCAAGCACTGCGTAGAGCGGGTTCGTGATCCCGTTATACGAAAGTGGCCCCAGAACCACACGCCAGCGCTTCGCGGCGCTATCGGCGTAGTAGACGTTCCCATACACATCCGCTGTGATGCCCTCGGGCTTATCCACTTCGCCCTGGTTGAGATTGGTTGTATTGCATGAACTGCTGTTTTGAAATGTGCTCAGCGAATAAGTGGGGTAGGAAAAACCGGGGGAGTTCTCGATACCAATCCCGCTCTGTCCCTGGCCGCCCGCGTTGCCGGCGCATCCTGCCACGACGTCCATGTTTCCGATCTGAATCTGAAGCGGATTCGCCGCCGTGGGCGCGGGTACTCCACTGACACAAAGCGGCGAGGCATTGAGGCAGATCATGTGCACAAGATGGCTTCCGTATCCACCGAGCAGGATATTGCCGTAGTAATCGATGTTACCGCTACGCTCGTTTGCGAGCGCGGTTTCGGTGGCTGCCGGGCAACCATCCCCGTAAGAGGAGTGCCTGCCGGAACACGAAGATACCGCGCCGCCGCCGCCCGCCACCTTTGTCATGATGCCTGTGGCGGCATTGATCTGGTGCACAACTGGAGTTGCAGAGGTGTCATCAACGACATAGACATTCCCTTGCGAGTCCACCAACGCGCCGCCATAGGCAGTTGCACCAAAGACGCCGTTGATCGCAAGACAGCCGTCTCCATATGCATCTATTGACACCACACCAGTCGGTAAGTTCGGGCACTGCGTTCCAGCAGTTTTCGACATGGGCGCGAGTCCGCCAATCGTTGTCATGGTGTATGGCAAAGCAACGGGGGTCTGCGCTTCAGCGCTGATCTGGGTCAGGAGGAAAAGTACAGGCAGAATTGCGATGGCGAGGTGCGAACAACGCGACATAGACTATCTCCAAGAACGGCGGCGATACAAAGAAGACTCAAAAACTTAACACTTCGCTGCAACCAGGCTTGCAGACGTGCGTGATTAGACCCTGGTAAACCGATGAGTTCTGAAATGCCTTGAAAACCTATACTCGCGTTACATCTCGGAATTCTCGTGTTTTCAACTTTGTAATTCCTCCAGAATCATTCGAAAAAGCGACAGGTCCGAATCAATCCCAAGAAAATCAGGCGCGGCGACTGTTAGTGCACGATCACGCTGAGAGGAATGCTTTGAATAGTGCCAGCACTGATTTCGACGTTGATGGTATACGTCGCCGGCGTAGTTTTGACGGGACCTGAAGAGCCGCCGCAACCGCTGATTGCTGAAACACCGATTGCGAAGGCACCCACCACGATAAGCCGCATGATGCAGCGCTCAAAGGAACTCAGCTTCTTCTTCCTCCGAAGCCCGATGAAACCCACGATGGACCCCGGCACCCAGAAGCAAAAAGCAGGAATTGCCGCGAGATTGTCGCCCTTACCAGGCGCTCTCGGAATACTCATTTGTGCAGTCGCAGTCAGGCCCGCGGTGGAGATCGTGATTGTAGTCGTTGCGGTAGAACTGGTTGCACTAAAAGTGGCAGTGGAGGGATTGAAGGAACAACTCATTCCGACGGGCAACTGAGCGCAGCTCATCGTAGCTGTTCCCGTGTAGCCGCCCTGTGCTGTTAGATCCAGAGTTACAGTACCTGTAGATCCGCTGTTGATGGTAATCGGGGAGGTTGGAGGATTTGAAACGACCACAAGCGGAAGTTGCACGGTCTCGGTGATGGAGTTCGAAGGAGAGCCGGCAAAGTTTTCATCGCCGCTGTAGATCGCGGAGATGGTATGAGTGCCAGTTGTAAGAGTTTGCGTGTTGGTAGCGGTGTTATTCGCCAACGCAACGGTTGCCAGCACTACCGTTCCGTCGCTGAAGGTAACTGAACCCGTTGGGGTGCCGCTTGTGGTGGATGCGACAGTAGCGGTGAATGTAACCTGGCCGCTTAGCGGGACGTTCGTAGCCGAAGTAGTCAAGCTTATGTTTGAGGCAGCCTGTGTGACGGTGAGGATACCTGGTGTGATGGCTCCTACACTATAGTTACTCGCAGCCGATCCGGTAAGGACGGCCGACGCAATCGGATATGCGCCTACTGGTGAGGCAGATGTGGCCGTTGTCGAGAAGATAGCCGCCACATTTCCCGCATCTTGTGGAAGCACACCGGTGAGTATTACGCCAGTCAATGCCGGGTTTGCCGCACCATACTCACGCGTGGCGCTGTTCGCTGCTGCGGTGACGACCGCAGGTTGAACTGCAACCGTAGGTGCGCCGCTTACAGTAGCTGTATAATTACCGGCCGCAGGGCCGGATAACTGGACGACGATAGGATAGAAGCCCACCGGCGAAGTTGCCGTAGCCGTTGTCGAGAAAACGGCAGCGACGTTCCCTTGATCTTGCGACAGCACGCCGGAGAGTGAACCTGTAATCGTTGGAGGGGCTTGTCCGTACTTCATTGTTGCGGGATTTGAAGTAGCCGTGATCGCGAGCGCGGATATCGTGAAAGTGCCCGGCGTGACAACGCCAAGTGTGTAGTTAGTGGACGCTGTTCCGGACAATGCTGTGGCAGTAATGGGGTACGTTCCCACTGGGGAAGCTGCGGTGGCTGTTGTGGAATAGGTAGCCGAAACGTTTGCCTGATCCTGAGAAAGAACACCTAGGATCGTTCCGCTGAAAACCGGATTAGCAGATCCATACGCGCGGGTTGCGTTGTTCACTATCAAGGTAACGCCAGCCGCCTGGACAGTAACTGCGGCGGTGCCGCTCAATGTCACCGTGTAGTTGCCGGCGCCCAAACCGGAGAGTTGGACGCTGATGGGATAACTGGCCACCGGCGAAGTTGCCGTAGCCGTTGTCGAGAAAACTGCGATGACGTTCCCCTGATCTTGGGGCAGCACACCGGCTAGCAAGCCTGTAATGCCCGGGATGGCTTGTCCATAGATCGCAGTAACCGGGTTGGCGGTGGCCGTGATCGCAAGTGCCGAGATGGTGAGAGTGCCGGGCGTAACAACGCCAAGTGTGTAGTTCCCAGCGGCGCTTCCGGTCAATGCTATGGCCGTAATGGGATACGTTCCCATCCCGGAAGCTGAGGTGGCTGTTGTGGAGTAAGTGGCCGAAAGGCTTGTCAGATCTTGAGGAAGTACACCTGCAATTGCTCCGCTGAAAAGGGGATTAGCCGATCCATACGCACGCGTCGCGTTGTTCACTGTTACGGTAACTGAAGCCACCTGGATAGTGACCGCGGCATTACCGTTTAATGTAACTGTGTAGTTGCCGGTCGCACCGGTGAGTTGCACGCTGATGGGATAACTGCCAACAGACGAAGTGGAAGTCGCCGTGCTTGAGAAGACGGCTGCGACATTTCCCTGATCCTGCGGCAGCACACCGGACAGCGAGCCTGTAATGGCCGGAATGGCTTGTCCATAGGTTGCCGTCACGGGATTTGCAGTGGCGGTAACGCCCAAGGGAGTAATCGAGAAGTTAAGAGGAGAGTTAGTGCTCGAACTGGAAAAGTTGCCCGTGCTTGAGTATGTCGCCGAAACGTTGTGTTGTCCGGCACCGAGCGACGCAAAAGTGAACGTACATGTGCCGGACCCGAGGGTGCACGATGACGGTTGGAGAGTTCCGTCTACAGTAAAAGAAACGGTTCCGGTAGGCTGATTGGTACCGCTAACCGCGCTCACTGTCGCCACCACCGAAACAGACTGCCCATAGACCGGAGAAGCTGGGGACAATCCGCTGAGAGCGATTGTGGTGCCCACGACGTTCGCGTTGATGGTTACAGTGGGGTTGCCGCTAAGCGTCACGGTGTAATTGCTAATGGCGGCGCCTGTAAGCTGCACAGTGATGGGATAACTTCCAGGCTGCGAGCTGGACGTTGCGGTGGTTGAGAATTCAGCCGTCACGTTCGTTTGATCTTGCGGAAGCACACCAGACAGCGAACCGGTGATCGTCGGAATGGGCTGCCCTTCGGCGACCGTAATTGAGTTTGCGGTCGCGGTCACGGCAATCGGCGCAACCGCGAAATTCAACGGTGAGGCAGTGCTCGATCCGGAGAAGTTGCCCGTGCTGGTGTAAGTCGCCGAGACGCTATGATTGCCGGCAGCGAGCGCGGGCAGCGTGTAGGTGTAAGAACCGTTCGTTAAAGGATACGCTGAGGTCGCAACACCCTTGTCAACAGTGAACGAAACGGCGCCGGTGGGAAAGTTGGAGCCGCCGGCAGCTGTAACAGTGGCTGTAACTGTAATCGTATCTCCATAGGTTGGCGTGGACGAGGTCGAAGTCAGGTTTCCGACGGTTGTGGTTGTTCCTACCATAGCCACGAGATTCAGAACAGCGGAATTGCCGCTGAATGAAACCGTGTCGTTTCCTGTACCGGTCACAGAAGAGGCGAGTCCGCAAGCCATTCCGAAATCGAGCGTAAATGACGAAGATGTGCTGCAGGAACCGCTGGCAACAGCGACGTCGAAGTCGGTGCTGTCAGTCTGATTCATTGTGCCCGTGTAGTTCTGGTTGCCGATATTGGTCAATGTCGCGGATTGAGGCGTGCCGCTGACCAGGGCCTGCGAGGCAATCGCGCGATTGTAATAACTAATACCGGTGTTAGCAGTATCCGCAACATAGAGATTCCCATTCGGATCGAGCGCGACGCCCACTGGTGTGTTAAGTCCGCCGGCGACGGTCACTGAGGAGCCACTTACTGGAATCTGCACCACTTGTTTCGAAGAGGCATCGACATACTCAAGGTTACCCGCGGCATCCACGGCCAGGCTGACCGGCGCGATTCCGCTGAGAACGGTGGTCTGTGTGCCGTCGGCGATTTTTACAATCTCGCCTAATCCGCTATCGGCGACATAGACGTTGTTGCCGGCATCGACGGCGACAGCTACCGGTGTCGTAAAGCCCGCGCCCAATAAAGTCTGCACTCCGTTGCCATTTGGCTGGAAGAGCACGCGGCCGTTGCCGGTATCCGCTATGTACAGGTTGCTTGCGGCATCGAGCGCCACACCCTGCGGAGCTGAAAGACCACTTACGGCATCGACCGCAGCGGTGGCCCCCACAACAAACTCGGCGATGCGGTTGTTGCCGGTATCGGCCACATACACATTGCCTGCGCCATCGACGGCCATCTGGTGAGGATTCACTGTATTCGCGACGATTGGCGTGGCGAGTGTTCCGCCGGGCGTGCTGGCAACTGTGCCGCTAGCCCAGGCGATATAGGTGTTGCCTGACGAGTCAGTAGCCACGCCTTGCGGCGCCGTGCCGCTGCCCAGCGTTGTGACTGTGCCCGGATCGATGGCCAGCGC
Organism: uncultured Occallatibacter sp.; assembly: GCA_964438125.1. Classification (GTDB taxonomy): domain Bacteria; phylum Acidobacteriota; class Terriglobia; order Terriglobales; family Acidobacteriaceae; genus Telmatobacter. The sequence continues at coordinate 22,000 of CAYTJN010000061.1, forward strand.
AGGTCCGTTACCAATGCCGTTG
>CAYTJN010000062.1:0-21693 GCA_964438125.1 uncultured Occallatibacter sp.
CTTGGCCAGGTTGACCATCTTCTCCGGATCGGCTTTGGTCCAGGGATTCGAGCCAACAGAAACTTTGGTGCGAAAGCTGGACTTCGAAAGACCGATCGAATAAACGGCCTGGGGATGAAGATAGTAGGGAATGAACTTGTTGAAGCCTTCGAGCGGCTGATCGCTGATATCGAAGAAGATGGTTCCGTCCCGCTCTTCACTTCGGCTGCGAATCAGCGCCAGAGATTGTTGGTGGCGTTCGAGCAGCGGCGGCAGAAGTCCAGCTACAAACGACTGAGCAAGAACCTCGGCGAGCGGCATCTCCGTGAGCAACGGTATGAGACGTGGAATAAACGCGTCGTCCTGCGAAGACTCGATGATCAGCGTCAGCTTCATCGCCGGAGCGGCCATCTCGACGGCTGCTTCGGGGCTCTCGTATTTCGCTCCGTCGACAATGTTGGCCCAGTGAATCAGCTCGGCGACGGGCGCGGTATCGAACCCGAATTTAGTCGACCCGATGTGCGCCAGAAAACTGGTGCAGGAGGTGTAATCGGGATCGAAGAACTTGCATCCCGGCGGGGCCTGTTTTTGCTGATAGTCCAGAAAATCCTGCTTGTCCTGCGGGGTAAGAAACGCCGACAGATGATGGTCGAACCACCACGTAATCCGAGGCGATGCGGAGTACTTGAAGTCCACAATAGCGTTTTCGTCGCCGGTAAACTCGCTCTCGTCAAAGAGCGCACCGGCGCGATGCACCAAGCCATGATATTCATAGCTGGCATCGGCGGTAACGCATTCGCGATGGAAGCGAGTGAAGAGCGAGGCGGAGCAGGCTCCGTCGAAACATTTATCGTGGTAAAAAACGCGTACGCGCAAACCTTGCCGCCCCTCTGCGCCGGAAAGCCGAACTGCCGGAACTGTTTAGCATCAAGGGAACAGCTCGTTGTGTCAAGGCGGCGCGATGTTTTTCATCGTGATTGCGGAGGCAAACGTAACTGTTCGTTTGCGAACAGTCGGATTCAATAGTGAACGCGCAGGCCGCTTTACGCGAGAACGTGTGCTATCTAAGCCATTTCTTATCAAGGGTTCAGAAACCGCGTAGTTTGGCCGGGAAAATGCACTCTCCAGGGTCAGTCCTCAGGCGAAAGACAAAAGGGGACCGGGAGAGCGGGGAACCTCATGCACACCTTGCTTCAGGATCTGCGTTATGCAATACGACAGTTGCGGCAATCGCCGGGCCTGACTCTGGCCGCAGTGCTGACGCTGACTATAGGCATCGGGGTCAATACTGCTCAGTTCAGCATTATGGATGCGGTCATGTTCCGCCCCCTGGCCGTTCCGGACCTGAAGCACGTTGTCGTCGTCTACGAACAGAAGGAACACGGAGACGACCGCCTGGTTGCGCTGGCGGACTTTGCCGATTGGCAGCGCCAAAGCCGCTCATTTGACGACCTCGCCGTCTACAGCGACTCCCGCATGATTTTGACCGGGGCCGGCGATGCTTCGCAAGTGTCGGCGGAAAATACTTCTCCGTCTTTCTTCAAAGTGTTGCAGACCCATGCGTTTTTAGGCAGGGTCTTCGATGAGAGCGAGGCGCGAGCGGGCGCCAACAGGGTGGCTGTGCTGGGGTATGCATTCTGGAAGGCGCACTTTGCGGCCGAGCCGCAGATTGTGGGGCGCGAGATCGAATTGGATCAGCACGCCTACACGATTGTCGGCGTAATGCCCAAGGCCATGCAATATCCATCGACCGCCGACTTGTATCTACCTTTCGCGCCCACGGATGCACAGCTTGCCAACCGTTCTTCGCACGGTTTTTTCGTGGTGGGCCGATTGCGCAAAGGAGTTACACCAGGCCAGGCGCAGGCCGATTTGAACACCATTGCAACCCAGTTGGGCAGCGCCCATCCTGAGACGAACCAGGGCTGGCAGGTGAGGGTGGCAACGCTGCTGGCCGATATCAACGGCCCGTACACACCGCTCTACTTCGACCTGATGCAGGGCGCCACGCTGTTCGTTCTGCTGGTTGTCTGCGCCAATATCGCCAATCTACAGTTCGCTCGCGGCATTGCTCGACGGCCTGAAATCGCCATGCGCACTGCGCTCGGCGCGAGCCGCTTCCGGTTGCTGCGGCAGTTGCTCACCGAGAGTATTCTGCTCGGGCTCCTGGGCGGTGCGGGCGGCGTACTGTTTGCCATCGCCGACCTGCGCATCACTGAGGCGACAATGCCCGAACGAGTGGCTCGCTTCATGGCCGGATGGTCCAACATCTCGCTGAACGGCCACGCGCTGGCATACTCCTTGTCGCTGGCGGTTATGGCAGGCATCGTCTCTGGATTTGCACCGGCATTGCAGGCGCTGCGCATCAATCTGGTGAATCAGCTCAAGACCGGTTCGCGCGCCGTGCTGGGAACAGGCCGCGGCCACAAATTCAGAAACCTCCTGGCCGTTACTCAAGTCGCGCTGGCGGTCGCGCTCGTGATTGGCGCAGCCCTCATGTCCAAAGGCATGTTGGGAATGCTGCACCAGAACGACTCCTACAATCCGGAACATACTCTTACTTTCAGGGTCAATCCACCGGAGGTGCGCTACGACACGCCGCAGAAGCTCGCAGCCTGGTACCAGCAAAGCCTGGACGGGCTGCGCGCACTGCCGGGCGTCGTGCATGCCGAGGTGACCGGCGCCTTGCCCCACAGCGACGATGGCTGGGTTGACGAAGCGCAGATTGAAAACCGTCCGCTCGCCCCAGGCCAATCCCGGACCGCGCTGCGGCTGCCGGTGAGCGCGGGATACTTTGACGCGTTCCACATTCCGCTCATCTCAGGTCGTCTCTTCAGTTCGAGCGACGACCTGCGCTCGCAGCCCGTGGCCGTGATCAGCCGCTCTTTTGCGTCGCACTATTTTCCCGGCGAGAATCCTCTGGGCAAGCACATCCGCCTGGGTGCGTCGGGGAACGGTCAGACTCCTTGGCTTACCGTGGTGGGAGTGGTTGAGGAAACCACTTACTCCTTGTGGCTGAAGCAGCGTCCCGCCGCCGTCTACATGAGCGTTGCGCAAGTGCCGCCCAACAACATCACTTACGCCATCACCACCGCGGGCAATCCGCTGGACCTGGCACCGGCAGCGCGCAAAACGCTTGCTGCCCTCGATCCTGCGCTTCCATTGAACCTGCTTGAAACCTACGCTCAGTACACGCATGAAGAGATGACCGGCATGTTTTACGTAGCGGCGCTGCTGGGCTTTGATGGATTGACCGCACTGCTGCTGTCCGCCCTCGGCATCTTTGGCGTGATGGCCAACCTGGTCGCAGAGCGTACGCGCGAGATCGGCGTCCGGCTGGCCATGGGCGCGCAACGCGACGACATCATGAGCATGGTGATGCGCCGTGCCTCTTGGCTTACGGGTTCAGGATTGTGTGCGGGACTGCTGCTGGCCTTCGCCTTGGCGCATGGAGTGGCCAATCTACTCTATGGCGTTCGCCCCGACGATCCGATTGTCTTCTGCGGCATCACAGCGGCCATCGCTGCCGTTGCCCTGGTCTCAAGCTGGATCCCGGCACGCCGCGCAGCACACATCGACCCTATGGTGGCACTGCGCGACGACTAGAGTTACCTTGCCGGCGAAACTTCGCGACCCGTGATTCATCGTCCCTCTAGTAGAATCCAGCACAAAGCATCTTTGTGTCGATTTGAAGGAGGCTCCATGTATTCCGCGCACCCGGAGAGTCGCCCGCCGCTGCCTGAGGCGCCGCCGGCGGGGGCTGCCGGGAGTAATGAAACTCCTCTCGAGCCGACATCTTCTAAAGAGCGCGAGGTCCACGATCTTTATTGGGTTCTTGCCGGCAGCCAGGGTCTGCGCACCGGCTGGTCGCTGCTGATCTTTGCGCTGCTCTACCGCCTCTTCACTCTGATCGTTGGAACCGTGGTGATCGGCCTCGATCCCGCGATCGCGAACTTCGAATTCTCGCCCAGCTTTGCGCTTGTTGGAGAGCTGATACCACTGCTCGCGCTGGCCGGGGCAATGGCCCTGCTCTCGATCATGGAAGATCGGCGCATCCTTGATTACAACCTCACGGGGCGCCGGTCGCTTGCTCACTTCTTCGAAGGTATGGCTGCGGGTTTTGTGGCGCTTTCGATTCTGGTGGGGGCACTGGCACTGGGCGGCTGGCTGCGCTTTGGACACGCCGGATTGTCAGGGAAACGAATTCTATTCTATGCAGCCGCATGGGCCGCGGTTTTTATTCTCGTCGCGCTTTTCGAAGAGGGTGCGTTTCGCTGCTATTTGCAATTCACCCTGACCCGCGGCATCAATTTCTGGTGGGCACTGGCGATGGTCGGCTCTCTCTGCCTGGATCTGCTGCTGAGGGCCAACGGAAACGGTGCTTCCATCTTAGCTGCGATCTGGCTGCGTCTAATGCCGGAGGCCGGGGACAACGGCGTCCGGGGACTTTACGCCGTCGCGCTGCTGGGCCTCGTTCCCTGTCTGGTGCTGCACTTGAAAAAGATCGAGGGGGCGGGGTTTTGGCAGGCGGCATGGGTAACTTCGACCTTCTTCGGATATATCCACACCACTAACTCGGGTGAAACCTGGATTGGCATTCTTGCAGCGGCCTTCATCGGCTTTGTCTTTTGTGTAAGTGTGCGCGTGACCGGCTCGGCCTGGTGGGCTATCGGCTGCCACTCGGCGTGGGACTGGGCAGAGACTTACTTCTATGGCACAGCCGACAGCGGGCTCACAGCCAGGGGCCATCTTCTCAGCACCAGTCCTGTTGGCAACAAGCTCTGGAGCGGCGGCACAGACGGCCCCGAAGGCAGCCTGCTGGTGCTCGGAGCCATCCTGTTGCTGCTGGCTGCACTGCTGGCGATTTACGGGCACAAGAAGCCCGGTGCCCCAGGTCGGGATTCTCGGGCCTGGGAATCCACGGACCCAAACCAGTGTTGTTCATAAGGAGATAGCTGAGAAATTATGCGGCTCTGGCTCAATCGCACCGGCGAAGTCTCCCTACGCGAGCAGTTGGCAACGCAGATTATCCTCGGCATTCTCTGTCAGGAGTTGTTGCCCAACCAACGGCTGCCCAGCACGCGAGAACTGGCGCGGCGCTTTGGCATTCATCCCAACACGGCCAGCACGGCCTATAAGCAACTGGAGCGGGAGGGTTGGCTTGAGTTCCGCCATGGCAGCGGCGTTTATGTGCGCGCCAACCGGCCCTCCGCGCCGCTCTCGCCGGAGCTGGCCGCCGAATATGCCGTCGATCAACTGATCGGCGATCTGGTGGCCGCTGCGCGCAAGAACGGCGTGGCAGAATCAGTTGTGCGAGAGAGGCTGCGCCGTTGGCTGGCGCTGACGCCGCCGTCAAAATGGCTGGTGATCGACCCGGACCCCGAGCTGCGACGCATCGTTATTCATGAGATGGAGCAGGCGCTTGCTCTGCCCGTGACTGAATGCGCGCCTGAGGAATGCGCCGAGCCTCGATTGCTCAAGGGCTCGATGCCCGTCACCGTGCCCAGCAAAGCCGAGATCGTGCGCAAGCTGCTGCCCGCAGGAACCGAGCTGACGGTGCTGCAAGTGCATCCGGTCTCGCTTGAATTGATGGCGCACTTACAGCGCTACATGCCCGAACACGCCGGCGAGTTAGTCGGAATTGCGTCGCGCTGGAAGGAGTTCCAGCGCATTGCTCAGACACTGCTGATCGCTGCCGGCCTGCCGCCGGAGAGCCTATTGGTGCGCGATGCAACACAACCGGGGTGGAAGCTCGGTCTCGAGGCCACCTCCGGCGTAGTCTGCGATGCTGTCACCGCCCTGGCGCTGCCTGAGGGTGCGTTCCCGCTGCGCTTCACGCTGCTCGACGAGCCTACACTCGCCGGCTTGCGCCAGCGGGAAGAGCGAGTCTCGGCCTCCGCCTGAGCGCTGTGACACTTGCGAAAGTGTCCCAATCGCTTCCCCGCTAGGAATAACTCACGCCTAACATCGATCCTTGTAAGCCAAACGAGGAGTTCCTGTGGCATACCCTCTACTTCAGACTTCGCTTTGCTTCGTGCTCTGTCCGTTGCTGGCGGCGCAGCAGATCGCGCAGGCAGCCTCGCCTTCTTCCGCGCCGTCGCAACGACCCGCTCCGGCGCCCGTGTACGTGACCTTGCCTGCGAACACGAAGATCGAACTGTTGGCGCCAGGGCCTACCAGCTTCGCCAAGGCAAGGGCCGGCGTCGCGGTTCAATTTGTGGTGGACAAGGATGTTGTCCTGGCCGGCGCACCCATGATCCACGCGGGGGTGCCCGTAGCCGGCATCGTGGATCTTGTTGTGCGCGGATCGCACCGCAGGCATCGGGATGGAGAGATGGAGATCCGCGTCAACCAGATGATCTCACGAGAACCGATCGAACTTCATCTACGCTGTTTCGAAACGGCCGACTCATCGGGAAGGAGTTATGATGACGGCGAAGGCTTCAATCTTGATAAAGGTGCGGTGATTGCCGGCATAGCACTCGTGATTATCGGAAATATAGCCTTTGCTCTTCACAAGGATAAATAGTCATAGATGGCTCAAGCATTGACTTCGCGAAAGGATCGATGCGAATGAAATCCAAATTGACGTTTCCAGTGTGCAAGAACGGCGTAATCGGTTTCCTATCTCTTGCTTTACCTTTGTGTGTCCTGTCCAACATGGCGTGGGCCGTCGATCCACACCACGTAACTCGCAAGACACTCGACCATCCGACTGAAATAGAGGGTTATTCCTGCGCCAAGGGCTTTGCATGGTTTTTTGACGACGGGCGCTTGAACCGCTGCACGGTCACGCGGGAGACTGCCTTCGGCGAGGCGAGCATACCCGCCGGAACTTATATCGCGCTCAACCCTGATGGCACGCCGAATTTTATTCAGATGAGCCATGATGCGCCGATTCTGGCCATGACTTGCCGGGGCGGAAGTTTCCTCGGCTCCGGTGAAGCGGCTGTCGTGACCTTCTATCCCAGCGGCAAGTTGAAGGTCTGCTCTCTGGCGGGAGACCAGATCGTACGGGGCGTACCCTGCGCGGCGGGAGGCCTCATCGCCTCGCTTCGCGGCGTCGATCCCGGCGTTTTGTTCTACGAGAGCGGAAAGCTGCGCGCCTGCAAACTGGCAAGAGACTACGGCTCACAGCACAAGGGAGAGCGCTTCGTGCAGAGACAGTGAATCACGTCATTGCGCAGATTAAGGATTTACCTATCCGGGAATCAGGACCTGGGGTACTCAGATTGTCTTGCAAGGAAAGACTGACCCACCTAAACTACGCTGTATGAACCTCCGAAATGCAGTTTTCATCATTGCTCTGTTCCTTGTGCCGACGGTCTCTCACAGTGAACCCCATGCGCTGAAGTTCCTGAAGAAGATCGGTGTCGGTTGGCAGACGGACAAATGGGGCTGGATGAGCTTTGTGGCGTTCAGTCCGGATGGCACGATGGTTGCCTCAGACGGGTCAATTGCGCTAGACAACGGTACCTTTCCGAGCAATCTGACCTTGTGGAGCTTTCCCGAGGGGCATTTGATCAAGAAATTGGCGGTTGAGCCCGAGACTGTCTCTCGCGATTGGAAATACTACGCAACTTCTCATGGCGTAGGCGAGATGGAGACCGGCAAATCGCTAGTTACGCTGGGGGACAAAGTAAATTCGGGCTATACATTCAGTCCGGATAGCCGCTATGTTGCCGAGTCAGTTCCTGGCAGGGGAATTCGACGTCCCGGTATTCGTGTCATAGAACTTGCCACCGGCAAACAGCTAAGCGCATTTGGACGCTATGGCGCGTTTTCTGTTGCAATCAGCCCTGACGGTGCGACCTTAGCAGCGGGTCATTGGAATGTCGTAACCCTGTGGAACATGATGACGGGTAAACGGATAGCAGTGCTTCAGGGATTCGGCAGTTACGTATGTGGGTTGGCCTTCAATAGAGATGGTAGTTTACTTGCGACCGGAACTGATTCAGGCGGTCTCCAGATCTGGGACGTACAGCATCAGACCAGGCTTCAGTCGCTCGCCCCTGGAGGCGGGGGTGGTTACGTATCACGACCTGCATTCAGTCCCGATGGACGACTGGTTGCCGTGGGTATTTACGGCACCGGAACCGTGTACCTGATTGATGTCAGCACGGGAAAGACCATTGACCACCAAAAGGTCTCGGACCTTGGGTGTGGGTCCGTCGCATTCAGTCCGGACGGGCACTTCCTCATCACTCCTTCAACCGGCGGATTGGTTACATGGCCTTACGATCAAGGTGGAACGATTCGGGTTTTTGCTGTCAATGCTCCCTGAGATTTGATGAGCGTAAAAAGCAAACGCGGGTCCTTCGACTTCGCTGCGCTTCGCTCAGGATGACAGGTACGTTGGGGTGAGCGAAATGACGGTTTGTCGGCGTATTTCGCTGCGCCCCTCCGGGGCTCTTGGTTCTTTGTGATTCTGGTCCCAGGGCTGCGCTTTGCTTGCCCTGGGCTATTATCCTTCTCTCCCTTCGGGAGAGAGCCCGCATGAGACGTCAACGCGTATCAAATGGGAGAGAGTAAATAAGACGGGGTAGAGGCACGAGGGAGGGTACGCGAGAGAGAGTGCGCAGGCGCGGACGTCCGCGCGACAGCCGGCCTGGAGGCCTGCGCTACGAAACAACACGCGTGAACAAAGAGGCATAGGCTGGCCGTCGTGCATAATGAAGGGACGATGGCACTATTGTGGAATCCTGAGAGTTGGTCACTGCGGTTGGCGGAACTGGAAGCGCAAACTGGCGAGCTGAAGGAGGCTCCGCTCAGGCGCGATGTGCGTTCGCTGGGGATGCTCTTGGGCGAAGTGCTGCGCGAGCAAGCTGGCGTGGATCTCTTCGCACATGTCGAGGCGCTGCGGCAGGGCACGATCCGGCGGCGCGACGAAGAGGCGCGGGGACAGCATGAGGAAGCCGCTCGCCACGCGGCTACAGCGCTCGAACTGGTACATTCGCTGCCGGTGGAGCGGGCCATTCTGCTGACGCGGGCCTTTGCCTTTTATTTTGAACTGATCAATCTGGCGGAGACAAACCATCGCAAGCGGCGGCGCACGGCTCTGCATATGAGCGGCGATGCAAGGCGGCAACGCGGCTCGCTGGTGGGAACCCTGTGCGAGATGAAGCGCGTGGGCATCACGGCTGAGGAGGCACTGGAGTGGCTGCGACGCATTCTGATTGTGCCGGTGTTTACGGCGCACCCCACTGAAGTGGCGCGGCGATCGGTGATGTTCAAGCGGCGGCGGATTGGGGAGTATCTCGCTGCCCTGGACCGGATTCCAGTCCCCGAGCAGGAGATGGCGTGGCTTGAAGATGGGATCCGCGCGGAGATCACAAGCCTGTGGCAGACCGACGAGGTGCGCTCGCGGCGGCCGACCGTTTATGACGAAGTGAAGATGGGTCTGGACTACTATGACGTCTCGATCTTCGCAACGCTGCCAAGCCTCTATCGCGAAATTGCCGAGGCGCTCAGGTCTGCGTACGGCCTGGAGATGGAGACGCTCGAGCTGCCGCAGGTGCTGATGTTCGGCTCGTGGATAGGCGGCGACCGGGACGGCAATCCCTTTGTAACTCCGGCCGTGACGCGCGATGCGATCCGGCTGGCGAGGGGACACCTGCTGCTCTACTACCAACGGCAGCTTGACGAAATGATCGATCTGCTGACGACCAGCGCGCAACAGATCGGCGTGAGCGATGCGTTGATGCGCAGGCTGGAGGCTTATGTCGCGTTGGTGCATACCCCCGAGGCGCAGGCATTTGAGCAACAATACGAGTTTGAGTATTACCGGCGATTTGCGATCTGCCTCAAGGCGCGTCTTCGGCGCACGCTGGATAAGGCGGCAGAGCAGCCGGGCGCGGCGGCCGCGGCGTTGCCGGTGATGCCGTATACCCTGGGGCGAGTCGACAACACGCTGGGCAAGCTCGCGAATGCCCTGCCGGCGTATTGCTCGGTTCTCGATTTCATTGACGATTTGGAAACGGTGCGTGAGTCGCTGGCTGCAAATCATGGTTTGAGGATTGCGCGGACGCTTGTCGATCCGCTGATCTTGCAGGTTCGGACCTTTGGGCTGCACTTGCATACGCTCGATATGCGACAACATGCGCTGGTGCATGCGGCGGCACTGAAAGAGGCGATCGCGGATACGGCTGCTGAATCGCTGCCGGGGGAGTTATCGGATGCGACCGCGAACGTGCTCGAGACCTTTCGCGTGGTCGCGGAGATCAAGAACGGCTGCTCGCCGGAGGCTGTTCGGCAATACGTCATCAGCGGCGCTTCGACCGTGGAAGATGTGCTGGCTGTGGTGCGGCTGGCACGGTTGGGCGGCGTGACGGTGGAGGGCGCGGGACGTGACCCTGGTCTAATGCCCGTGCCGCTCTTTGAATCGATCGAGGATTTGCGTAAGGCTCCTGAGGTCTGCCGCGAACTATGGAGCAGGGCGGACTATCGCAAGTTAATGGCGACCTGGGACAACTGGCAGGAGGTCATGCTGGGCTATTCGGATTCGAACAAAGACGGGGGCATGCTGACCTCGACGTGGGAGATTTTTCGCGCGCATCGCGATCTGCATGTGGTGGCTCGCGAATGTGGCGTGAAGCTGCGACTCTTTCACGGCCGCGGTGGAACGGTGGGACGTGGCGGTGGGCCGACACATCGCGCGATCTTCGCACAGCCGATGAATTCGTTTGATGGGCAGTTGCGCATCACCGAACAAGGCGAGGTGTTGAACTTCAAATATGCCGACGAGGTGCTGGCGGAACGGAATCTGGAGTTGATGATCGCGGCTTCACTCGACGCCTTGGCCCGGCCGAATGCGCGCGATCCCGAGGGGCATTTTACCGGAGTGTTGAAGCCGGAGTGGGAGGCCGCACTCGATGAGTTATCGAGGATCGCGTTTGAGTTTTACCGCAGGCATATTCTCGATGACCCGGAGGTTGTAACTTACTTTGAGCAATCGACGCCGGTGGGCGAATTAGAACAGGCGAAGATCGGCTCGCGGCCATCGCGTCGGAACTCATCGCCGAAGTTGACGGATTTGCGGGCGATTCCATGGGTGTTTGGATGGACGCAGTCGCGTCTGCTGGTGCCGGCATGGTTTGGCGTGGGCTATGCGCTGGAAGAGTACCTGGCGAGACCAGGTGCGCTGGAGCTGTTGCAGACGATGACGCACGAGTTGCCATTCTTTATCGACCTGTTGAGAAATGTAGAACTGGCGCTGGGCAAGGTGGACCTGGCCACGGCGCGGCTTTACTCCGAATTGGTGGAGGACCGAACGCTGCGGGAGCGGATTTACGATCTGTTCGAAGCGGAGTTTCATCGGACGGTGCGAGCCTTGTTGGCGGTCACCGGACAGAAAGAGTTGCTGGAGTCAAATCCGGTGCTGGCGCGGTCGATCAAGTTGCGCAACCCATATGTCGATCCGATGCATTTGATTCAGGTTGACATGCTGCGGCGGAAACGGGCGGGCGAAAATACGCCGGAGGTGAATCGCGCCATTGCGGCGACGATCAGCGGAATCTCGGCAGGGCTTCGAAATACGGGTTGAGGATTGGTGGAATACTAGGGGAGTTAAGACCCGCTCCATCGGGACGTCCAGTGAGCGATTTGGCGGACCCAAAGCTTGCCATCCGGAGCAATTGGTACTATTCTCTTGTCATGCGTCGATGTCGCTAACACCGCTCTGGTGCCAGTTGCGACGGTGACGTGCGCCAAATTCGCGCACCGACTTCCCCGCCCGACAGCTCGACAATCACACCAAATTGCACCCCAAAAAATGAAGCGAATACTCCGGGCTTTGAATCCCGGAAAGAGGAGATCATCAATGGCGCACATTGCTGCGAATGTAACGGAACTAATTGGCAAGACCCCCCTGGTACGGCTGAATAAAATGGCGGAAGGGTTGCCTGCAACCGTCCTTGTGAAGCTGGAGAGCCAAAACCCCCTGTCAAGCGTGAAGGATCGCATCGGCTTGGCAATGATCGAAAACGCCGAGAAGGCAGGCAAGATTACCCCCGGCAAGACCGTGCTGATTGAGCCGACCAGCGGCAACACCGGCATTGGTCTCGCGTTTATCGCCGCGGTGAAAGGGTACCGCCTGATCCTTACCATGCCGGAGACGATGAGCCTTGAGCGTCGTGTGCTGCTGCTCGCCTTTGGCGCAGAACTCGTGCTGACCCCAGGGCCAAACGGCATGAAGGGCGCGATTTCCAAGGCCAATGAACTGCTCAGCCAGAATCCAAACGGGTTTATCCTGCAGCAGTTCGACAATCCCGCGAACCCGGCGATCCATTATGCAACCACTGGCCCAGAGATCTGGAATGATACCGACGGTAAGGTAGACATTCTCATCAGCGGCGTGGGCACCGGCGGCACCATAACGGGCGTCAGCAAATACATCAAGGAGCGCAAGCCGGGGTTCAAGGCAATCGCGGTTGAGCCGACCGACAGCCCGGTGCTCTCGGGCGGCAAACCAGGGCCGCATAAAATTCAAGGCATTGGCGCGGGCTTTGTTCCCGGCGTGCTGGATACCAAACTGATCGACGAGATCATCCAGATCTCGAACGACGAGGCGATCGCCACGGCCCGCGAGTTGCCCAAGAAGGAGGGTCTGTTCGTGGGCATCTCCTCGGGTGCGGCGGTGGCCGCGGCGCTCAAGGTGGCCGCGCGGCCTGAAAATGCCGGCAAGACAATTGTGGCTATCGTGCCAAGCTTCGGGGAACGCTATCTTTCGAGCGTGCTCTTCGAGAGCTTGCGGCAACAGGCGCTGGCTCTGCCGACTGAGCAGATCGCGGTCGCGGTGTAAGCGTTACTGGAGACGCGGTAACTGGTCGGGCCTCATTGCGGAGATCAAAGCCAACGTGTCTCGCATGGGGATTTGGCCCTTGAGGTATAGCATCTAAACAAAGCCATACCTCGGGGGCTGAAGACTCGTGTTTCGATCTTGGGATTGTCAAAGCCGGAGCCCCGACTTACTTCTATTGCCGTGTAACGGGATGGCGTGATCCAGACTTGCTCGACCGCTATGGATTTTTTTGCACGCATTCGCGAAGACATCGACTCCGTGCTGGAGCGCGATCCGGCTGCACGGTCCAGGCTTGAGGTCTTCCTCTGCTACCCAGGGCTCTGGGCAGTCTGGTTACATCGCGTCTCGCACGTTTTGTGGGGTGCAAAACTCCGCTTGCCGGCGCGAATGCTCTCGCAGGTAGGGCGTTTCTATACGGGGGTGGATATACATCCCGGCGCGTTGCTGGGACGGCGGCTGTTCATCGATCATGCAACCGGAGTGGTGATTGGCGAGACAGCGATTGTGGGAAGCGACGTGACGATGTACCAGGGAGTTACGCTGGGCGGAACGGGCAAGCAGCACGGCAAGCGTCATCCGACGCTCTGCGATGGAGTGTTTGTCGGCAATAACGCCAACATCCTGGGAAACATCACCGTGGGCGAGAACTCGCGTGTGGGGGCGGGGTCGGTGGTGCTTTCCGATGTGCCGCCTAACTCGACGGTGGTCGGAGTACCGGCGCACATTGTTTATCGGAATGGCGAACGCGTGCTGATCACAGATCCGCACGACATCAAAGATCCGCTTTCGGATTCGCTGATCGCGTTATCGGCGCGGGTGGACGAACTGGAAGAGCGCTTGGGCGGCCAGCCTCGGCCTGCCGAACAGTTTGTCGCGGAAGAGGCCGAACGCACCGCTTATCGCGCGGAGCTGGAGCAACGGCAATACGTCTCGATGGGCGAAGGGATTTAGTCTTTATCGCCTATCAGTCCCTGCCAGCCGCATCTCTCCCAAACCATAATAAGCCGCAGATTGCGGCAGAGGTTTTTGAAACCGATTTAGAATTATCGCTGGTTAGCCGGCCATACGTCCGCGGTCACGGTTCGTGGCTTTTAAACAACATTAATCGAAAGTAAGGCGACTCCAACGGTTGCCGCTTGCAATTTGATAGCATGAGACCACTATGCAGCTAAGCTTGAGAGTGAACAACCGAAACAGTGTTAAGGGAGCAGTAAAAGGCAAAGGTGTGTTGGGTGCGAACATCATAGTCTCCGTTCCTGCAAGCGGAAACGAAGCAAAGGGAAAGGCATTCCTCCACGCGTTCGAGTTTGAGTCATCGGACGGGCTGGAATGGGATGCAGGTGAGCTGTCAATCGGCGACAAAATTGAGATTCACCTTCTGCCAGATGCCGATGCCGATTCGCCCACCAAGACGAGGCGTCCTGCCGAAATCCCCGGGTTTCTTTTCTCTGACCTCGATCAAGCGCGACAGGCGTTAGCAAAGGTTTACTTCTGCAACGAGCATCTGCAAGGGATACTTCAGGCAGCAAAAAATGCTGAACCACATGATGAAGCACTGAAGATTCAGAACGCTGTTGCAACGGTTGTTCAGGATTTGGGCAAATATCTGATTATGCCGACACTGAGAAGACATCCCGAGCTTTCATCAGAGGCGAAGGATCTGGGCCTGCTTGACTAGTTTCGGTTCAGTCCTTCTCTAGCGAATAACGGAGCGTTGGATTGCGCTTGAATCGTCGGCAACTCGGAGATTGCATTCAGTGACCCTCGCTGCGAGTTTCTCTGCGGGTACAGGCGAATCTCTAGTCATGGATATCGAGCGCGTTGTCCGGTGCTAGAGTTGATTCATCTCCACTTTCTCGCCGGAGTCTGTTTTCTTGCAGGGTTTTCGTTCGCTGTTGGCTGCGTTTCTCGTGCTGCCTGTCGCCGCCCACGCCGCCGCTCGGGTGCAGGCCGCGCCGGTTCCGCCGGAGATGCGTTCGACGGCCTTTATTGTCACGGTGAATGGAACCCCTGTGGATGTGGCCCACGCGGCGGCGAGTTATGAGTATGTCAGTTTTGACATGACCGGGCCGGTAACGGTGGAGATCACAGCCGCGGAGGCGGGGTTCTGGGATAAGGGCGTGGACATTCAGCCCTGGCGGCTGGGCTTGCGTCCGGCGAGGCAGGGACAGACCATTCGATTCCGGCTTACGGGGCCGGCCAAGCTTTCGATCTCCAGGCCCGGCGACTTTCTCAACCATGCAAAAATTCTGTTTCTTTTCGCCGGCGCTCCGCCGCCACCGATGCCGCGCGATCCGCAGATTCACTTATATCTGCCGGGGGTCTATCACGGCAGCCTCAATCCAAAGAGTGGCGAGACGTTTTATCTTTCACCCGGCTCCTACTTTTACGGCAGCCTCAATCTATGGAAGGTTGAGAATGTGAAGGTGCTGGGGCGCGGGACGTTTGTCTATGAAGGATCTCAAGACCCGAACGCGGACGAGGGCTGGATGCAAAAACCCGACTGGCACTGCATCGGCGCACTCGAGGCTCACAATGTGGAGATCGATGGGCTAACCTGCATCGTGCGGGCGCGAACCTGGTCAATCCAGATGAAAGACAGCTTTGGAATTCGATACGACGATCTGCGGCTGATCGGCGGCAACACGGCCAACGCCAACCAGGACGGCATGGACTGGCTGGGCGGGGGCGACACGGTTGTGAATGATTCATTTCTGCGCGCGTCCGATGACGTGTTTGCGATGGAGGGTAACTGGGACGGTTACAAGGACGAAGATATGGTGCGGCCGGGACACGATGTCAACAACATCACGATCCAGCACAGCGTACTGTCGACCAGCATCTCGAATGTCGTACGCGCGGGATGGCCGCAAAAGATCTTCAACTCAAAGAGCTTTACGCTGCGCGACTCGGACATTTTGCATGGCGGCATCGGGGCGTGTGGGCAGACGTTTGGCCTGCTCGGTTTCTGGGGAGCAAAGGGCGCGAGGGGCGACCATTCGGAGTTCAATTTTGAAAACCTGTTTGTGGACAACTGGTATTCGCTGCTGCAACTGGAGCAGGAAGAGCCGGTTGTTCATGGAGTTACTCTCCGCAATATCTGGGCGCTCGATCAGCCGCCGCTGGCCGAATCGACGATCACCGGCAAGGTCTCGGATGTGAGCCTCGACAATGTGAAGTACGGGCAAAGCCGCGTGGCCGGCAATGCCGCGATTCCGCTGATGGTCTCAGGAGACGCGACGGCGGTGGAGTTTGTCGCGCAGCACGGGCTGGTTGCGGCTTTCAACGCGGACCCGCCGGTCTTCAGACCGGGCCAGCAGGTTACATTTACCGCTCAAACCTCGCCACACGCGCGCTACACATGGCTGTTTGGCGATGGAAGCCAGGCGAAAGGACGCGTCGTGCGGCACCGCTTTCCGGATGCCGAGGGATCCCAGTTGGACGGGGCCGCATTTGGAGCGGGGCGCTTCAGGGTTTTGCTGCACGTCGAGGCAATCGGCGGCGATCCTGACTCGACCAATCAGGATTGGGCTACGAAGAGTGTCGTGGCCGTGGCGCGCTGGCACGACGCTGCAAGCATCGCTGGTACTGCGCTGCCGGGGCTCGTCTGGCAGATCTATCCGGGCGTGTGGACAGAGCTTCCGGTGCTGGCAAACGAGCATGCGGTCTTCACCGGCGATGGGCCAAATCTGCAAGCGGATGCGCGGGGCTTCACGCGCTACGCTGCGGCATGGGACGGCTTCATCGACATCCCTGCCGACGGCGGATACACCTTTCATCTGCTGGCCCGCGATGGCGCGCGATTGGTGATCGACGGCGTGGAGTTGGCGAGGACCGGGCCACCGTTTGCGCAGGTCTGCGGATCGCAAGGCAACGCGATGCGTTACGACCGGGGTTCGCTGGGGCTGCGCGCCGGCAGGCACATCTTTCATCTGGAAGGCTTGCACTCAGTGAGCCAGGATGCGCCTCGACTCATGTGGGAGGGGCCTGGGCTGCCGCTGAGCGATGTGCCCGCGGAGGCTTATAGCCATTTGCGAATGGATGCGGTGAGGCAGGGTACGGGGGCTGGCGGGTAGAGGAGCCGGTATTACGACCGCGGTTGGCTGGCTAGCTGGTCTTCGAATGGCATTTCTTGCTTTCGTCTATTTCGGCAACTGCGTTGCATCCCAGCCGCCGCCTAGGGCGCGGACTAATCCTACGCTGGCTACGAATTGGCGGGTCTGAAGGTCGATGGCGGTGCGCTGATTTTGTAAGAGCGTGGACTCGGCGGTGAGGACTTCAAGATAGCTGGTGACGCCGCCTTTGTAGCGTTGGTCTGACAGATCGAAAGAATGTTGCGCGGAGTCGACGGCCTTTTGCTCGACGTCGGATTCTTGTTCCAGGATTCGCAAGGCTGAAAGCTGATCTTCTACGTCGCCGAATGCCTGGAAGACGGCTGTTTTATAGGCGGCGGCCTGGGCCTCATAGGTGTGACGGGCCGCGTCGGTGAGGGAGTGGCGCTGGCCGGCGTCGAAGAGCAGCTCCGCTCCTTGCGCCCCTAAAGTCCAAAGCGCGCTCGGGCCTTGAATCCACGTGCCGGCGTGCTCGCTTTCAAAGCCGCCCGTTCCGTTCAAAGAAATGTTGGGATAGAAGGCGGCGGTGGCGATGCCGATCTGTGCATTGGCGGCGGCGGCGCGGCGCTCCGCGGCGGCTATGTCCGGACGGCGCTCGAGCAGTTGCGAAGGGACCCCGAGCGGCACCTTGGGCAGAGGAAGATCGAGCGGCGAAGGCGGGATGGTGAAACCGGAGAGATTCACGTTAGCGATGGTGCCGACTGCGTGTTCAAACTGAGCGCGGGCCACGCCGAGATCGACCGACTGCGCGCGAACGGTCTCAAGCTGGGTGCGGGCCTGGGCTACATCGGCTTCAGTGGCGACTCCGCCGTTAAGGCGGCGCTGTGTGAGGTCGAGCTGGCTTTCGAGATCGGTGATGGTGGCCGTCAGCAGCTTGATATCCGAGTCCAGGCCGCGCAGTTGCAAGTAGTCTAGAGCCATCTCGGCGTGAAGACTGAGGCCGATGTTGGCCTGGTCGGCAGCGCTGGCCTGAGCATTTTCATGGGCTGCTTCAATGTTGCGGCGAATGCGGCCCCACAGGTCGGGCTCCCAACTGGCCTGGCCGCTGAGAATGAAGTCGTTGTAGCTGGGAGATTTGGTCGTTGCGTAGTCGGGCCCGTTCTTTGAAACTTGATTGCGCCCGATGTTGGGTCCCGCTGAGAACGTAGGAAAGAGCGCGGATCGGGCGGCGGCGATCTGGTCGCGCGCGGCAAGGTAGCTTTCAAGCGCTTGACGCAGGGATTGATTATTGGCGTCGATTCGCTCTTCGAGTTGATTGAGCTGAGGGTCCTGATAGATCTCCCACCACTTGCCGCGCAACATGCCGTCAGAGGGATTGGCCGGTTGCCATGCTCCTCCCACAGGGGCCGGTGGGGGAACGACCGCGGATGCGCCTGTCTCTTTGTAGGCCGGTGGAGCATCGTAGCCGGGTCGATGGTAATTGGGGCCGACGGGCTTGCAGGCGGTGAGTGAGGTGAGGCTGAATAGCAAAGAGAATGTGAGGAAAACGTGGGATCGTGGTTTCCCGCCCTTCGCAAAAAGCTCGAAGGAAGGGGCACCCAGGGTGGTTTGCGGCGAAGGCATGGTCACTTGCCCCCCGCGCTGGTTTGGCTGCCGGGGCTCACTACCTGAACCTTTTCGCCTTCAATTAAAGAGTCGGGCGGGTCCTGGATCACCTGATCGCCGGAACCAAGGCCAGTGACGATCTGCACGTTCGCGCCATCGTCTTCCCCGATCACAATGGGAACGAGATGGGCGATACCATTGACGACCGTTCCGACGCGCAGCCCCTCCTTGCGAAAGATGAGCGCGGCGGCGGGAACGATGAAAGTTGGACCGGAGGGAGGCGTTTTAAAGTGAACCTGTGCAAGAGAACCGGGCAAGAGTTCTCCGGCGCGGTTGTCCACGTCGATCTCAACTAACAAGGTCCGGCTGACGGGATCGATGGCATCCGCCGTGCGTGCCAGCGTGCCGTAGTAGGTCTTGCCCGCGTGCTCGGCAAATGTGAGGCCGATCTTCTCGCCGTGCTTTACGTTGGCCGAGTAGATTTGCGGCAAGTTGGCAAAGACGCGCAGGGTCTGGATGGCCTGTAGATGAAAGAGTTCCCTGGCGGCGCCGGAGTCGATCAACTGGCCTGTGTCGATGTTGCGTGCGGTGACTACGCCGTCGAATGGCGCATAGATCTTTTCAAACGATTGCAACTCGCGCAGACGCTCCACATTCGCCTGGGCTGATCGAACCTGCGCCGCTGTGGATGTGGCCTGGTTGACAAACGTATCGGTATCCTGACGGGAGACGGCATTGGATTGAACGAGTCCGGTGTAGCGATCAGCCTGGGTGCGGGCGTTGCCTGCAGTAGCCTGGGCGGTATTCAAGTCGGCCTCCGCCTGGGCCAGTTGCTGGTCGGCCTCCGGGGTAGAGATCTCGGCCAGCAGAGCGCCCTTCTTCACCCGCGCGCCGATATCGAAATACCAATTGGTCAAGTAGCCGTTGGTGCGCGCGTAGATGGGAGAGTCCGTCCAAGCGGTCACGTTGCCAGGCAGAACGAAATTGTCTACGGGTGCGCCCTGCTTGGGAGCGGCTACAATCACCGTTGGAGCAGCCAACTCATTTGTCGTGTTGGCGAGAACTTTATCTGTGTTTTTCCGGCGCAGAATGCCGACGCCTGCCAATGCTGCCAGGACAATGAGGATCAATGCCACGCCCAGCAGCGCTTTGCGCGGCGCGATGGGCTTCTGGTCTGGAGCGGTCTCGTGATGGTTGGCCGCTGGTGGCTGGTTCGGGTTGGGTTCGTTAGGCATAAGAATTACTCCGAAATCTCGTCAAACTCGTCTGGTATTCCTGCGGGTTGAAGGGTATGGGCCGTTTTGCTGCGAGCCTCGAGCCAGCCATGCACAGTGGCAAAGAATGCGGGCACAAAGAAGAGCGTGGCCACTGTCGCCAGCAACAGACCGCCAATCACAGCGCGGCCCAGCGGGGCGTTTTGCTCGCCGCCATCGCCCAGGCCGAGCGCCATGGGCACCATTCCGATGATCATGGCCAGCGCCGTCATCACCACCGGGCGCAGGCGGACAAAGCCTGCGTTCAGCGCTGCCCGGCGCGAGTCGCCCACCAGGACCTCCAACTGCTCGCGGGCGAAGGTGACAACAAGGATTGAGTTGGAGGTTGCCACGCCCATGCACATGATGGCGCCGGTAAGCGCTGGGACGCTCAGCCGGGTATTGGTAAGAAAAAGAAACCAGACGATGCCGGCCAGCGCGGCGGGCAGCGCGGAGATGATCAGAAACGGATCGAGCCAGGACTGAAAGTTGACCACGATCAGCAAGTAAACCAGCAGGATGGAAAAGGCCAGGCCGCCGAGCAGGCCGACGTAAGATTTTTTCATGGTGTCGCTCTGTCCGCGCAGGATGAAGTGCGAGCCGCGCGGCAGGTCGGCTTTGTGATGGTCGATGATCGTCTCCATCGAGCGGGTTACGCTTCCTAGATCGGTTCCATCCACATTGGTGTAAATATCGAGGACCGGCTGGACGTCGTAGTGACTTACGGTTCCCAGCTCCGTTCCAGGCACGATGGTAGCGAGGTTGCCCAGAATCTGCATAGGCGCCGGCGTGCCGGGTGCGCCGGATGTGGTAGCGCCGGTGGTCTGCGGAGCGGTGGAAGTGGGGCTTGTGACGGGCAGGCTCTGAAGCTGCGCAACCGAGTCCAGCGAATACTGCGGAGCCTGAATAGCGACGTTGTAACTGACGCCGTTTTTCGGATCGAGATAAAAGCTCGGTGTGGTCTGGAAGCTGCCGCTGAGAGCAACCAGTACGCTTTGCGCAACGTTCTGCTGCGTCAGCCCAAGATCGCGCGCTCGGGTTCGATCCACGTTCACCGTGAGGTTGGGATAGTCGAAGGGCTGCTGAATGCGCGCGTCGGCCGCGCCGGGGACGTAGCGAACTTCATTGAGCATGCGTTCAGCGAGGGCGCGGTTGGCATAGAGGTTTGGCCCGACAATCTGAATGTCGATCGGCGCCGAGAGGCCAAAGTTGAGAATCTGGGTGACGATGTCGACGGGCAAGGCATAAAACGTTACACCGGGATACTGGCGCTCCAGCACAGCGCGGAGACGCTCGACATAAGCGCCTGTCGGATGATGCTTCTTGCTCAATTGCACCTGGATATCGGCGTCGGCAGGACCGATGGGCGCCGAGGTCGAGTAAGAGAGATTCAAGCCGGAGTAAGGCAGTCCGATGTTGTCGACGATGCTGACAACTTCAATTGCCGGCAGTTGCTCACGAATGGTGGAATCGATGTGGTCGCAGAGCGCGGCGGTTTCTTCGATGCGGGTCCCGGTGCGGGCTCGCACGTGAATCTTGAACTGGCCTGAATCGACGGCGGGAAAGAAGTCCTGGCCGAGCCAAGGCAACAACAGCCCGAGTGACCCAAGCGCAAGCACTGTAAAGAGGATCAGGAAGACCGCCGAGTGATCCAGGCATAGAGTAAGCAGGCGCAGATAGCCGTGGCGGAATCGATCGAAGCCCGACTCGAATCCGAGTTGAAAGCGGATAAAGGGATTGCGGCTGGAGAGCTTCTTTTGGGTTTCCTCGTCGTCGTGCTCTTTGAGCAGATATTTGGCCATGGTGGGCACGACAGTTCGCGATAGAAGATAACTGGCCAGCATGGCGAAGACCACAGCCTCCGCCATCGGCACAAAGAGATATTTTGCAACGCCGCTTAAGAAAAACATGGGCACGAAGACGATGCAGATGGAGAGCGTGGAAACCAGTGCCGGCGTGGCAATCTGCGCGGCGCCGTCGAGGATGGCCTGCTCGATCTCCTTGC
>CAYTJN010000063.1:0-21615 GCA_964438125.1 uncultured Occallatibacter sp.
TCGGCCTGCCCGACGGGCAGATGGGCAACAGCGAAGTCGGCCACTTGAACATCGGCGCCGGACGCATCGTGCAGATGGACATCACGCGCATCGACGCGCAGATTGCCTCAGGCGAGTTCTCCCGCAACCCTCCGGTCGCGCTGGCCATGAAACGCGCCCGAGAAGCCGGACGGCAACTCCACCTATTCGGCCTGGTCTCTGACGGCGGCGTTCACTCGCATCAGGAACATATCTATGCTCTGCTGCGCACGGCGCGCGAGTACGGCCTGGAGCGGGTCTTCGTTCACGCCTTCATGGACGGCCGCGACACTCCGCCCGACTCCGGCGCCAAATACATCGCACAGCTCGAACAGAAGATGCGCGAATACGGCGTCGGCAAGGTGGCCACCATCAACGGCCGCTACTACGCCATGGACCGCGACAAGCGCTGGGAGCGCGAGCGCAAGGCATTCGATGCCATGGTCAACGGCAAGGCCGAGGGCGGCGCGTATCCCGATGCCGTTGCCCGCATCAAGGAAAATTACAACAACGGCATCACCGACGAATTTCTCATTCCCTTCGTTGTGGTCGATGCCGCGGGCAAGCCCGTCGGCCAGATTCGCGACGAGGATGTTTGCATCAACTTCAACTTCCGCGCCGACCGTGCTCGCGAAATCACCCGCGTGCTGACGCGCGAGAGCGGCCTGAACAAGCCCGGCGGACGCGATCTGGACGGCTGGGAGTCGCTCGACGCCACCATTTCCCGCAGCGAAATTCCCAAGGGCCTCTACTACCTCTGCATGACGCAGTACGACAAGCTCTACGAGTTGCCGCTCATCATGCCGCCGGAGTCTCTCGATAACATTCTGGCCAATGTGCTGGCCCAGCATCAACTACGCAATCTGCGCGTGGCCGAGACCGAAAAGTTTGCCCACGTGACTTACTTCTTTAACGGCGGCGTCGAGACACCCTTCCCCGGCGAAGATCGCGTGCTGATTCCATCGCTCAAGGTCGCCACTTACGACTTGGCCCCCGAGATGAAGGCCGAGGCCATCGGCGACGCCATCGTGAAGGCGGTGAATGACGGGACGTTCGATCTCATCGTAGCTAACTTTGCCAACGCTGACATGGTGGGCCACTCCGGCAAGTTGGAGCCGACCATCCGGGCCATCGAGGTCATCGATGCGCAGTTAGGTCGCGTATACAAATCGATTCGCGAGAAGAATGGGAGTTGGCTCATCACCGCCGACCACGGCAACGCAGAGCAGATGGTGGATCTGGTGACCGGCAACCCGCACACCGCGCATACCACCAATCCCGTGCCGATGATCTACGTGGCCGAGGAAGGCCCGCACTATCGCCTGCGGCCTGACGGCTCGTTGCGCGACATCTCGCCGACCTTGCTGAATATTCTCTCGCTCGGCCTGCCCAAAGAGATGACCGGCGGCGATCTGCGCGTGCCGCTGGCGAAGTAACTTCGAGTCGTGAGGGTTCGCTTCCTGCTCAGGGAATCCTCACCCAACTCGCCGTCCGCCCAAGCAATGAAATGCCGATGAAGCCGCGCATGCGCAACTTGTCGTTTCCGACGGCCCAGATCTTGCCCTTGTACTCCTTGCCATTCTCCGGGTCCACGACCGTTCCCTCCACCCAATCTTCTCCCTCGGGATGGAAGTTGCGCAGGATCACCATGCCCAGAATGAGCTGATTCTTGTACTCGCCGGAACACTTGTCACAGACGTCCTTTGTCGTGCGCCCAGGCCGCACCTCGGTGACGCGACCCAAGAGCTTGCCATTCTCCAGATAGGTATCCACTTTGCCTCCGGGTGTGCCGTCGCTGTCGACAACTTGCCAGTGGCCAATGGCGTTCTGGAGCTTCTGCGAGAGTTGCTGCGCGTCGGCCGGAACAACGGAAGCCAGCCCGCCGAGAGCAAGGGCTACGACGCACTGAGAAATGCTCCGGGGGATTCGCATCGGGACCTCCTGCCTTTGTGGATTGTAGAGCGGCAAAGAGAAGGCGCGCATCTGCTGGTTTGAGGATCGAACCATTCATTCCTGTCATTCTTATAACCGAAGTTCTCGAGAGGCTAAACGTGCGCCGAAAAAGCTGCGGTGACCCAATCCACCCCCACCCCTATTTTGGACGCAAATTCCTTTTTTTCTTGAGCTTGCGGCTAGGGGTCCGCTGTAAGATCTTCAAAACAAAGAGGTTCCGTCCAAAATAGTCCAGGATAAGGAGTTACGCGATGTTTCGGTCTACGTCGGCAGCTTCCGGCAGAAAATCAACGCAAAGAGGAGTGGCCTGGGCGATAACTTGAAGGAAGAGTTCTGAAATCATTGTGCAACAGAGTGAGGAATTAAACCGCAACCACCTGCGGTGGGGCTGGTGGCTCGCTTTTCGCTCGCATAGGGTTCTCTTTGCCTGGGTGCAGGATGCGGGTTTGGGTTCGTAGTATCCCAGGTTCCCAAATGCGAGGGACCTGGTACCGGGGGCGGTTGAGGTCGTTGTCCCGCAAATCAGATATAGACGAATGATTGTGGGGCACGGATCCCAAACGTGGCGGCAAGATCCAAAGGCCTCTTGTATTTCCGAACGTTTCCAATTGCGATGGCGTGACCAACACCCCGCCCCTCAAAGTAGCTGAAAAACACTTTGCTATCGATCCCCGCGTATCTGCTGGTTCGGCCCCACAAATCCTCGACGGATTCTGAGATTACACCGGTAACGTCAAACTCTCCAACGACAAGGCTTGTCGGGCTCGTGGTATACACAACCACAACATCTACCGCCTTTCGGAAGATTGCGCGCCGAAACTCAAAGCGCTTCTCTCCTCGAAAAATGGCTTCGGCGTACGGTGGCCTAATCGACAATAAAGCGCAGGTCCGTTTTTGACAGATCCAGGATTTTTGAGAATTGCTCATTTGTGATCCTCTCGAAGCCTCTTGGAGCCGAGTCAATGTCTCGGACAATTCCATTTTCGATCAATTCCTTCAATGTTGGCCTTCGGGGAAATGAATATGCGTACAGAAACCCTGTGATGAATGGCCGGTTATTTTTATTGTAGTTCCATTGGCCGCGCAATTCATGATCCGAAAAGACGCTACGCTTGCGACACAGGTTTATAAAGTCGGCCTCGTCTCGAGGCTGCTTATACACGCCGTCAACAATACCTACCGTCGTTGCAACACCTTGAAAGTAACCGCCAGTGCGATAGAAGACAATTGTGTCGCCCTTGATGAGATCTCTGAAGACGGAACGACAAACATAGACCTTCAGAATTGCATTTCGGTGCGGTTCCTGCTCGATGAAACCTGCGGGCGATTCAGTCCTTAAAATCGAGTCCGGCAGAAGGCTTGTGTGATAGGCGGGGTAAATCGGCACAAGAAACGTTCTCGACGATCTACGAATGTACGGAAATGTGAGCTTGGGATTCTCCACGTCGAAGGCAGGATTCATTTCTCGAACGTAAACCGCCTCAACGCCGTTTGCGCCAGTCTTTGTTCCCCATTGTTTGAACCCAAAATCTTCGAGAATTTTGATTAAGTGCTGCTGCTCGATTGTCCGCGAAAATATTGTGACGTAGACCTCGTCAACCTTTTGTTTAATCCCGTTATCGAATACGATCTTGAGGAATCGTTCCCCTAGCCTGTACCCATTTAGCTCGACTTTGAACGTGCCTATCTTCAGTCGGCGCTTCCGTTCAAATCGTGGTTCGATATCGCCGTAGTACTCATCAATTCCCTCAACTTTCAGATACAAGAATGCGACGAGTTCCTCACCCTCGTGGCAGACGTAGGCAGTCTCGTCGGCCTTCTTGTTGAACCATTTATCGAATGCTCCTCCACCATAATCCTCCCTGAAGCTGTCGAAGAACTCTGTTTGAACATCAACCCTGCCAAAAGGTACCTGCTGAACGGCCAGCACTCTATAGTCAACCAGATCAGGGTTCTCAGAAATGCATTTTTCCAGGAATGATTCAATCGTGAAAGCGCGATGAGTTATACCCAAAGCAGCAGCCTTGCCGCGTAACCCTCGATCCTCGGATATGAGTATGTCTACCCGATCTGCGTAGAGTTCGTTGACGAGGAGTGTATCGATTCGGTCATTAACTGTCTTGTCGTTTGCTCCTGCCTGCTGAACCTCGGTGGAAATCGGAGCAATTGTCTTCAGCAGTTGATAAGACTGAAGCTTCGCTTCGAACGTGCTGCGCACACGCGGGTCCTGGTGCTTTCCGATTTCTTCTAAACTCATCGGATGAATGCATTTTTCGTGCCGTAGCTTGTCCAACCAGAAAAAGAGTTTACCTATGTCTCGACGGACCACCGTCGCGGCTTCGCGGTGAATCAGGACGTTCGTGTCAAGAAGCACTCTCACTTTCGGTTCCTTTCGCTCTACCGGCTGCCGGCGATCATTTGGGCCGCGTGCTGGAGGCTGGTGTCGGTGACCTTTGCGCCGGATAGCATTCTTGCTACTTCATGTGTGCGGGCGCGGTCATCGAGAAGGCGGATCTGCATTTTGGTGCGGCCGTCGGCTTCGCGCTTTTCTACTACGAAATGCTGGTCGGCGAAGGCGGCGATTTGCGGCAGATGGGTTACGCATAGAACCTGCTGGCCGCGGCTGAGAGACTTGAGCTTCTGGCCTACGGCTTCGGCTGCGCGGCCGCCAATTCCAATATCGATTTCATCAAAGACAAGCGTGCGCGGCGTGGGATTCTTCTTTTTCGGTTTCACTTGACCCTCTTCGACCGTCACCTTGAGGGCCAGCATCACGCGCGACATCTCGCCGCCGGAGGCAATCTCGTGAAGTGGCTTCAACGGTTCGCCGGGGTTGGTCGCGATGCGGTATTCGACCTCATCGCATCCGGAGGCGGTCCAGTGAGAGGAGTTTTCCTCAGGTGCTAAAGGCACCTGAGGTGCGGCCAACTGCTCGCTATTCGCTCGCATGGGATTTGTACGGGGGCTCAAGTCATTCCCCGATGCAAGACTCTGCTTGTTCGCGGTGTCGGCGTTATCGTCCGGGGCAAAAGCCCGGTTAGATTTGCTTGGCATTATGCGGGGGGTAAAACCCCCGCCTCCCTCCGGATTCCTGTCATCGGCCGCGTGCACGGCGATCTCAAAGCGGACCTTCATGGCCAGGGAGTTGATCTGCACCTCGGCCAACTTTGCGAGCCTGGCGGCAGCGGCTTTGCGCTCGGCGCTCAGGGCCGCGGCGGCAATTCGATAAGCTTTTGCTGCTCCATCGAGAACCGCACGAAGCGCCTTCAGAATCTCATCGCGATCTTCAACCTCGGTCAGTTTGCGACTTACTTCTTCGCCAAATGCAATGACCTCTGCGATGGTCTTGCCGTATTTGCGCTTGAGCCGGTCGAGCAGGGCGAGGCGGTCTTCGATTTCGGCGAGTCGCTCCGGGCTGGCGTTGATGCGCTCGGCATAGTCGCGAAGGCTGGAGCCTACATCGCCGACGGTCGCTCGCGCTGAGGTAAGCTGCTGCACGGCTTCGGTAAAACGCCCATCGTAGCGAGCCAGTTCTTCGACGTTCTTGATTGCCGAACGCAGGGCAGCTTCTGCTGAATCCCCGCTCTCGTACAACCGTTCAAAGGCCCCCGTCGCGGCGGCGTGGAGCTTTTCCGCATTCGCCAGGACGCGCTTTTCGGTTGCGAGAGCCTCGTCTTCGCCGGCTTCGAGGCGGGCGGCTTCAATCTCTTTTTGTTGATAACTCCAGAGATCGACCATGCGCAGACGGTCCTGTTCACCTTGAAGCAATTCGTCGAGCTTCTCCTGGGCTGTGCGCCAGCGGGAGTGGGCTTCGGCAACAGCTTCGGTTGAGAGGCCGCCGAAGCGGTCAAGCAGAACGCGCTGTTGCATCTGATCGAAGCTCGTCAGGCTCTCGCTTTGCGCGTGGACCAGGGCCAGCTCTGGAGCGAGCTCGCGGAGGACGGCGACGGTTGCGGGCTGGTTATTGACGAAGACGCGGCCCTTGCCTGTTGAGAGAATCTCGCGGCGCAGGATGACATCGTTGCCGCCGGAGTCGAGGCCGTTTTCTTCAAGGATATTTTCGGCATTGGTTGTGGACTCAAAGACGCAAGACACAACGGCTTTGTCGGCCCCATGGCGGACCACCTCGGCGGAGGATTTGCCGCCCATCAGCAGCGCCAGCGCGTCGACGAGGATGGATTTGCCTGCGCCGGTCTCGCCGGTGAGCAGGTTCAGGCCCGGTCCGAAGGAGGCAATGGCGTGATCGATTACAGCATAGTTTTCAGCGCGCAGTTCGACGAGCATGGTGAGCGAACCTCTTGAAACCTCTTCGATAACAAGGTTAGTCCGAGCGCAGCATAGCATGAAGGGCCTCCCGGTCGGATTGGAGATGGAGGCATCGAGCGGCCGAGGGCACCAGAACTATAACTTGGAAGCCCCTTTTGCGTCTGATACCGTGAATAGAGAGGTGAAGACTATTCTTTCCGCTGCGTTTTTCTTTGCATTGCAAGCTGACAGCGGCGCGGCTCCGCTGTCGCCGGCCCCGGCCGCGAACGCGCTGCTTGAGCTGGTGATGAATAGCGGCCTGATTGCGAAGTCTGTGCTGGCGTTGCTTGCCCTGGCCAGCCTTTACTCCTGGCTCGTGATTCTCGGCAAAAGCGGGTCGCTGCGCAAAGCAACAGGACAGACTCGGCTGTTCATCCAGGGCTTTGGCAAGGCAACACGCCTGCAAGAGATTGCCGTGCTGGCTGGTGAATGCAAGGCGAGTCCGATGGCGCAGGTATTTGAAGATGTCTACGAGACCTATAAGCGGCAAACGGGCGGTTCGGGTCCGCCGCGCAACATCGCTCCCCTTGAGCGTTCGGCGCAGACTGCGGCCAGCCAGGCGGTGACCAGCCTGGAACAGCGCATGACGTGGCTAGCGACGATCGCATCGATCAGTGTCTACGTCGGCCTGTTCGGTACGGTGATGGGCATCGTCGACGCCTTTCACGGGCTGGGCACAGCGGGAGCGGCAACCTTGCGGGCAGTTGCGCCGGGCATCAGCGAGGCCCTGATCACGACCGCGGCGGGATTGTTTGTGGCCGTGCCGGCCAATATCGCTTACAACCAGTTCTCAGGGCGAATCAGGGTTTTTGCCGCGGCTATCGACGACTTTTGCCGCGAGCTGCTGAACTCGCTTGAGGAGATACCGGTGCGTGCGGTGCTGGTCCAGAGGCCTGTTGCTCCTGCCGGAACCGAAGCGGCGAGGCCGGAGAGCACAAAAGAGGTGGACCGTGGCCTATTCAAGTAGCTACGGGCAGACCAGAACCTCGCTGGCCGAGATCAACATCACGCCGCTGGTGGACGTAGTGCTGGTGCTGTTGATCATCTTCATGATCTCAGTGCCTGTGTTGCAGTCGGGCATCGAGGTGGCCGTGCCCAAGACTCGGACCGTGAAGGAGGTCACCGAGCAGCGAATGGTGGTGACGATCGATCGCGAGCAGCGGGTCTTTCTCAACGATCAGCCGGTGAACATTCACGACTTGGGGCGGAAACTTCGCCAACCCGGCGTAGATGATGCAAAAAAGGTGATCTATCTGAGGGCTGACGAGCGGGTTCCGTTTGGCGCCTTTGCCAGCGTGATGGACGCGGTAAAGTTGGCGGGAATCACCAATATTTCGATTGTTACGCAGCCGGTGGAGACGAAGCCGACGGGCGGAAACTAGGAACTGGACTGGACGCCGATTGGGGTTCGTCGGATCCCACCCTAGCCGCAAAAACAAAGACGCGGCGAGGGTGGGGCACCCAAGCAGCCGTTGGACGACTGGTTACCAGGCAAACCATGGAGAGAGTGCTGGAAGGCGCAGGCGAAATCGGAGTTCGACTGGAGCGCGTGCTGACGCGGGAACCGTTCGCTGCACCGGCGGCGGGATCGCTGTTGCTGCATGCCGCGCTGGCAGGGTCCCTTGTGGCCTACGGCCTGTTGGGCGGACTCTTTCATCACAATGTCTGGGGCAATCAGGGATTTGGCGGGGCGATCCAGGTGACGCTTGTGACACACGCTGCGCTTCCGTTGCCCTCCGATCAGCCGCCGAACGACAATGTGCTGGCCACGGAGACGCCCAGCCAGGCACCCGCTCAGCCTACGCCCAAGGCAAAGCAAGCGGTTGACGAAACGGCGATTCCCATCAGCGGCAAGCAGGCGAAGCCCGAACAACAAACCGCGCGCAAGACGCAGGTTCAGCAGCCGCAGCAGGACAATCGCGCGCAGTATGGCGAGCAGGCGGGTTCGTCGATGCCGCGAGCCGTGCAGCCACAGGGCTTCACCAGCGGCCAAACCACGGTGAGCGACGGCGACTTTGGCAGCCGCTTCGGCTGGTACGTCGACAACCTCAACCGCAAGATGGCATCGAATTATTACAAGCCCGAAGTGGACCCTCACACGCCGCGAGGAGCCAGGGTGTACATCCAATTTGCCATTCAACGCGACGGCAGCGTAAGCGGCGTGCAGATGAATCAATCGAGCGGAAGTTCAACGCTTGACCGCGCCTGCGTGCGTGCCGCACAGCGCGTCGATACCTTCGGACCGCTGCCCGCGCAGTACAACCAGAGCGTCTTGATGGCGAGTTACTATTGCGAATACTAGAACCCCGGAATCGAATCGCCAGGTCTCGCATGGGTCCGCCGACGTAAAATATGTTTTAGAAGCTAAACGGCTCTTTGCTCTCTCGCGTCAAGGACGCCTGGAAACAAGGCTTGCGGCATCCAAACGAGTCCGTAAAGATCATTCACGCTCACCCGAGGAAGGATCGCGCACGGCATGAAGGAATATTTCCGGAGTATTCTCTACTCGATCGTTCTGGCCACTTTTGCAGCTTTGCCCGCGCCGGCCCAGGACTGGATTCATACCGGATCGAACCTAGGCAACGACCGCATCCGCATCGCAGCGGCGGACTTCAAACCCGTGAGCGCCGATCCGCAGACTCCTGCATTGAAGGCGGCCTTCGACGCAACGCTCCAGACCGACCTGGCTAACGCAGGCATCTTCGACCTCGTCTCGAAGAGCATGGCGCCCCAGGCCTCTCCTGGTTCGCAGCAGGAGATCAACCTGGCGCAGTGGGCTGCTGCGCCCTCCAATGCGGCGATGGTCGCCTTTGGTGCGCTTTCGATCACCAACGGCCGGCTTGCCGTCTACGGATGGCTCGACGACGCCCGCAACACCGTAAGCCCTCAGGTGCTGGGCAAGCAATATGTGGAACAGGCCAGCGAAGACATGGCGCGAACCATCGCCCATCGATTCGCCGACGAAATCATCTCGCGGTTGGGGGGAGGCATCGACGGCATCTCTGAGACAAAGATCTACTTCGTAAGCCAGCGGAGCGGAACCAAAGAGATATGGCAGATGGACTACTACGGGCAGAACCAGCATGCGGTCACGCATCTCGGCACCATTTCGTTGTCGCCGCGCATCTCGCCTGACAACACCCGCATCGCCTTCGCCTCCCTGGGCCGCGAAGGTTGGGACATCCGCATGTACTCGCTGGAGCTTGGACGCCTGGTGAATTTTTCAGCAGGCACGGCAGGCGGAAGCAACCAGTCTCCGGCCTGGTCGGGAGACGGAACGAAGATCGCCTTCTCATCATCGCGCTCGGGGGACCCTGAGATCTGGGTGGCCG
Organism: uncultured Occallatibacter sp.; assembly: GCA_964438125.1. GTDB lineage: Bacteria > Acidobacteriota > Terriglobia > Terriglobales > Acidobacteriaceae > Telmatobacter. The sequence goes on from CAYTJN010000063.1 coordinate 9,609, forward strand.
ACGCCAGCGGAGCCAATCTGCGGCGGCTGACCAGCTTTGTCGGACCCGACGTCTCGCCCACATGGAATCCGCGGACCAACGCGCAGTTGGCATGGGTCAGCGGGCGCACCGGGTTACCGCAAATCTACACCATGGATCAAGATGGCTCCAACGTTCAGCGGCTCACCGACGGGGGCTATGCCATCTCGCCATCATGGTCGCCCAACGGGCAGTTTCTCACCTTCAGCTGGAACCGCAAGTATGGCCCCGGCGCACCGGGTGGGCAGGATATTTACGTTATGGATATCGCGAGCAAGCGCTGGCTTCAGGTCACTCACGAATCGGGGAGCAACGACTTCCCTTCCTGGGCTCCCGACGGTCGGCACATTGTTTTTGAACGTTCCATGAGCCCGCACAGCCACCAGATCTGGTCGATGCTGGCCGACGGCACCGAGCAGCACCAACTGACCCAGACGGGCGAAAACTTCATGCCCAACTGGAGCTGGAAATGACTCGCAAATGCCTGATAAATCCGAGCCGAAGTGGCTCGGCCCATGAAACTTTCCGGGTCACTGCACTATCCTATTGTTGATGACAATCAATTTGCGGAAGGAGTAGTCCCTTGAGAAGGAGTAGTCTATTGCATCGACTGCATCGCTTTCAGTTCCCCCTCGTTCTGCTTGTCGCCGTGGTCGCGGTCGCCGGTTGCGGCAAGAAGACATCTAGGTCTTCTTCGCCCGCAGAGACGGCCCCGCCGACAACCGTCGCGCCCGAGCCCACCGCACAACTGAATGCAACACCGGCATTCGTCTCAGCAGGCGACCAGGTCCAACTGAAATGGACTACGACCGGCGCCACCTCTGTCTCCATCGACGGAATCGGCGACGTGCCCAGCACGGGCGTGAAGACCGTCAAGCCCTCGGAGTCGACCAGCTACCATCTGGTGGCTCGCGGAGATGGTGGAACAGCGGAGGCCACAGCTCGCGTGACCGTGAATGCGCCGCCAGCCGTGGTGGTGCCTACCAGCACTATGAGCCCCGAGGAAGAATTCAAGGGCGCCGTGCAGGACGTCTTCTTCGACTACGACACCTATGACATCCGGGGCGACGCGGAGGGCACGCTGTCGCGGGATGCTTCCTACCTGGTGAGCCATCCGAACATCAAGATCGTGATCGGCGGATACTGCGACGAACGCGGCTCCAACGAGTACAACCTGGCACTGGGCCAGAACCGGGCCAACGCGGCCAAGAGCGCCTTGATTTTGGCGGGCGTCGAAGCGGGCCGTATCCGCGTCGTCAGCTATGGCAAAGAGAAGCCATTCTGCGCCGAGTCGACAGAAGAGTGCTGGCAACAGAACCGCCGCGCCGGCTTCACAATGGATCAGTAAACACAGTTTTCAGCCAGCAGCTCTCAGCGGTCAGTTCTTCGAGTTCTCAGAATCGGGAGCTGAGATTCCCAGAAGTCACAGCTGACGGCTGAGATCTGATCGCTGAAAACTGTTTCATAGAGGACTCATGCAAAAAATGCTCACATTTCGCAATCGTATTCTCGCGGCGGGATTTTTCGCCACGCTTCTCGTCCTGCTGCCGGTGCAGGTGCAGGCCGCATCGAAAGAAATCATCGAGTTGCAAACGCAGGTGCAGCAACTGCTCGACCAGGTGCAGCGGCTCCAGTCCACTGTTGACTCGCGCTTTGGCGTGCTGCAAAATCTGGCCCAGCAAACCGCGGACAATGCCAACCAGATGAGCGCCGCCGTGAACGCCTTGCAGCAGAAGATCGCCACGCAGAACGAGGCGATCAACGGCAAACTGGAGACGGCGTCAGGCCAGGCGCAGTCGCTCAACGACTCCGTGGATGAATTGAAATCGCGCGTTGCCAAGCTGGACAAATCGATTCAGGATTTGCAGGCGCAGTTGCAGAATACTCAGAGTGCCCCCCCTGCTGCCGCTCCCGCCAACACGGCTCCGATTCCGGCTCCGGCTGGCGACGTCCCCGCCGCTGCTCCTCCAGCGAACACCGTGCCTTCAGCGATACAGACCCCACCGCTGAGGGAGACCTTCCAGGCTGGAGTGCGCGACTTCAATGCGGCGAAGTATGAGGTCGCAGCCGGCGAGTTTCAAGATGTGCTGCACTACTATCCTCTCGACGATCTGGCCGGCACCGCCCACTACTATCTAGGCGAGATCGACTACCGACATAGCAAGCTCACCGACGCGGTGAAGGCCTACAACGCTGTTCTCGAAGGCTTCCCCGGCAACGCCAAGGCGCCGGCTGCACAACTGCACAAAGGAATGGCCCTTCTTCAGATGGGACGGAAGGACGCGGGCGTCCATGAGCTGCGCCAGCTCATCCAGCGCCATCCACAAACTCCCGAGGCCGCTCAGGCGCGCACCAAGCTGGCCGCACTGGCCGCGACGAAGCCTGCGCCAGCACATCAGGACGCCGAACAGCAGCAATAACCGCGTATTTTCGGTATCGAAGCAGCGAAAGCCCCGTATCGAGCGGGGCTTTCCTTTCTCTGAGCGTACATCGCCGGTCGTGGCTACTTCAGCGCAGCCATCAGAGCATCAAGAGCCGACTTGGGTGGCCGAGTAGCCGACTCCGGTAGCGTCGCCAACGGCTCATCCACCACGTTGAGCAGATCGATGAACGTTGGCTTTTCCGTATCGATGTAGAAGACGCCGGTGAGGATCTCGTCCTTCTGTTGCGCCTCCATCAGGGTGCGGACGGCGTTGGCCTTGTCGGTCGGGTTGTAGTCCTCGAGCAGTTTGCGCAACCGAAGATTCGAGCCGTCGTGCATTTCGACCTCGTAAATTTCGCCCGAGTCGTAATCGACCTCGATCTCATCGAAGCTGGCCACGAAGCCAATCTCGTTGATCGGCTCGTCGTTCTCCTGCATGAACTTGTAGCTCTTGGTCGACCCTTCATGATCGTTGAAAGTCACGCAGGGGCTGATCACGTCCAGCAGCACCGTGCCTTTGTGCGCGATGCCGGCCTTGAGCATCGAGAGCAACTGCTTCTTGTCGCCGGAGAATGAGCGCGCCACAAAGGTCGCGCCCAACTGGATCGCCAGAGCGCAAGTGTCGATGGGAGGCAAATCGTTCACTACACCGGTTTTGAGCTTGGAGCCCAGGTCGGCCGTAGCCGAGAACTGGCCCTTCGTAAGACCGTAAACGCCGTTGTTCTCGATGATGTAAATCATCGGCAGGTTGCGGCGCATCATGTGAACAAACTGGCCCATGCCGATTGAGGCGGTGTCGCCGTCTCCGGAAACGCCAATCATCGTCATCGTATGGTTGGCCAGAATGGCGCCGGTCGAGACGGCCGGCATACGCCCATGCACGCTGTTGAAGCTGTGCGATCGGCTCATGAAATAAGCCGGGGTCTTCGACGAGCAGCCGATGCCGCTCATCTTCATCACGCGCTCGGGCTCAACACCCATCTCGAACATGGCATCGACGATGCGCTCCGAGATGGCATTATGGCCGCAGCCGGCACAGAGCGTGCTCTTGCCTCCGCGATATTCGAGAACGGGAAGCCCGATGTGGTTCACCTTGGGAGCGGGAGCAGCGGTTGCCATTTAGAGGCCCTCCTTCACTGCGAATTGTTCCGTGATCGATTCGGCGTCAACCGGCAATCCGTTGTAGTGCAGAATGCTGCGCAGCTTGGTCACCTGATCGGCTGGCAGATCGAGCTTCAGCAAACTGGCTAACTGCGCGTCACGATTCTGTTCGACGACATAGACGCGTTGATGAGCGGCGACAAACTCATGAACCTGGTGGTTGAAGGGCCATGCACGTAACCGCAAATAATCCCCTTGCAGCCCGTAGCGCTGCTTGATCTGGTCCAGGCTCTCAACCAGCGCGCAGTCGGTTGAACCATACGCAATGAAGCCGATCTTTGAGCCTGCGTTTCTTACGCTTATCGGAGCGGGAACCATCTCCCGCGCCTTCTCGAACTTCAATGCCAGCCTTTCCATCACTGCTTGATACTCATCCGGATCTTCGGTGTAGAGAGCCGCGTCGTTGTGCCCCGAGCCGCGTGTAAAGTAGGCGGCCTTGGGATGCGGCGTTCCCGGCAGTGTTCGCCAACCTATGGCATCTCCATCCACGTTGCGGTAGCGCGCAAAACTCCCCAGTCGATTCAGATCGTCGGCGGTGAGCACCTTGCCGCGATCCAGAGGCTTCTCGGGATAATCGAACGGCTCCGAGATCCAGTTGTTCATGCCCAGATCGAGATCGGTCAACACAAAGACCGGAGTTTGCATCCGCTCAGCGAGATCGAAGGCCGCCTGCGTGAACTCGAAGCACTCTTTGACAGAACCCGGCAGCAGAATCGGGTGCTTCGTGTCGCCGTGCGAGAGGAAAGCCGCTGAAAGCAGATCGGCCTGCTGAGTGCGCGTCGGCATGCCGGTGGAAGGCCCGGTGCGCTGCACGATGACGATAACACCGGGAATTTCAGCGTAGTAGCCCAGACCGGTGAACTCTGCCATCAGCGACATTCCAGGGCCCGAAGTCGATGTCATGGCGCGCGCACCCCCCCAGCCCGCGCCCATCACCATTCCAATAGCCGCCAGCTCGTCCTCTGCTTGCACCACCGCAAATGTAGCCTTGCCTTCCGGCGTAACGCGCAGCTTTTTCAGCAGATCGGTGGTGGCCTCAATCACGGACGTGGACGGCGTGATCGGATACCAGGCAACCACGGTCACCCCTGCGAAGACCGCCCCCATGCCGCAGGCCGCATTGCCGTCGATGATGATTTTGCCGGCAGTTTCATTCATTCGCTCAATGAAATACGGGTCGCGCTTGGTCAAATTCTCCTGCGCATAATCAAACCCCGCCTTGACCGCACCAAAATTCAGATCGAAAACTTTTTGCTTCTTGGCAAATTGCCGGCGCAAACCGCTTTCAACGACCGCAAGATCAATGGTCAGAATGCGCGCCAGAACTCCCACATAGACCATGTTCCGGACCAGCTTGCGCAGTTTGGGCTCAGGGCAAATGGCGGCCGTGATCTTGTCGAAGGGCACAGGATAGTAAAAGACATCCTCGCGCACCCGATTCAGATTCAGGGTCTTGTTCAAGCCCTCTTCGTAGATCGCCACGCCCCCCACCGGCAAGGCCCGCACATCGGCAAGAGCCGTCTCGGGATTCAGTGCAACCAGAATCTCCGAGGCCCGCTTGCGCGCAACATACCCGTGCTCGCTGGCGCGAATCAAAAACCAGGTAGGTTGTCCGGCAATGTTGGAGGGAAAGAGGTTTTTACCGCTGACGGGAACACCCATTCCGAAGATGCTCTTCAGCAATACACTATTGGCGGACTGCGAACCGGAGCCGTTTACTGTAGCTACGTTAATACTGAAATCGTTCGTAATCCGTTCTTGCGTGCTTAATGCGCCCTCAAGCTGACCGAGGGCCAGGTCTCCTGTCGCCATGTGGCGGGATTCCCTTCCTGTTCATTGTGGAGAAAATTATTCTCCCATTCGTTTGATGTGATTATAGTCACATTAAGACGCACACGTCGTTCCTCGCAGATCGTTGGTAACCCGCCAAAGTCCCAAGTGATGGGACACGGAACCGCTCTCGGGAGCGCAATTCATTTCAGGGAATCCGAGCAACCTCAGCCGCGTCAAATCCATGACAGAGCCGCACAGAAGCTCGATTCCAGCGTGTGAGCAGGATCGCGGCGATCAATAGCAAGGCCGCCAGAAGACCGATCCAGAGACCGTAAATGCCCCAATGCAGCACAAAGCACAGCATTAAGCCCAGCGGAAGTCCGATCACCCAATAGCCCACCAGGTTGGCCAGCATGGGAATCTTAGTCTCGCCAAGCCCACGCAGTGCTCCTGTCGACACGACCTGGATACCGTCGAAAATCTGAAAGACCGCAGCCAGAACCAGGAGGCTACGCCCCACGGCCATCACCTGAGGATCGCGCGTGTAGACGGCGATCAATGGTCCCGGCCCCAGGAGGAAGGCCACCGCCGCAAGCAGCATAGAGGTCGTGCCCAGTCCCAGGGCGAGCCATCCGGCGCGGCGTGCTCGCTCGCCATCTCCGGCGCCCACCGCATGTCCCACGCTCACAGCCGCCGCGGACGCCACCCCCAGCGGAACCATGAAAGTGAGACTGGCATAGTTGAGTACGATCTGGTGGGTTGCCAGAGCCACAGGCGTCAACCATCCAGCCGAGAGCGTAACCAGGTTCCATGCGCCCACCTCAAGCAGTATCTGCGCTGCGGCGGGTGCGCCCAGCCTGACCAATCTCTGTAGCCGCTCGAGACTCGGCCCGGCCCAATGGCTGAAGAGCGAATGGCCGCGTTTGCGTTCATAGCGCCAGGCAAAACCCAGCAGTGCCGCAGCCATGAAAACACGCGAAATCACAGTGGAAATTGCCGACCCGTTCACGCCCAGCGCCGGCATTCCCAATTTGCCGTAGATCAGCATCCAATTTCCAAACCAGTTGAGCAGGTTGGCCGCGACGAACGTGACGGTAATGACGCGCACATCGCCCACCCCTTGCAGGTAGCGGCGCGTACCGCCATAGAGCAGCAGTGGCAGGGTTCCCCAGTTCAAAATCCTCAGGTAAGCGGCGGCTGGAGCGGCAACCACAGAGTTGATGCCAAAGTGCACGAAGCCAAAGCTAGCCAGGTAGACCATCAGCATCAGCGGCGGCGCGGCAATCGACGCCAGGTAAACGCCTTGCGCCAGCCAGCGATGGCATTCGTCGTGATCCCGGCGACCGTAGGCCTGCGCCACGAGCGTGTCAAGCCCTAACAGCAGCCCAATGCCGAAAAGCGACGGCGTATTGCAGACCGCGTTTCCCAACGCAACAGCCCCGATGGCGGCAGGCCCCAACTTGCCTACCATGATGGTGTCGACGATGCCCTCGGCCATCCAGCCCAGTTCGCTCAGGACCACAGGAACAGCCAGGGTCACCATCGCGGCAAGTTCCGGCCTCCACTTGGGTTGTGTTGAGCCCATCTACCTAATCTAACCCGCCTTAATCTAACCCGCGCCCGGCAGCGACCCCGAATCAACTTCAGATCATCGAGAGCTCGCGCGGTATCCCAAAAGAATTGCCTGTTTTTTAACCAAACTTTGCTCTAATTTTCATCATCCTTATCTAGCACTCTCCATAAACTCCGGGTACACTTCTGAATCGCGCCCGATTCGGAGTCCCAGGAGCTACCCCCGATGGCCACCTCGAACAGCCAACCCACTGAGTTCAAAGTCAGGCCGATGACCTTCGACGATATTTCCGCGGTGATTGATTTGCAGTTGCGGGCATTTCCCGGCTTGCCGCCCTGGAGGCCCGAACAGTTGGAGCGCCACCTGGGAATCTTTCCCGAGGGGCAACTGGTTGTGTCAGATGCGGCCGGCCATGTGCTCGGTTCCGCCAGTTCCCTGCTGATCGATTGGGACGACTACGCTGAATCAGCAAACTGGTCTGCAATCACCGGAGATGGGTCTTTCGATACCCATAACTCGCTGGGCAAGACTCTCTATGGCGCCGACATGGGCGTCGACCCGGAGGCGCGGCAGAAGGGCATTGGAACGCTGCTTTACGAGGCGCGCAAGGAGCTCATCCGCGAGCGGGGACTCAAGCGGTTGCTCACCGGCGGACGAATCGCGGGCTACTCCGCAGTCGCAGGCCAGATGACGGCCAAAGAGTATGTTGCCAGGGTTGTCGACGGCAAGCTCCGCGATCCAGGGCTTACCTTCCAGCTTGAGAATGGCCTGGTGGTGCTCGATGTTGTGCCCGGTTACATGCAGGACACCGAATCCCACGGCTTCGCCACCGTGCTCGAATGGCTCAACCCGGAGTACACCTCCTCGGTCAGCCTGCAAGCCAGTCTTCAGCATGCGGCGCTAGAACAGGCCGCCGCCGAGGCCTTGCGGGGCACGCCGCGCCCCCGCCGTGTGCGCATCGCGGCGGTCCAGTACCTGCTCCGGCCTATCGCCTGCTTTGAAGACTTCGTGCACCAGGTCGAGTTCTTTGTGAACAGCGCCAAGGACTATCATGCCCACTTCGTTCTCTTCCCTGAATTCTTCACCATGCAACTGCTCAGCTATATCAATGAGCCGGCTCCTGCTCTGGCCGTGCGGCGGCTCGCCTGGATGGCGCCCCAATACGAGCAACTTTTCATCCGGCTTGCCAAGGAAACAGGGATCTACATTATCGGAGGCACCCATCCTGTCTTTCAGCGGGGCAAGGTCTTCAACGCCGCACATCTGTTCACGCCTAACGGCCAGGTCTTCCGGCAAAAGAAGGTGCATCTGACGCCAACCGAAAGCGGCCCCTACCAGTTGAGCCGCGGACATGGCCTCTATCTCTACCACACTGACTTCGGCAACATTGCAATCATGGTCTGTTACGACGTGGAGTTTCCGGAAGTGGCGCGGGTCATGGCCGAGGCTGGCGCAGAAATTCTCTTTGTGCCCTCCTGCACCGACGGCCGTGAGGGCTTCTGCCGCGTTCGCTATTGCGCTCAGGCCCGGGCGATCGAGAATCAGGTCTATGTCGCCATGACCGGAACAGTCGGCAATCTTCCGCTGGTCCCTTACATGAATACCAACTACGGCCAAGCCGCCATCCTCACTCCTTCGGACTACTTTTTTGCACGCGACGGAATTGCCGCCGAGGGCACCATCAACCAGGAACAGTTGGTGGTGGCCGACGTGGATCTCGACCTGCTGGATGAGCAGCGCGTCAACGGAAGCGTGATCCCGCTCCAGGACCTGATCAAAGATGCTTATGACAGCGTGGTTCATTTCTCTGATTACAAGGGCCAAAAGCCGCCCGAGCCAGGCGTGACCGAAGTTGTTGCCTCTGGGGCCAACCACGAAACAAAAAAGGGTCAGGCTATGAAAGAATTCGAGACTTATAACAAGGCGGACCGCGAGGGTGTTCCGGCAGACTGATGAACGCAAGCAGCATCCGCGGGTGTAGACGACACTAAGTTAAGATTGCTCACCAACCACGAGCTTCCTCTACCACTGCGCCCAATCGCCAAGACCCAGAACCCACGCAGCGAGAAGAAGATTGCAAGTGGCATGCGCTATGACGGCGTCGCCCATGCGCCCCTTCCACCGAAGCGCGGCGGCAAAGGTCAAGCCGGCCAGCGTGCCCAGCGCGAGGTGTTGCCAATCCTGCGGGTTCAGCATATGCATCATGCCAAAGACGACCGAGGACAGAAGCATCGGTAGCACGGTCAAACTGGAAAAAGAGACGCTCTCAAACTCCAGGCTAACGAATCGGCGAGCTAGATAGCCGCGAAAGGCCAACTCCTCGGCCAAAGGCACCGTGATGACCGCGGCGGCGACGCGAAAGGCAATCCAGGCCCAGCGGGACGCAGGCGAAAGCGCCGCCAGCGCCGGGCCCAGCGGACTGGCCGCGCGCTGATGCATCCACCAGGATGGCGCGATCCATAGTACAAAAACCGCAATGCCGGTGATCGGCGCAGGCCAGCCAAAACGCCAATTGAGTTTCTTCAACTCAGGCAAGAAGAACCACAAGGCGACCGCAGCCACGATGAAACGTAATGGATACAGCCATTCGAAGTATCCAGAAGCCGCCTTGGAAACAAAGGATGCGGCCAGAATCCCCAGGAAAGGCACCAGATAGGCTCGAATGGCCGGAGATTCTCCCGTGTATCCGTTGTCAGTCTCCGACGCGCTCGCAACAGCCGTCGATCTGACCTGGTCGATCACAACCGGCGACGGCGTCTTTCGTACCCAGGCAAGCCGCTGAGTGGCCAGAAAGAAGGCCAGCGCCACAAGGATGAAGGCCATCCAGCCCACATGGGAGTGGACACCAACCATCGCAATTTCCGGGTCAATCGCGTCTCCGACAACGATCAAAATGGCCAGCCGGACGATATTCAACCACCAGATACAGACCAATGCGATCGGAATAAGCAAGAGCGCCTGCGGGAAACGGCATTCTTTCCTCGAATACCAAAGCCAGATGCAGGTGAAGGCAAGGACCATTCCAAGGCCCTCGATTCCAGAGCAACCGGGCCGAATATACACCGAGAACCGATCGCTTCCAATCGTGTAATTTGGAATATCGACCATCATTCCAGGTGACACTAAGCGAAGGACCAGTTGCAGCGAACGCATGGTGATGATCTGCAAGAAATGGCTCGGACCGGAATCGGGGTCGCTGTAGATCCACCGGATCGGGAAAGCCGAAGCCCAGGCAGCCACGCCAACAAAAGCGGAATAAAGCCACAAAGAGCTCGTATCGCGGAGCAATCTTGTCCAGCTGCGGAAGGGAATGCAGGCCAGAAGCAGCAGCGGGATTCGAATGAGAAGAAGCGGAGAACCAGCGAAAGCCGCGGCGTGTGAGGACCAGAAGCCCGTCCCGGCCGACGCGGACAAGACACGAAAGAGAATGCCTAGGCTAACGCAGACGAGATAGCCGGCAAATAACCTTCGCCCGAACGGGATTTCCTGGCGCTCGGTCTTTAACCGGGAATGTCCCAGAGTCAGGAACACTCCGCAAGCAACGGTCGCGAAGGGAAACAGACTCGAATGGAGTGCTGGTCCAATCCGCAAAAAAATAAACAACTCAGCTTCCGCCGCGCCAATTGCAGCCAGAAGATAGAGTCGTCCAAGGAGATGTTGGGGAAATGAGAGAAAAGGCGCTGATTGGAGGGAGACTTCCCCAGTCGTGCCAGGAACAGATTTCATCTTTGGCTCCCTGGTTGAGCCCTCTATTTTTTCTGGCGAGTGCGCAGAACAGCAATCGAACCAGCAAGTAAGGTGAGACCGCCGATTGCAAGACTAGGATCGATCTCGGGGACTTTGCCTTGGTGGAAGGCCAGTCCAAACGCGGCAGAGCAGGTAGCAATCGAGAGACTGAGAATGACAACTGGGTATTTCCAAAGATTTCGTTTCACGTGCAATTCCTTTCTGTTTGCGGTCCAAATGAGCCGGAATCCTTGAAAATCCGCGAACTTGAATCAGTGGCCTATGTAGTCTCATTGCCTTCTCGATTCAAACCGATCTTCGTTGGTAAATGTCTTGTCACCCACGTTAAAGGGAGGCATTCCAGCTTTTCGACACCTGGAATTCATCCCCTGCCGGGTAGATCGAACACACGCATGTTAAATTTCGTGTCCTTAAACCAAATCGTAACATGAGCGCTGCCAGACCGTACAACGGCATTAAAAAAACAAAGTAACCAACTTGTGGGTACTCGGATAGAAGCTCAAGGTATGAGCAAGCTCGAACGCATCAGAGAGGTGCACGATGGAATCCTCAATTCACTCGTGGCGGCTGCGGCGCCTTTTGGGTCACGATCACCAACTTCGCGGGCGCGAGTTCAGGGCCGCTCCAACCCTCCCTGACCGCCTCAATACGAATCTCACCCGGCTCTCTTGTCGACTGCACAATCACTTGTGCGAGGCCATTGAAGAGCGAACGCTTGGGCTCCTTGTCGCTTTCCTGGCAGTTTGGATCGCCGTTGCCGACACCAATCAGCGCGCCAGCGCCCGAGACCGTGAAACCAATGTGGTTGTCTGCGGTCGGAACCGGCCGGCCTTCTTTGTCCAGGGCCTCGACTTTCAAAATCGCAATGTCCTGGCCATCGGCGTCGATCTCGGTGCGGTCCGCAGTGAGCCGGATCGCCACGGTAGGCCCTGTCGTCTCGCGTTTCTCGGCGAGCACAATCTTGCCGCCTTTTGTCCCGCGCGCCTCGATTACGCCCGGCTCGTACTTTACCTTCCATTCAACGTGGCCTAGCCGCGGCACCTGCTGGCTGCCCAGGCTCTTGCCGTTCAAAAATAACTCAACCTCGTCCAGGTTTGAATGAACCCAGACAGGGATCTCCTCGCCTTCCTTACCCGCGAAGTTCCAGTGGGGGAACAGGTGCAGCACTGGCTCCGTGCCCCACCAGCTCTTGTAGTAAAAGAAGTTGTCCTTGGGAAACCCGCAAATGTCGACGATGCCGAATTGCGAGTTGATCGAGGGCCAACCGTACGGCGTCGGCTCGCCGCGATAGTCGAAGCCAGTCCAGGCAAAGC
>CAYTJN010000064.1:0-21485 GCA_964438125.1 uncultured Occallatibacter sp.
TGCCGGTGCCAGTCTTGCTGAAGCGCTTTTTCGCGCCCGTATGGGTCTTCAACTTGGGCATTTTCTTCTCTTTGTCGGACGGAGTGATTTCTATTTAGAACCACTACGCATTGCCCGTGAGACAGAGCTTCCCCTGCCTTCTTGAGGCTTCAACCAGTATACAACAGAGCGTGGCCGGCAAAGACCGGAACTGGAAACGGATGCGAATGCCGCAAATCCATTCCGAATCCATGGCAGTTGTCCACCGTCCCATTTTTCCGGTCTTTTCCTCCGGATCTAGCTCGACTTGATCCTCACCTCGCCGATGAACCGGTCAGGGGAAGCCAGCCATCATGATTATTTCCGTTACGGTGCCGGAGGCGGTAATTCGCGCAGCGCAGGATCGCAACATGCCCGTCGAAGAATTTGTAGACATGCTCATCGATAAGGGAATGGACAAGGCGACCGGCCGCCCAATGGTGAGCAATGCCATCGAGCGCATTCGCGCCTTGCGCACGGAGATCGTCACCCCCAAGCACTAGACGAATCGACAAAAACACGTCACGGCCGCAATACGCCGGCGGCAAGAATGCGACGTTCCCTGCGGCAGTCGCGGCTGCGGACGGCCATGGCTGCGCGCCGTTTGTGCGCTTTGTGCGCATCGGCCAAGTTCAGCGATTGCGAGATCTTTGCTCGCCGCAGCCCGCACCTTGGGGCCACGCACGGTCTGCAGGCGGCGGTTTATAATCACTGGGCAAGTCGCGCTGACCCCGATGTATCTGCGCAACTTCATACAGTCGGATCGGTATGTCTTTCGAATGCTTTTTAGCCTTGGTGTATCGCGGGCAGGCAGGGAAGGCGTATTGGCTGTGAGGAGAGATTATGATCGGAAACGCGGCGGCGGACGCTCAGTTAGAAGGATCCTTGGCTGGATCTCGTATTGGGCGCGTGCGCTGGACGATCTGCGCCATGCTCTTCGCTGCTACGACGATCAATTATATGGATCGGCAAGTGCTGGGACTTCTCAAGCCCACCTTGATGAAGAGCGTTGCCGATCATGGAATTGGGCTGACGGAAGTCGGCTTTGCTAACGTCGTGGGCGCGTTTGTTGTCGCGTATGCGATCGGATTGCTGTTTGCAGGGCGCTTCGTTGACAAGGTCGGAACGCGAATTGGCTACATGGCGATCATGGCGATCTGGAGCCTGTCCGCCATGGGCCACGCGCTCGTGAACTCGGTATTTCAACTCGGCATTGCTCGTTTTTGTCTGGGGATCGGGGAATCGGGCAACTTTCCCGCCGCTCTGAAGACAGTGGCGGAGTGGTTCCCGCAACGCGAACGTTCGTTGGCCACCGGCATTTTCAACTGCGGCGCCAATGTTGGTGTGGTTCTTGCTTCGATCCTTGTGCCATTGGTGACTTATCGCTTTGGCTGGCATGCGGCCTTTCTAGTTACCGGAGTTTTCAGCGCGTCGTGGATTCTGTTGTGGTTTTTCAAATACCACGAGCCCGCCCAACATCCTACGCTTGCGGCCGCCGAACTGGCGCACATCAACCAGGGAATGCTTGAAAGAGCCGGCCCATCCACAGCGTGGGTTCATCTGCTGGGCTTCCGTCAAACATGGGCGTTTTCGATTCCGAAGTTTCTCACCGATCCCATCTGGTGGTTCTATCTCTATTGGCTGCCGGGTTACTTCAGCGACAGATTTCATCTGAACCTTATCGGACTGGGGTTGCCGATCTTTATCGTTTACAGCGCCTCAGCAATTGGCAGCGTCGGTGGTGGCTGGATGCCGGCACCGTTCCGGCTCCTGGGATTCTCAGCGGCGAAAGCGCGGATGGGGGCCATGCTTCTTTGCGCATGCATTGTCGTTCCGGTTTTTCTGATCAACTACCTGCACTCGGAATGGGCCGCAATCGGACTGCTTAGTCTCGCGGCAGCCGCACACCAGGGATGGTCGGCCAATCTGCTGACCACGCCGTCAGACATGTTTCCTCACAGCGCCGTCGGCTCGATTGGCGGCATTGGCACCATGGCCGGCGCGGTCGGCGGCTATTTGTTTTCAAAATATATTGGCCACATTTTGCAACTGACACACGGGGATTATTCGATTCTCTTCGTGATTGCCGCAAGCGCCTATCTGCTGGCCTTGTTGATCATGGTTCTGCTTGCGCCAGGTTTGAAGAGAGTGGAGTTTGCCGCATGAGCTTGTTGTGCGCAATAGGAAGTGTTGACACAGACCTGTCTTCGCAACAACTGGAGGAACTGCTAACTGAGAGCCTCACGAAGTTAGGAAAACGGAGTCGCGTGCTTGCTGTGCCGCCCGATCAAACGCGCCAACATTCTCGGGCAGGCGAATTGACGAGTTATGCGTGGAAGTACTATGGCGACCGGCTCAAAGCGATCTTACCCGCCCTCGGCACACATAGTGCCATGCGGCCGGATCAGATAGAAAACATGTTCGGTGAAGTGCCGCTGGAACTATTTCGCGTTCATAACTGGAGAAGCGATATTGAAACTCTCGGCGAGGTTCCGGCAGAGTTTATCCGTGAACATTCGGAAGGTAAGCTGAGTTACACGTGGCCGGCGCAGGTGAATAAGCTCATCGCGCAGGGCGATTTCGATCTGATTCTATCCATCGGCCAGGTTGTGCCCCACGAAGTGATTGGAATGGCCAATTACAACAAAAATATTCTGGTTGGCACAGGTGGCCGCGAAGGGATCAATCGCAGTCACTACCTGGGAGCGGTCTACGGCATGGAGCGCATCATGGGCCGGGCGCAAAACCCAGTGCGCAATGTACTCAATTACGCATCCGATCATTTCCTGCGGCACCTTCCCATCGTTTATGTGCTCACGGTGGTTGGAAGCCGCACGGAGGGCGGGCTTGCAGTGCGCGGTCTGTTCATTGGCGATGACATCGAGTGCTTCAATCTAGCCGCCGAGCTAAGTCTTAAGGTTAACTTTGAAATGCTCGACGAGCCGATTCAGAAAGCCGTCGTCTATCTCGACCCTCGTGAGTTTCACAGCACATGGCTGGGCAATAAAGCCATCTATCGTACGCGTATGGCGTTGGCCGATGATGCTGAGTTAGTCATCCTGGGGCCGGGAGTCAAGGAGTTTGGAGAAGACACGAAGATAGACACCTTGATCCGCAAATACGGCTACCACGGCACGCCTGCAACGCTCGCATCGGTCGAGACTCATCTGGATTTAGCCAACGATCTAAGTGCCGCCGCTCATCTTATTCACGGCTCGTCGGAAGGCAGGTTCAAGATAACTTGGTGCCCCGGTCAACTTAGCAGGGATGAGGTTGAAGGCGCCGGCTTCAGTTATGGCGATTTGAAGACGATGATAACTCGTTACGATCCAAAGAAACTCAATCATGGCCACAATCAGGTTGACGGGGAAGCAATCTTCTTCATTGCCAACCCAGGATTAGGGCTTTGGGCGCACCGCAGCAGGCTCTGACTCCGACTGTTTTCAATTTACGACTGGAATGGAGAAACTCAGAATGACTCAGCTTTTAAGTCTTGAAGGCAAGATAGCAGTTGTCACTGGAGGAACCTCGGGGATAGGACGGGCTCTTAGCCTTGGCCTTGCCGATGCCGGCGCAGATGTCATCGCTACTGCGCGGCGTCAGCTTCAGGTGGACGAAACTGCCAGCGAGATCGAGGCGCGCGGACGGCAGACCTTGCGGCGGACCTCGGATGTGTGCGACCGGGCCTCTCTGGAAGAGCTGTCGTCTGACGTGCTTGCTCGATTCGGGAGAGTCGATATTCTGATCAACTGCGCGGGAAAGATCAAGCGCACACCCACGCTGACGGTGGCGGAAGAAGAGTGGGCCGATATTCTGAATACCAATCTGACCGGAACGCTGCGCGCCTGCCAGGTCTTTGGAAGGCCGATGATAGAACGCGGATATGGGCGCATCGTCAACATCGCTTCTTTGAATAGTTTTGTTGCGCTCAACGAGGTGGCTGCCTACGCGGCGAGTAAGGCGGGCGTCGTATCTCTGACGCGCTCGCTGGCCGTTGAGTGGTCGAAGTTGGGGGTGACGGTGAACGCCATCGCTCCAGGGGTCTTCCGCACGGCACTGAATGCCAACCTGCTGGATGGCTCTCCGCGCGGGCACGAACTGCTGATGCGCACGCCGATGGGGCGCTTCGGCAAGACCGAGGAAGTGGTGGGCGCCGCGATCTTTCTAGCCTCAGATGGTGCTTCGTTCGTAACTGGAGAGACTCTGGTTGTGGATGGCGGTTTCCTGGCCAGCGGCGTCAACCAGTAGATGCCCGCCCCACCTGCGCCGGGAGCCTGTTCCACCTACGCCGGGACCTCCGGGTTGGACGCTCCGGTTGGCGCGCTGATAGACTAGTTGGGTTGCAGTCGAGACGACCTCACCGGCGTCGAAACTGCCGGCAAGTCTAGAAGCGAAGGACAATAAAAACCGTGGACACAAAAGCCCGTCATGCTTTAAAGAAGGACAAATTTGCTGAAGCCACTGCAAGCAGCGTGAGTTGGCTGAGTGGTCATCGTTCCGGCGTTCTGCGCTGGGTCATCGTAGGAGTTGTGGTCTTAATCGCGGTTGTGGGCTCGCTGTTCTATTGGAGTTCCCGCACAACAGCCGCCGACGCCGCATTGGACGCGGCTATGGACGTCTACACTGCGCCACTTGCTCAGCCGGGAGCTCCAGCCGAAAAGGGAAGCTACAGCACGGCAACGGATCGTTCGAAGGCTGCGAATCAGCAGTTTACGGCAGTCGCGCAGCAGTACGGCTGGCTCTCGGAGGGCTCCAAGGCCCACTACTTCGCCGGAGTCACGTATGAGGAACTTGGGCAGAACGGCCCCGCCGAGACGGAGTTGAAGGCCGCAGCCGACAGTTGGAATCGGAACCTCTCGAATTTGGCCAAGCTGGCCCTTGCGGGACTCTATCACCAGACGAATCGCGATTCGGAAGCAATCGATCTTTACAGTGCGATCGCCGCCAAGCCCTCTGAGACGGTGCCTGCGGCGGTGGCGCAACTTGACCTGGCGGATCTTTATGCCGGTACCGGCAAGCAAGATCAGGCCAAGGCACTCTGGGCCAAGGTCAAGGACGCCGACAAGGACGGGGCTGCGGGCGGGATTGCAGCGCAGAAGCTGAGCGCCAAGCAGTAGGGCCGGCGAATCCAGGAAACCGACTCGCGGGGCCTTTGGCTTCGCGAGTCTTTCTTTTTTTGGCGCACGGCTACCGCATGGGACAGGTTTTGAGCATTTT
This sequence comes from uncultured Occallatibacter sp., assembly GCA_964438125.1. Taxonomy (GTDB): domain Bacteria; phylum Acidobacteriota; class Terriglobia; order Terriglobales; family Acidobacteriaceae; genus Telmatobacter. Next base: position 5,236 of record CAYTJN010000064.1, read on the forward strand.
CCCCGTTTGGCGCGTCTGGTGACTATGAGCGCCGCCCAGGCAGTATTCTCAGGTTGGATGGAGATCGCAGACAAAGCTGTGGACGACCAGGCTCGCCAGCTCGAGGAAGAGGCAGCGCTTGCGGGGCTGGTGAGCCAGTACTCCGGAACGCTGTACCGGGTGGCTTACTCGGTGATGCGCAATGCCGCCGATGCCGAAGACGCTGTGCAGGAGGCTTTTCTGCGCGTGCTGCGCCATCGAGATAGTCTTGGTGAGGTACGCGACCAACGGGTGTGGCTGATCCGCATCGTGTGGAATGTCGTGCTGGACCGGAAGCGCAGAGCAAAGACCCGGCCCGAGACCGATGACGTAGCCGAACTGACGCGCGTGTTGCCCGCTGAAGGGCTCAGCGCCGAGGAGCGGACCTCCGCAGCCGAGCACCATGCGCACGTTTTGGCCTGCGTGGAGCAGTTGCCCATCAAGGAGCGCGAAGTGCTGATGCTCTCGGCCTTTGAGGAATTGACCAGCGTCGAGATCGCTTCTGTGCTGGGAATTACCGAGTCCAGCGTGCGGTCGCGGCTCTTTAGAGCGCGCAATTTAATGGCCGGTCTGCTGGACCACTCGCGGAGTTTGAGATGAACAGCCTACAAAGCTCGGGGAGCAGATATCAGGAATCAGCCGCATGGTGGTTGATTGCGACAAGGAGTTTGCCATGAATAGCTCCAGACAGAATTCGATTGCCGGGAGTTCCGGTTCCGATGATTTTGAAGAGACATTGCGATTGATCGCCCGGCTTTCTTCGCCCGAGGGGCTGGAAGAGCGGATACAGGCCGGTTTGCATGCGGCGCCGGCTTCGGGTGGGTCGCGGGTTCTTGCGTGGCCTATGGCACTTCGTGCAGGCGCGGTCTGGCTGCGTCTGGCTGCGGCGGCGGTGATTGTTGCCGTGGTGATTGGCGGCAGTTTTGGCGTTTACTCGCGCGTGCAATCGATCCAGCCTACAAGGGCGGTCACGGTTCCGCTGCACCTCTCGACACAGGGCGGGTTTTCAAGCGCAGGAGCCATGCGCACACCGCAGACGTTGAATGGGCCGATTGTGGAACCGTCCGTCGTGGCGCATCCGGCCGCTGTGGCGCCGTTGCCGGTCAAGCCAGCCGAGATGCGCGTTGTGAAGACGCCACCTGAAGCGGGGAAGGCCGCGGCAGCAAGCAAGTACACGGCTCAGCCGACCGGAGCTGTTCTAAAGTAATTCGCAGTTAGGTTTTCGGCGCGCATAAATCAGGTTTAGCGACATGGCCGGTTCGTTGATCTTCGTCGCGAGGCACTTGCGGCTTATTGATCGAATCGCTTCCAGCCATCTGGCAGCTCGGAGGCGCGGCAAATGAACAGAGGAATTCCTTCCTGACGGCACATCCATTCCACGTTCTTCAAAAGCGTCTTCTCTGCTTCTGAATATGCGTCGGGATTGGTGGTTACGATCCAAAGGCCATTCTGCTGAACTCGGGCATCCTGCTGGCGGATGAACGAGAGCAGATCTTCGGGAGTCTGGAAGGCCGGATGCGGGGACGCGGCTTTCAGTATGGGGGACTGATCCAGGGTGAAACCCCACGGCCTTCCCCCCATCTCCGCAACCCGCCTGGGAAGCATGTGCACCGAGATGCCCTGCGAGCGCTGCTGCGCAACTGCGATTGGAGCAGATAGGGTAGCGCTGACAGCGAGAGCAATCAGAATAGCCGAAATGCGACTCAATATTTGCCTCTCAGACCTGCATGACTTCGGCTTCTTTTTTGTGGGAGAGCTCTTCCATGCGGCGGATCTCTTCGTCGGTCATTTTCTGGATCTCTTCCAACGCGCGCTTCTCTTCGTCTTCGCTGATTTTTTTATCTTTGGCTAGCTTCTTGAGGGCGTCGTTGCCATCGCGGCGAACGTTGCGAACTGCGGTCCGGTGCTCTTCGAGAACCTTGTTGAGGTGCTTGCAGACATCGCGGCGGCGCTCCTCGGTCATGGGAGGGACGGGAATGCGCAGAACCTTGCCGTCGGAGATGGGATTAAAACCAAGGTCGGAGGCGCGTACGGCCTTGTCAATTTCCTTTAATATCGTCGGGTCCCAGGGCGCGATCAGGATCAGTTGCGCCTCGGGCGAGGAAACCTGCGCCAGTTGGCTGATGGGGGTTTGCGTGCCGTAGTAGTCCACCCTGATCTGGTCGAGCATGTGAACACTGGCTCGGCCGGTGCGCGTAGAGGCCAGGTTGGCCTGGAAGGTGGCGACTGCGCCGTCCATGCGGTGCCGCAGGTCAGTGCTTAGATCTTTGAGCGCCGGAATACCGGCCATAAATGAAGCTGCCATCGGTTCGTCCTCACGTTACAGATTGCCAACGGCTATTTTACTAAAGCAAAGTGGTTTGGGGGGAGCCGGCAAATGTTACGCCATCGCATTCAGCCCGGTTGAGGCGGCTTGCTCGTGGGCATGATAACTGGACCGGACGAGCGGGCCTGACTCAACGTGGCGGAAGCCCATCTTAAGAGCTTCGATCTTGAGTTCCGCAAACTCGCGCGGGGTATAGAGGCGCGCCATGGGCAGATGGTCGCGCGAGGGGCGTAGATATTGGCCGATGGTGAGGATGTCGCAATGGACGGCGGCAAGATCGCGGAAGACCGCGAGGAGTTCGGCTGTCTCTTCGCCGAGGCCTACCATGACTCCGGATTTTGTGAGTCCGGCAGGGTTGAGCTCTTTCGCATAGCGGAGCAGTTCAAGAGAGCGCTGGAGACGCGCACCGGGGCGGACTACGCGATAGAGGCGTGGGACCGACTCGGTGTTGTGATTGAGAACGTCGGGCCGGGCATCAACGACCAGGCGAATGGCTTCGCGATTGCATTGAAAGTCGGGAACGAGAACCTCGGTGCGGCAGCCGGGAGCCTGACGGCGAATCTCCGAAATAACGAGGGCGAAGGCGCGCGCGCCGCCCAGCAAATCGTCGTCGCGATTGACGCTGGTGACTACTGCGTGGAGCAGCCCTAGTCGAGCGACTGCCTCCGCGACCCTTCTGGGCTCGTCGAAGTCAATTGGCTCGGGGCGACCTTTGGGAACGGCGCAGAAGCCGCACCGGCGCGTGCAGAGGTTGCCCAGCATCATAAAGGTCGCTGTCTTGTGGTGCCAGCACTCGCCGATGTTAGGGCAGTGCGCACTCTCGCAGACGGTATTGAGTTGAAGCGAACGGGCCAGTTGCTTGAGCGAGTGGTAGTTTTCACCCACCGGGGCACGGGCTTTGAGCCACTCGGGCTTGGGGGCCGGAGCTTTGAGAGTCGGAGCGATCTGCACCAGTTCCATCACGGCTTTATTGTAACGGGAACCGGGATCTTGGGTGCGTGGACTGCGCGATCAATTGCCAAGAGCATAGAGCTTGCCGTCGACGCTGCCGAAGTAGAGGACGCCATCTTCGACCGCCGGGGATGACAGAATGGAGCCCATCGAGAATACCTTAGTGCGTATGTTGACGATCATGTCGTCCAGCGTGTCGCCGGTCCAGACCTTGTCCTCTTTCAAGCCGCCGTCGGGGCCGAGGAAACGCGGTCCATTGGCGGAGAAGCCCGGTGTAGAAAACACGCCGGCATATGCATGCTTTTCAAGATCGACGGCGTGCAACTGGCCATCGAAGGTGCCGAAGTAAGCATGATGGCCGGCGATCGCCGGCGAGGAAAAGGAATAGATTGCAGTCGGAAGCCAATAGAGAACTTTGCCGGAGATCGCATCGAGCGCCTGGAAACGATGGCTGTCTGAGGTGGTGTAGTAAACCACTCCATCGGCAACGGAGGGAGAAGCGATGACCCATGAACCGTCGTTTGGAACCTTCCATTTCAGGGCACCGGTGGCGGCATCGAGCGAATAGAAGTTTGCATCCCGGCATCCGAAGTAGACGGTCCCGTTGGCGACCGCTGCTGAACCGGGGATTCCTGTCATGACATGAGTCTTTGGGTCTTCGCCGGTCTTGAACTTCCACTTCAGCTCGCCCGTCGCTGCGTTCAACGCGTAAAAGTAGGTATCCGAGCTTCCTGCATAGACGACGCCGTCAGAGACAGCCGGAGAGCTATGAACCACATCTCCTGTCTTATAACTCCAGCGCAATTTGCCCGTCACGGCATCGACGGCGTAGATATGGCCGTCTCCACTGCCAAAGTAAACGGCTCCGTCCACAACGGTTGGAGAGGAGAGATAGAAGTCCCATGGGTCAGGCATCACTTCAGCAGAAGGCTGCGCGCCGAGAATCCCTGCTGCGGTGAAGCGACGTTCGCCCTCGGTTGCGAAGGACCAGAGTTGCTTGCCGGTGACTGTATCGACAGCATAGAGATTGCCGTCCAGGCTCACGACAAAGACATGGTCTCCGCTGATCGCGGGAGAGGAGTTGACATCGCCGTGGGCGTCGAATCTCCAGCGAAGCTTTCCAGTGGTGGCTTCGACGGCATAAAGGCCTCCGTCCGCGCTTCCGACATAGACCACACCACCCGACACCGCAGGCGAGGAGACGATGGCGCCGCTGGTCGAAAATGTCCATTTCAATGTAAGAGAATTTGGCGCGGGAGAGTCATAGACTGCAAGATGCGACGGGCCGCCGCGAAACGATGAATGCGCCTCTTGCGCAAGGGAGACCGCAGAGAGCAGACAAAGTGAGACTACAACTCCAGATGGATTCATGAGAGCCAATATAGCATTCGGTGCGAAGGACGGGGCCGCGACCTAAGACGAGATTGCAGCCGCTCACTGCCGCGTCAGAGCGTGGTGCTACCCAGCACGGTGGTTGATAGAATCCATCAGGAAGGCTGATGGGGGAGTGTCGAATGAGACGTTGGTTTGTACTGTGTGCAATTGTGCCGGCTTTTTTTGCGACGGGGCCTCGCGCGGATTGTCAGTCTTCCTATCAGCCAGCCACACCGGCAATCAGCCATCCTTTCACGGGCAAGCTTGATAAGCATCCCACCGTTGCTCTGACTTTTGATGACTTGCCTGCCGCGGGCAGTTTGCCGCCGGGAGAGAATCGCAGCAAGATCGCAACCGCACTTGCCGCTGAACTCAAGACCAACCATCTTGAGGGCACTTACGGATTCGTGAACGCAATCAAACTCGAAAACGATCCCGACGCTCAGCAAGCCTTGCGCATCTGGGTGGACGCGGGCATGAATATCGGGAATCACACGTGGTCGCATATGTCGCTGACTCGCAACAACGCCGCAGAGTTCGAGCATGAGATCGCCCTTGATGAACCGGCCCTGGCGCAGTATGCAGGCCAGCGGGATTGGCATTGGTTCCGCTACCCGTATCTATGGGAAGGCGACACGCTGGAGAAGCGTCATGCCGTGCGAAGTTATCTTCACGAACACGGTTACAGGGTCGCGCAAGTTACGCTCGATTTCGAAGACTATGCATGGAACGATGCCTATCAAAGATGCTCAGCCACGCCGGATGCCGCGGCTATTACCTGGCTCAAAGAGAGTTACCTGGAGAATGCAGCGGAGTATATTCGGCTGGGCCGAGAGGAAGAGCAGATCGCATTTGGCCATGAGATTCCAAATGTATTGTTGCTGCACGCTACGGCATTCACTACACGGATGCTTCCCGACTTATTGGACTTACTGCGACAGCAGGGCTTCCGTTTTGTGACGTTGCCCAAGGCCGAAAAAAACAGGGTCTATAGCGAAGACCCCGATGCCGCGCTCAAGTACGGCGGCACTCTTCCCGATCAGTTCATGGATTCGCGGCACTTGCCTTATCCGCTGTTTTTGCCTAAGCCAATGGAGAAGTTACAAAACATTTGCAGGTGAACGCGCATGAATATTGAGCGGGAATCCTCTCCTGCTACAGTTATAGATTCGTCAAGAGCAAGGAAACTCGCAGCGATCCGGGCCTGGAAGGCCGAGTCAATTGGCTGCTTTTCAGGGCGCTGAAGCGCCCTGCTCCCTCCGGACCTCCGATCCACAACTGTAGTGCTAAGATGGTCACAATCACCGAGGCTCACCTTCTTTGACTCAATCCGCCCCGCGATCCGATGGGCTCGACACGCTGCGCAGCCTGGCGATTCTCTCCGTCATTGGGTTTCACGTCTACTCCTTTCATGGCGTTGGAAGCCGGCCGCGGATGGTGGAGTTTGCGGCGCAGATGGGCTGGATGGGCGTCGATCTTTTCTTTGTCCTCAGCGGCTATCTGATTGGCTCACAGCTATTGCGTCCGTATTTGCGCGATGAACAGCCGCGGCTGTGTGCCTTTTATCGAAACAGGCTCTATCGCGTCTTGCCGGCCTATCTTGTGGTGCTGGCGACTTACTATATCCTCCCAGTCTGGCGCGAACGCCCCAGCTTACCGCCAGTTTGGGAGTTACTCACCTTTACTCAGAATCTCTTCGTCGATTATGGAGTCAGCCAGGCATTCTCGCACGTTTGGTCGCTTTGCATCGAAGAGCACTTTTATCTATTTCTGCCACTCGTTGTGCTCCTTGCGATGCGCAAACCATCGATGCGAAAGACTGTGGCCGTGCTGGGCGGCCTGGTGTTGTTTGGAATTTGTATTCGAGCGTTCATCCTCTTTCATACGCTTCGTCCGTTGGCCTCCGCGGGCCAGTCCTTTGGCCTTGAGTACCTGGAGCGAATCTACTACCCGACTTACAGCCGCCTCGATGGATTGCTTGCGGGCATCGCACTTGCTCTGATCAAAACCTTTCGCCCAATCTGGTGGGGAGTTTTGGCCAAGAGGGGACACACATTGCTTTGTTCGGGGCTTTGCGTGGTCGGCCTTGCAATCTGGCTTTTCAAAGATCGATGGGTTTCAGTTACGGGCGCTTCGGCGTTTGGGACCGTGATTGGATTCCCTGTGCTGGCACTTGGTCTGGGACTTCTCGTAGCGTCCGCGCTCAGCGCCAATGGTCTTTTGAGCAGGACGAAGATTCCAGGAGCCAAGCTGGTGGCCACTCTCGCCTACAGCCTCTACCTGACCCACAAAGAATTGATCCATCTCGTAAACCGCTGTTTCCCCAGCGTCGCTGAGGCCGGCCTTTCTATGTGGCTTGCTGTCTATGCGATCTTTTGCTTGATTGTTGCGGGAGCGCTCTATCTTTGCGTGGAACGTCCGTTTCTTATTCTTCGAGATAGAGTGATTGCCGCGAGTTGAGACCTCTGGCTCCTACCGCAGCTCTCCCTTCATTGTGGTCAGGAATTGGATTTCTTGACTCACCCTGAACACCTGGAATTGCCCGCAAGATCCGGGATGCTTTCGCGGCGCCGTCATTCTATTGTTTGCTTATGCACAAAACGATTGAACCGACAATCCTCTACTTCGGAACCCCCGTAGCGCTGATCAGCACTTTGAATCTGGATGGCTCGCCAAACCTTGCGCCGATGTCGTCCGCGTGGTGGCTGGGTTGGAGCTGCATGCTGGGACTGGGCCAGATGGGCCAGACCTCCGACAACCTGATCCGCACGCGCGAATGCGTCATCAACCTGCCTTCTCAGGAGCAGGTCTCGCAGGTAGACCACCTCGCGCTGACTACGGGCAAGAATCCGGTGCCGGAAAAGAAGCTTGCCTGGGGCTATCAGTTTGAACCGGACAAATTCGGCGTCGCGGGCTTCACCGCTGTGGCATCGCAGTCCGTTGCACCACCACGCGTTCTGGAGTGTCCGGTGCAAATGGAGGGCGTCGTGCAGGAATTCCGCCCTTTCGGAAAGAACGTAAGTGCCAATGCATTCGAGGTGCATATCGTCAAGCTGCACGTTGACGAAGCGCTTCTGGATGGTGAAGGAATACGTCGGCACATCAATCCGCAACTCTGGCGTCCGCTCATTATGAGCTTCTGTCGCTTCTTTGGGCTTGGCGCCGAGCTACATCCGTCCCGCCTGGCGGAGTCCGGTTTCATGAAATTCGTCAATCAGGGTGCAACTTCACGGCCCGATGGGAGAAGCTCCTGAGCATGAGCAGCCCGGCTACCGTAGCTTTTCGCGCACCTCGGTACGGACGAGGTAGAGGAAGAAAACCAGGTTGAGCAGGCCCTGAATCATAAAAGGAAAGTCGTGGCTGGCGGCAAACTTCCAGAGGAAAAGCGCTACCAGCAAGACCATGGCTGCCAGAGTGAGGGCCCAGGCCCAGCGCAGCAGCTTCAGCAATCCCAGGCCTGCCGCGATAAAAAGTGCGGAGAAGATGAGGAGTGCTGGAGGTGTCTGTCCTCCGACCACACCCAGAATATTGATAACGGCGAGCACCATCATGTAGAGGCTTACGGCAATCAGGCCCGGCAACTGGAGGAGGGTCCGCATGTTTCCCTGGGGCGGCGCAATTGACGCTTTCGCGGCTTCGTCGGGCTTGGCGTCGTCGATGTTTTGGTCGGTCATAGCGAGTGAAGGTAGGCGAGTAGATCGCTGAGTTGGTTGTCGGTCAGTTGGGTAGCGGGCATCATTCCCCGGCCGCGCAGGATGGTAGAAGTGAGCCGCTCGTCTGTGGGGGGCGCGCCGGAAGGCATGGCCTTGACCTTGGTGATGGCCTGCAAGCCGGGGCCTTTCAGTCCCCTGGTGGTGGTGGGATAGTGGCACTTGGCGCAGGCCTGATGGAAGACCTGCGCGCCGCGCGCCTCCTCAATGGTCCAGAGCGCCTCGGGTTTTGAGGGGGGCAGCGAACGGCAACCGGCCAAGGCCGCGGCCACTATCCCAACCAGGGTCAAAGCGGGCGTCAGGGCGACAAGCGAAACGGACCGTGGGGAGACTATGGAACGAGATTGCATCTGGCTCTGATGATACAGGGTTAGAGTGTGATCGCCGTTTTTGCGAGATCGTTAGCTGTACCCCACCACCCCACCCTAGCCGCAAAAACAAAGACGCGGCGAGGATGGGGCACCCGAGCTGCCATGGACCCGAGCTGCCATTGGAGGATGAGACACACCGGCTCCCATGGTTCGTGGGGCTCTAGTTGGCGGCGGCGATGGCTTCGGCGATGCGGTCGATGGCCTGAACTTCGACATCGCTGCCGGGACGGTGACCGTTCACCAAAATGGAGAAAGCGAGTGTCTTGCCGCTGGCCGTTGTGAGGTAGCCGGAGAGGGAGTTGGCTTCAGTGTGAGTGCCGGTCTTGGCCCATAGATGGCCTTTGAGCGGAGAGTTCTTGAAGCGGTTGATCAATGTGCCATCGACTCCGGCGACAGGCAGAGTGTCCCGCCATGGAACGCCCCAGGATTGGTGCGATGCGTAGGCTAGCAGTTGAGTAAAGGCGCGCGGGGCCATGCGGTCGTCATTGCTCATGCCCGAGCCGTCGTAAAAGAAAAACTCCGCATCGTCAATGCCGGCATTGACGAGGAACTGCCGCACCACGCGTGCGCCCTGGGCAAAGCTGCCGTCTGAGCCGTGCACTTTGCCGAGCAGGCGCAGCAGCAGTTCAGTGTGCAGATTCTGGCTTGTCTTGTTGATGACGGTGATGACCTGAGCCACGGGGACGGAGACGCGGGTGGCCAGCACCTTTCGATCTTCAAGCGGAGCGACGACGGTAGGAAGATCTGAGCGGGTCAGCTTGAGGGGCTGGGCGCGCTCCTCGACAAAATCGACGGTTCCATTGGAGAGCTTGTGGCGCGAGACGGGACTGCCATTGACGGTGACACCACGGCTGCGCAGCGCCTCCTTGAATGCTGCGGCAGTGAACTCCGCTGGGTCTTCGACGGCCAGAGTGGCATGGAAACCTTCAGGGGCCACGGTGCCCCAGGCGCGCACCGCCAAGCTGCCGGGCCGGCGTTCGAGACCGGGATGAGCGGTCTCGCCCTTGGGGGCGGAGGTCATGGAGTTGTCGAGGGTGTAGTAGTCCAACTCCGGAGTCCACTGGCCAGCGGGGGGAGCGGGCGCGGCTGCGGCAGTTGCGGCTCCTGTCTCCGCGACTGGTGGGGCAGTGATCGCCAATTCGATTGTATTTTCATTGAAGGTGAGCGCGGAGATGGGAGCGCCGTAGCTCCATTGCAGGTCATTCCAGGCCCAGGAGGTGCCATAGGGCTCGTCGAGATAGAAGCTATCGTCTCCCACGACGCTGCCCTCGATAGTGCGAATGCCGGACTCCTCGACTTGCTGGGCCAGCAGATTGAGCACATCCATGGCTTTTGGCGGTGCGGGCTGGTCGGCGACGGTGGACTGGGCTGCTGGATTGGGTGTTGAGGGGCTTGGAGTCGCCTGAGGGGGGCGGTAGGGGTAGACGCGAGCACTCAGGGTGGGATCACCGGAGCCGAGCAGGATCAGGTCGCCATGCAGCAGTCCCTGCTGGTCGACTTCGCCACCGGCGACGACATTTGTGGTCCAGGTGAGGGTTTCGACCGGTAGCAGGGCAAAGGCGGCAGCGGTGGTCACAAGCTTGGCGGTCGATGCCGGGATCAAGAGCCGATCCTCATTCAATCCATAGATGGGCCGGCCGTCAAGTGTGACCACGCTGACGCCGAACTGATCGTGGCTGAGCGCCGGGTCGGAGAGAATGGTCTGGATGCGTTCGGCGAGCGGGCCCCTGGTTGGCGCAGCGTGAGCCAGTGTGGTGTGCGCTGGGTGCGGCCCGCCCTGGGCAGCAAGCGCGGTGGCGATGGACAAAATGCAAGGCAGAACGATCGCGGGGAATCGACGAAAGCGCATCATGCAGGGAGTTTAGCAGGGACAGTAGAATGCGGCGTAGCATCCAAGTGTGGACGGAGCAAGGAAAATGATCGATTACAGCAGCCGCGAAACTTCATGGCGACTCCGTACGCGGACGATCGAGCTGGGCAAGCGGACGCTGTTGATGGGCGTGGTGAACATCACACCCGACTCGTTCAGCGACGGCGGGAGCTTTCTTGATCCTGACGCTGCCGTGGCGCATGCACTCGCTTTGCTTGGCGAAGGGGCTGACCTGCTTGACCTGGGCGCGGAGAGCACGCGGCCCGGTTCACGGGCGGGCAGTGCTTGCGGCGGCGAGCCCGGATCAAGCAACCTTCCCAAGGACCCGTCGCGGAAAACACCGGCTGTGAGTGCCGACGAAGAACAAGCACGGCTGCTGCCGGTACTTGAAGGGATTCTAAAGGCTCGGCCCGACGCATTGGTCTCGGTGGACACTTACAAATCGGCGACGGCGCGGGCGGCGCTCAAAGCCGGTGCGGAGATTGTGAACGATGTGAGTGGGTTCCTATGGGATCGAGAGATGGCTGCGGTCTGTGCGGAGGCAGGTTGCGGCGTGGTTCTGATGCACACACGGGGGGTGCCCGAGCAGTGGAACGTGCAGCCGCGGATGGAGCCCGATGAGGTGCTGAAGACGGTTCGGGAGGGTCTGGCCGAGAGCCTGAAGATGGCGGCCGCGGCAGGAATTGCGCCGGAGGCAATCGTTATCGACCCCGGTTATGGTTTTGGAAAGCGATATATGGAGAACTTCGTGCTGCTGGCCCGGCAGGCGGAGTTCATGGATCTGGGACGGCCGCTGCTTGCAGGAATCAGCCGGAAGTCGTTCCTGGGAGTAGCTTTATCTTCGCTTCATCGGGGTAAAAGCGCTCCGATTGAGAATCGGGAGACGGCAACCGTGGCAGCACTGGTGGCGTCGATCCTGCATGGGGCATCCATCGTACGCGTTCATGCCGTGCGCCCGGCTTTGGAGGCGGCGCTGATTGCGGATGCGGTGCTGGCTGGAAGCGCGCCCTTCATCGCCGATGAGCCCGATGGGCTATGATGGTTTGTTCTGGATTGGAACCAGAGGACGCTGCCTGAGAGATGGTAGGGTCCCAGCCACGCTACTGCATTGTGAGACGAATCGCAAGGAGATTTCGATGTCAGAGAGTACGCGCGGTGCCATGGTCACTCGTTCGATTTTGATCGCACGGCTGGTGGGGCTTGGGCTGTATGTCTGGGCCTTTTTTCTGCCGGCGGTTCGCGAGGTTACCACGCCCGGCAACGATGCCCCCGAGATGCTTCGCGGCTCGCGCTGCGCATGGGTCACGCTGGTCAACACGCTCAATCCGGAGATGTGGCACTCGAAGGATTTTCTGGCCGTCTTCAGCGGATGGATCAATCCGCTGCTTGTGCTCTATCTGATTTTTCTGCTTTTTCCCATCTTTCGTTGGCCGCGCCGTATCGCGGCTGGACTCATCCTGGTCTTCATGCTCGGGACGTGGATCCTTTTCGCCCTGTATCCGCTGGTTCCGCTGGTGGGTCACTTCCTGTGGATCGGCGGGATTCTGCTGGTTCTGTCTGGGGAGATCTTTGGAGGCGAAAAGGCAGAGTCGCCGACGGCTTGAGTCTGCGTTATTGCTGACGAACGAGGCGATAGAGCACGTGGCGCTGCAAGGGATGGCCTTCAGGAAGGTGGGGGTGGTCGAAATCCTCAGCCGAATCGTGGGTCATGCCGAGCTTCTCCATCACGCGGCGGGAGCGCAGATTCTCAGGCACGGTAAATGAGACGAGGCTCTTGAGCCCCAGTTCCGAGAATGCCTGATGAATCACTGCGCGCGCTCCTTCGGTGGCCAAACCACGGTTCCAGTAGTTTGCACTCAGCCGCCAGCCGATCTCGATCGCCGGCATGAAACTCGCCTCAAAGGCTGGAACATGAAGGCCGATGAAGCCGAGGAGGCTTCCATCTTCACGCAACTCGGCGGCGAAGGGACCGAAGCCATGCCGCTCGAAGTGCATCTCGATTCGGGCGATCAATTCATCCGAGGCCTCGGGCGAGAGCGGGTTGGGCATGAACTCCATCACGCGCGGATCGGCATTGAGCTGCTGAAAGGGCAGCCGGTCGGTATCGCGCCAGCGGCGGAGAAGGAGTCGCTCGGTGGTGAGCTTGTCGGTCATCGGGAGATGTTATCTCTGCGTGGAACGTGACGGGAATGTAGCGCCGGTCTTCAGTCTGGCTGTAGTAACGGCGTCGACACGGCTTGTTATCGACTGGGGGTCTCAAAGACCCACAGGACAGCCGACCTGGAGACTGCGCTACTGATTCGTCAGCGCTGCCAATTCGATGGTGCGATCCATTCGTTGGCGCTAACAATTTACGGATAGGCATTTAGTGGTGATGTCCGCCGCCATGGTGGCCGCCGGAATGACCGCCTCCGCCCGAGTGCCCTTTGCCGAAGCTCTTCGCGCCGCCGCCGTGGCTCTTGAAGCCGCCGTAGTTCTTCGGGACGTGCCCCCCGCCATAAGCGTAGGATTTCTCGGAATTGTGTCCGCCGCCAAAAAGATGGAAACCGCCTGACGATTTGGCGGAAGATTCCTCGAAGCTGCGGCCTGCCGGGGCCGAGGCTGAACGCTCATTGGAGTAGGAACGTGGGTCAAAGTCGCCGCGCTGCGATCCCGGCGCGCGCCAGTTCTGTTGAGGACTGGCATAGGGCGTGGCAGGACGGTTGGGGTAAATGCGTGCAGAATCGCCATAGAAGCTCGAGCCGTAACCGGTTCGGCCTTCAGCCTGTTGCCTGGCGGTCATGGGAGTCGAGGCCTGCATGTGATTGTAGGGTTGGGGCGTGAGGCCGCCTCGGTAACTCTGCTGTGGGAGGTATCCGCGGGTGGGAACCTCATCCGACCGGTACGCCGAATAGGGACGAGATTGTGAGCCGTACTCGGGGGTCCTGGCGGGCTGACGATCGAAAACCTGTCTGCTGAACTCAGTCGCCGGCCGACTATAACTTGCCTGGGGCCTGTTATTTGAGGCCCACCGGCTAGCCGTCCGCTGCGGAAGTGGTCTGCGGTTCGGCGGTGAGCCCCAATGGGCGACCGAGGTGCTGTTGGATTGGTAGTTCGATTGATGGAAAAGGACCGACTGGGTGAGCCAGTTCAAAGCCCAGGTCGCCCAGCCGAAGGGAGTATGGCTGAAGGCGGACATCGCGATTCCCAGGCCGAATCTGACAGGCGATGAGCCGGCCAGCGAAGTCAGGGAATCAAGGAGCGAAAAGCCCTGGTAGGGCGCGACCGGTTGTCCATACACGGCCCATGGGTTATATGCCGGGACGTAGACAACCTGCGGGTTCGGTGGAGCGAGCTGAATGTAGCCCTGGTTGTAGCTGACCGCTTCTTGCGGCGTATCTTGCAGATTTCCGGCGGCTTGCGCACGCTGGCGCAAGACTTGCACGGTCTCTAAAACGTCTTGGGGCTGATTGTAATACGCATTGCCCAGGTCGGTGGTCCATTGAAGATTGCGATCCATCTGGGCCAGCACTTGGGGAAACGCCGTGAGCGCCTTGACGCTGGGATCCCAGGGTTCGCCATCGGCGCCGGCGGCAATCTGGTCAGCCGAGGCATAGCTTTGAGTTTGAAGCCAACGGTCCGCGCCGGCCACCTGAGCGGGATAAGTGGCTGCGGCAAGCACCTGGGCTACGAGGGTGTCGGGATAAAGGGCTATTGGAGCGACCAGTTGCTGGAGTTGTTCAGGAGCGAGCGGCTGAGCCGGTGTTTGAGGCTGATCATACGGCTGCCCTGGATCGTATTCAACGTCCTGGATCGTCTGAGACCCATCCGGCCCGAGCGCCTGTTGGGCGGAGAGCCTATTTGGGTTAAACAGAAGTAGAATCAGCACCATGGCGGAGGCGACGAAGAGCGGAAGCCCAGAAAGCGGCACGCTGAGCTGCCGGGCATACGAATCTGAGAAAGCGGACCCGGCCAAACGGAATTGGTGTCTCATGTACCCTCGCGGTGGTACCGACAGCGTCGTGCTGAAGCGAGACTCTATAGGCTGTGGCTGCCGAAAACGGTGTTCCACTTAACGGCAGATTCATGTAGACCCGGCATTTTTGGATTAGTTGCGGCAAGGAAAGCAGGAAAATTGGACCACTCATCCCGAAGCCGGGAATGCAAAGACTCAGCAGGAGTTACCGAACCGCCAAAGTATAGCCAATGTTGGCTTTGGGGGTGTCGTAAACGCCGAAGTCGCAACTGAAGACTGTCCAAGCCTGGCTGATATCGGCAGCGTCGGTCGTGGATGTCCAATAGTACTGAGCGAAGACGAAGTTAGAGAAGATAGGCTCGCGGAAGACGGTGCCGTCCGGGTTCAGATAGGTCTCGTCGAAGAAGTCGGAGTGGTTGGTTTCCATTCGATCGGAGAGGCTTTGCAGCTCATTCCGGTTGGGCATCCTCCAAGTGCCGGCGGCCGAGCCATCGGTCAGCCCACATTGTCCGCTGGAAAGATTGTCGACGGATTGGATGGCGGAGGTCCATGTGTCCTGGATGCAATTGGCCTGCTTGAGCCAGATGAGGCCGGTTACGGTATCGGTGATGGTTCCATTCCCGTTGTCGACCCAGCGCTCAAAGGTCGGGGGCACGCCAGCCAGCACGCTGCCATCGTCCCCGGCGGCATACGTGACGTTTTGCCCAGTCGATTGCAGCTTGATCGCCCCGCCTCCGATACCTTTCACGGCCCAGACCGCGTTGCTTGAAGTTGTTTTGACGTTGGCGGAAGAATCGTTGACATAGCGTCCATCGCTCATGCGGATGGTCCAGGCGTCGGGAGAACCGATCTTGCCGCCGTAATAGCTGGTTGACGACCAATAGATGGCATTGGAGACGTTGGTGAATGGATTACCGGCTGAAAGCGCGGGATTGATCTGTGAAACATCCACCAGACTCTCCAACTCATTGAGATTGGGCATGCGCCAATCGCCGGCCTTAGATCCATCGCTCAGACCGCAATCGCCGCTGGCAAGCTGGTTGGCCTCGTTCAATGCGGCGGCGAAGAGCGTCGGGCTGAGGCATCCGGCGTTTTGAAGCCAGATAAGACCTGTGAGATTGTCGGTGACGGTCCCGTTCTGAACGGTGAAGCGAGTCGACGGCCAAGCGACTCCCTTTTTTAGGGAAGCATCATCGCCCACAGCGTAGCTTGTCTGCTGGCCGGTTGCGGGAAGGCTGACCAGAGGGTTGCTGCCGTCGTAAGCATTGAAGTCAGCTCCTGTCAGCGAGTCGTTGGGCAGAGAATTGAACTGGATTACAGTAAAGTTGATCTCAATGTCGCTGACGCCGTTGCCTTGAAGATTGCCGGTATGATCGAAGCGGATTACCTCTGCGCCGGAGCCGACCGAGGGATAGAATCCGTAACCCGCCTTGGTCGCCCAGAGCTGATAGACGGCCGTCGCATCGCCGTTGGAAGTGAGGCCGGAGAAGCTGTAGCTGCCGTTCGCATTGGTGGTCGCGGTACCGATCACGGTATTGCTATTGGTCAGCCAGAGCGTGATTGCGACACCGGCCAGCGGCGCGCCCTTGAAGGTGACAGTGCCGGTGACGGTGTTGGTCGTGGGCGGCTGTTGGGGATCCGTGTTTCCGCCGTTGTTGACAGGAGCTCCCACTCC
>CAYTJN010000065.1:0-21151 GCA_964438125.1 uncultured Occallatibacter sp.
CAGAACCCGGCAGCCATTTCCAGCATTTTGACATTGACGGCGAGCAGCACGGCCGCTCTCGGTCAGTCCACCATCACGGTAACCGGAACATCCGGTAACCTGACCGTGACCACCACGTTTATGTTAAGCGTCCAGGCGCCGAGCTTCACTCTCGATATTGGCTCATCTCCGGGCATCATCGGCCAAGGCAGTTCTGGAACAGCTCTCATATTCGTGGAAAGTCAGTATGGGTTTAGCGGGAACGTCAGTATGTCTGTTTCGGGCTTGCCCGCGGGTGTGACGGCATCTTTCTCGCCTAACCCCACAACATTTAGTACCACAATGACTCTGAACGTAAGTGCCTCCGCCAGTGTGGGAAACTACACACTGACTATCACCGGCACTTCGGGCTCGATTACGGCGACGACCACCATGCTGCCGTTGCAGATACAGGCTCCTACTTTTACGGTGAATGCGAGCAGCGCAGATATAGGCCAAGGTACGTCCACGAGCGCCTACGTCAACGTGAACCCGCTCTACGGATTCACCGGCAGCGTGAATCTGGCGGTGACATCAGGCCTTCCCAGTGGGGTGACTGCGTCCTTTGGACCAAATCCGACTACCGGCCTCAGCACATTGACGCTGATCGCGACCAGCACGGCCAGCCTTGGACAGTACACGGTGACGATCACGGGTACCTCCGGCTCATTAACTGCAACCACGACGCTTATTTTAGGAGTGTATGCGCCGAGCTTCACGCTTTCGGACTACGTCAGCGCGACTGTAGGTCAAGGCAGCTCGACTACGTCCTACGTCTACGTAAATCCCCTATATGGGTTTAGCGGCAGCGTAAATTTATCCGTCTCCGGGCTGCCTAGCGGAGTGACTGCGTCTTGGAGCCCGAACCCGACGACCTACTCGGCGATTTTGACCCTGACGGCGACCAGCACAGCGAGCCTCGGACAATACACTCTGACCATCACCGGCACATCCGGCTCGTTGAGTGCTACGACGACGCTCAGTTTAGGAGTGTATGCGCCGAGCTTCACGCTTTCGGACTACAGCAGCGTGACCTTAGGACAAGGTAGCTCCACCACGTCCTACGTTTACGTAATTCCCCAATATGGGTTCAGCGGCAGTGTGAATCTGACCATCTCCGGCCTGCCTAGCGGAGTGACTGCGTCCTTCAGTCCAAATCCTGCAAGCGGGAACAGCACTTTGACTTTGACTGCGACCAGCACAGCGAGCCTCGGGCAGTACACACTGACCATCACGGGAACATCTGGATCGTTGAGTGCAACTACGACGCTCAGTTTAGGAGTGTATGCGCCGAGCTTCACGCTCTCTAGCAGCTATAGCGCGACTGTAGGCCAAGGCAGTTCCAGCACGTCCTACGTCTATGTTTACCCCCAATATGGGTTCAGCGGCAGCGTGACTCTGGCCGTTTCCGGCCTGCCTAGCGGAGTGACTGCGTCCTTCAGTCCAAACCCCGCAACCGGGAACAGTGGCTTGACTTTGACTGCTTCCAGCACGGCCAGCCTCGGACAGTACACACTGACCATCACCGGCACATCCGGATCGTTGAGCGCAACCACGACGCTCAATCTGGGTGTGTATGCACCGAGTTTCACGCTCTCTAGCAGCTATAGCGCGACTGTAGGCCAAGGCAGTTCCAGCACGTCCTACGTCTATGTTTACCCCCAATATGGGTTCAGCGGCAGCGTGACTCTGGCCGTTTCCGGCCTGCCCAGCGGAGTGACCGCGTCGTTCAGTCCAAACCCCGCAACCGGGAATAGCACCTTGACTTTGACTGCTTCCAGCACGGCCAGCCTCGGGCAATACGCGATTGATCTTACCGGCACCTCGGGCTCGTTGAGTGCGACAACGCCGCTGTCTGTAACAGTTTCGGCCCCTGCCCCCAACTCGACAAACACGTTATTGTCGATCACTCCCAGCGGCGGAACATTGGCCGCCGGCTCGTCTTATGTACTGACTGCGGCGGTCGAGCCCGCAAGCGGTTCCACGGCTTCCTCGACGCCCACGGGCTACGTCGTCTTCAACATCGGAACGGCGACACAGACCATAGCCTTGAATTCCTCCGGCGTTGCCAGCTATAGCGGCACTGCACCGACTCTGGCAGGCCCGCTGACGTTTTATGCCGTCTACCAGGGAACGGCGGCATTTTGGTCCAGCATGTCAAATATTGTTTCGGTAACCGTGACGTCTGTCGTGAAGACAACGCCGACCGTCACGGTCACCCCCTCTTCATCGACCATCACGACTGCGCAGGCGTTGACCGTAACCATTGCCGTCGGCGGTGGAAGCGGCAGTCCGACGCCTACCGGCTCCGTGACTCTGAATAGCGGCGGTTCCCTTTTAACCTCAACAACGCTCAACGACGGGGGCGCGTCGATCGACATCCCCGCCGAATCCCTACCCACGGGATTGGACACCCTGCTCGTGACCTATGACGGCGATAACAACTTCAACTCCAATACAGGTTCATCCACCGTTACTGTCACGACGCCGGTAACCGCAAGCTTCACGGTCGCTGGGACAGCAGTGACTGTTGCAGCCGGCGCTACCACGGGGAATGTCTCGACCATCACCGTGACACCTCAAGGCGGATTTACCGGCAACATAGCACTCACGGCAGCGGTCACTTCGGGGCCCGCCAATGCTGTTGATCCGCCCACCCTCAACTTCGGTTCGACGAGCCCGGTGAGCATTGTTGGTGGACCCGGGACTGCTACTCTCACCGTCTCTACCACGGCTGCGACCACGTCGACTCTCGAACTCCCCAAACGTCCGGGAATCCCCTGGTATGCTGCAGGCGGCGCTACGTTGGCTTGCCTGTTGCTCTTTGGCATTCCGGCGCGGCGACGCTCCTGGCAAACGATGCTGGGAATGTTCGCACTCTTAGCATTCTTCGCATTTGGGGCGGTATCGTGCGGCGGTGGAGGCGGAGGGGCAGCTGGCGGCGGGAACACGAGCCATCCGGGTACCACTGTCGGGGTCTACACGGTGACCGTCACAGCCACGTCGGGAGGCATCACTACAGAAGGGTCCATCAACGTGAGTGTTCAGTAAAATAGCGGGCGAGTTCGAGCAGATTGTGCGATCAGTCAGACAGCGACGGGCGTGTTTTTTTCGGCTAGTCGGGGTGAACGTTCGCAATGACCGGATTCTCAGCGGCGCAAGGTTTGAGGATCTGCGCCGTGCGATAGATGAAACTCTCCCACGCGGCGTAGAATTTCCGACATGAGCAAATTCAATCGCAGGAGGTGAAGATTATGCGCTTGAAATCAGCTCTTGCAGCTTCCATCATGTTGCTTCTCGCGAGTGTGTCACTCGTCTTAGCCCAGCCTGCTGCCGCCGCGAAGCCTCCTACGGCACAGTGCACAGCAAGGCAGTTTCTTGAGGACCGGAATCGAGCCGTCGCACTCCGTGTTTTTGAGGAGATTTTCAATCAGCGCCGTCCCGAGGTCGCCACAGAGATCTACTCGCCCAACTTCCGCAACCACGGTCTCCACAGCGATGCCTCATTCGAAGTAGATCAGGAGTGGGCGCGCGGTGAGCTCCGGGCCTTCCCCGACCTCCACATGACGGTAGTGAAAACGGTAACCGAGAACGACCTCGTCACCGTCCTCTGGATCTTCCGCGGCACCCATGCGCGGTTCGGGTACGGCGGCTTACCTCCAACGGGCACCCGCTTGGAGTTGCGCGGCTTCACTATCTTTCGCGTTGTGGACGGCCGCATCGTAGAAGAGTGGACTACCTTCAACCTGTGGAGCGCTTTTTCCCAGGTTCTTCAGCATCTACGCAGGTGGATCACCGCTGCCATATGTCTATTGCTGCTGGCGTGGCTCTATATGGGTCACCTGGTCTTCAAGTGGCTCGGACGCAGCCGCAAACCCGTACTTGTGGGGTGATTGGCTGCGCCTCACCTAGCGCCGTGCGAAAGATACTTCCCTTATTTCAATTCTTAATGACGTCATGTCTTTTGGTGGGACTTCCGTGAACATGTTCGTTGGGAGCGCGGCCGCATGTTCTTAAAGTCACGCCAACTCTACTTCGATCTTTTTGGTTTCGGGGTCGAGTTTAATGATCTTGAATGTGCGAATCTGCCCTTGGGTCAGGGGATCCGGTTTGGCTTCGGGTGCGGGTGTATTGCCTTGCCAGCGCGCTTTGAGCATCGACGACAGGCTAGTTAGATCGGGTTTGGGTGCGGACTGGGGTGCGGGTTTGGGCGCCGGCACGGGATGAAACGGAAGCTCGATCTGGACTTCGGGCGCGACGGCCGGAGAAGCGGATGAGAAAGTAGTGCAGCAGGTGGCGCGGATGCCGTCGCCCAGCTCGACATGAGTGAGGGAGGGAGATTGCTCAATGACCCGTCCAGAGACTTTATCCCCGACTTTGTGCTCAGCGATGTATTCGTCGATTTCGGTGGGAATGAGCTGTTTGATCGAGAGCTTGATCTGACGCTTTTCGAGGTCGATGGCGAGGATTTGCGCTTTGACGATCTGGCCTGCACGCAATACGTCCTGGGGATGATTGATGCGCTTGGCGTTGGTGATTTCGCTGACGTGAACAAGTCCCTCAACGCCGTCGGCAATCTGAACGAAGGCGCCGAAGTTCATCAGCTTGGTGACAGGGCCCTCGATTTGTGATCCGACGGGGAAGTTGTGCGCGACTTCGGTCCATGGGTCGGTGAGGGTCTGTTTGAGGCCGAGGGAGATCCGGCGCTCCTCCAGCTTCACGCCGAGAACGACGGCATCGACGCGGTCGCCCACCTTGAGCATGTCGGAAGGGTGGCGGAGCTTCTTGCCGTAGGACATCTCCGAAATATGAATGAGACCTTCGATACCCGGTTCAATCTCGACGAATGCACCGAAGTCCATCAGGCGGGTGACCGTGCCGGTGATACGCTGGCCGAGAGCAAGCGAGACGGTCTGCCAGGGTTCGGCCTGAAGCTGCTTTAGGCCGAGAGAAATCCTCTTGGTTTCGGGATCGATTTTAAGGATTTTGAGCTGAAGTTCCTGGCCGAGGGCGAGAACGTCGTCGGGTTTGGCGACCCTGGCGTGGGCGATGTCAGAGATGTGCAGAAGGCCGTCAACGCCGCCCAGATCGACAAACGCACCGTAGGGCATGAGAGTGCGGACGGTTCCGGTAACCAGGTCGCCCTCTTTCATGGCGTCGCGGCGGGCGGCGGTCAATCCGCGGGCCTGCTCCTCGAGAACGACGCGGCGATCGACGACTACATCTTCATCGGTGATGTCGAGCTTGGTGATGCGGCAGTTGATTTCCGTGCCGACGAGCTTTTCCAGTTCGGCGGCATCGCGAGTGCCACTGCGGCTGGCGGGCATGAAGGCGCGGACGCCGATGTCGACGCGGACGCCGCCTTTGATGACTTCTGTGACAGTTCCGACGACGGCGGTCTTCTCTGCAAAAGCAGCTTCGAGAGCCGACCAGTCGCGTGGCTGGGCAACTTTGAATCGGGAAAGCTCGTAATAGTGCTCTTCGTTGCGGCCCGTCACGGAGACGGGAAACGTATCGCCCGGCTTGACGGATTCGGCGTTGTTGGCGAAGGCCGACCGAGGCAGGACGCCTTCAGTCTTGTATCCGATGTCGAGAAAGACCTGATCGGCAGAGAGGGAGACGACGACCGCCTGAAGCTGGCGCTGGCCCGGCTGGCCCTTGTGCGAGTGGCTGCGCTCGAACTCAGTGAGCAAGTCGGCGAAGGACTCCTGCGGCTCGACCGGTTCGGGCGGCTCCGGAAGCTTGGAAGCGGCTGGAGCCTGGCGCGGCTCAAGGACAGGCGGGAGGGGGGCAGCAATAGTTTCAGGGGTCGGCTCGGGGGCGGACCCGCCCTTTGGCTCTGGCGTGCTTTCGGTAGCGGGTTGGGATTCTTCGAGGTTGTCGTTGGTCATGATGGTTTACATATTCATTCTCACATGAATCAGGGAAGTGGGGTGAAGGGCGGGCCTCGTTCCAGGATTTACGGCTCGGTGGGATGAAGCCGTTCGGGGCTGGGTTTTGCGCAGAAACTTGGTTTGTGGACACGGGGAAGGTTGGGACGCGAGAATTGTGGTCTCACAGGAGACGGACATCATGGAGGCTTCATCGATGACACGGCGGGATTTTGTACGTCTGGGAGCGGGCGCGGCTGCGATGGGAGCAGGAGCAAGCCGGCTGGCCGCGAGGAGGTTGGGGCTTTCGATTGGACTGCAACTCTATAGTGTTCACGAGCTGCTGCCCAAGGACTTTGACGGGACACTGGCCAAGGTGCGCGCGGCCGGATTCACTGAGGTTGAAGGGGCGGGCTACCTCGACAGATCAGCGGCCGATTGGCGCAAGGCGCTGGATAAGGCAGGGCTGCGCTGCGTGGGTTCTCTCCATCCGCTCGATGCATTCAAGGCGCGGCTCGATGAGCTGATCGAATATGGTCACGTGCTTGGGCTAGGCTATCTGGGCTGCGTCTCAGCGAATCGCCGCGATCCTAATGCGAAGGGGCCGCTGACGCTCGACGATTGGCGCTGGGTGGCCGGCGAGTACAACCGCATTGGGGAGAAGGTCAAGGCTGCGGGGATGACCTTCGCGATTCACAACGGCACGGACGAGTTCGGTGCGGAGGGCGGCGTGGTCTTCTACGACGAACTGCTGCGGCTCACGGACTCCAAGCTTGTCGCCTTCGAACTGGACTGCGGATGGATGATCGCAGGCGGAGGCAACCCGGTTGAATACTTGCGAAAGATGCCGGAACGTTTTCCGCTGCTGCACATCAAGGATATGGTGAAGGGACCGTCGGGCGAGATGCATTCGACGGTGATGGGGCGAGGAGTCATCGATTATCGGCCGATTTCGCGCGCGGCTACGGGGATGAAGCATTACTTTGTCGAGCAGGAAGTGTTTGACATGGATGTGATGGAGTCACTGCGGCTGGATGCGGAGTATATGCGGAAGCTGGAGCTGTAGGGTGTATCTGGAGAGCTTTTCGTACGACAGCTCCGGTTTGCCAATTACACTGAATAAGATATGGATATTCGCCCTAGAGAACTAATGACAGGTAACGAGATTCGCGAACTATTTCTGCGCTTTTTTGAGACTAGGCCCAATATGGAGCACCGCCGGGTGCATTCTTCTTCGCTGGTGCCTGCCAACGACCCGACGCTGCTGTTTACCAATGCGGGGATGAACCAGTTCAAAGACCTGTTTCTTGGGGCGGAGCGGCGGGAGTATTCGCGGGCAACGACTTCGCAGAAGTGCGTACGCGCAGGCGGCAAGCATAACGATCTTGAAAACGTGGGCTTCACGCGGCGGCATCATACGTTTTTTGAGATGCTGGGGAATTTTTCGTTTGGAGATTATTTCAAGAAGGACGCGATCAACTTTGCCTGGGAGTTAATCACCGGCCCGGAGTGGTTTGGGATTCCGAAGGACCGGCTGTATGTGACGATTTTTGGGGGCGACGCTGCGAATGGTGTGCCGCGCGACGATGATGCCGAGGGCTTCTGGATCGAAGCCGGGGTGCCGAAGGAGCGGATCTTCCAATACGGCCTCAAGGATAACTTCTGGCAGATGGGCGAGACGGGGCCTTGCGGGCCTTGCTCGGAGATTTTTTACGACATGGGGATCGAGGCGGCGGAAACTCCCGGCGTCGATTTGCCCTTTGGAAAAGATGAGGCGCGGTACGTCGAGATCTGGAACCTTGTCTTCATGCAGTTTGATCGGTCGGCGGTTGTGGACCCGTTGGGTAAGACGACTGGGTACACCTTGGCTCCGCTGCCAAAGCCTTCGATTGATACGGGGGCTGGGTTGGAGCGGCTTGCGGCTGTGCTGCAAGGGAAGGTCTCGAACTTTGAGACGGATTTGTTTGTGCCGCTGATTGCTCGCGCTGCTGAGCTTACCGAACAGCGAGTCGGCACGGGCGCGGGTCTGGAGACCCGCACGACAGCCGGTCTTGAGACCGGCGCTACAAAGAGCGGGGCGGCTTGCGAGTTAGCTGGGCTTGTGGGGAATGCGAGCTTGCGAATTATCGCGGATCATGCTCGGGCGGCTACTTTCTTGATTAACGACGGGGTGCTGCCTGCGAACGAAGGCCGCGGATATGTGCTGCGGAAGATTTTGCGGCGCGGGATTCGGCATGGACGGTTGCTGGGACAGGAACAGCCGTTTCTCTACCAGATGGTTTATGCAGTGCGGGATTTGATGCAGGGGGCTTATCCGGAGCTGATTGATTCTGCGGCGCGTGTGGCTAGAGTCGTTGAGGCGGAGGAGAAGCAGTTTGATCGGGTGCTGAAGATCGGAATGACGAAGCTGGATGAAGTCATTCGCCAAGCTCAAGCAAGTGTGGAGTACGCAGACGGAACTGGCTTTGGTGGTGGAAAAGGAAGTGGCATTGGATCGGCAGATGGATCGGGATACGGTGGCGGATCAGGAAGCGGGGAGGGGTCTGCGGATGGATGGGGATACGGTGGCGGACCAATCCCAGGCGAAATAGCATTTCATCTTTACGAGACATTTGGTCTGCCGCTGGATTTCATGGTCGATGCGGCGCGTGATGCTGGCGTGAGGTTCGACGATGCAGGCTTCGAAGCGGCTCGCGCTGAGGAGCAGGCCCGCGCGCGGGCTTCGTGGAAGGGCGGGAGCCAGAAGTCGGCCAGCCCGGCCTATCGCGAATTGCCCAAAACTGACTTTCTCGGCTACAAACAGCTCACCGCTCCTGGCGCTGAGGTCTTGGCCATCGTCAAGGATGGCGTAGGCGTTCCGGCTGCGGCTGCTGGCGATGTGGTCGACGTTGTGCTCGATCAGACCAGCTTCTACGGCGATTCGGGCGGGCAGACGGGGGATACGGGGTGGTTCACTTCGGCGGATGGGAATACGACTGTCGCCGAGATTCAGGGGGCCGTGCTGCCGGTACAGGGAGTGCGTGCTCACAAGGCTCTGCTCAAGGAGCCGCTTGCCGTTGGCGATCATGTGCGGACCGTTGTTGACGGCGAACGGCGGGATGCGATCCGGCGGAATCATACGGGGACGCACCTGTTACATGCTGCGCTGCGGCAGGTGCTGGGCACGCATGTGAAGCAGGCTGGTTCGGCGGTGCATCCGGATCGGCTGCGGTTCGACTTTTCGCATTTTGCGCAGGTGGCGGACGAGGAGTTGGAAGAGATCGAGTCGATTGTCAATCGCGAAGTGCTGGCCGATGCGCGAGTGGAGACTCTGGAAGACGTGCCGATCGACGTGGCTGTGAACGAGTACCACGCCATGGCACTCTTCGGCGAAAAGTACGGCGACAAGGTGCGGGTGGTCAAGCTTTCAGATGGGTTTTCGACGGAGCTTTGCGGCGGGACACATACGAAAGCCACGGGCGAGATCGGGCTGATCAAGATCGTCAGCGAAGGGTCGGTTTCATCCGGCGTACGGCGGCTGGAGGCGATCACGGGCATGGGCGCGCTCGATGCTTTCCGACAGGATTTTGCCGTTTCGCAGATCGTGACGCAACTGGCTCCTCCGGCGAACGGCGCGAGTCTTTCGGATTCCTTCCGGGCAAAATTGGCTTCGCAGGAAGACGAGCTGAAGCGGCTGCGGCGGGAGCTTGAAGAGGCGCGGATGAAGTCGGCCGCAGGCGCGCTGGATGAGGCGATGGGCGGCGCTGTCGATGTGAAGGGCGTTCGGGTGGTGACACTGCGGGCCGATTCGCTGGAGCGCGGGCAGTTGCGGACGCTCGTAGACAACCTGAAACAAAAACTGGGCGAGGGCGTTGTGGTGCTGGCTTCCGCGCAGCCGGAGGGCAAGGTCGCGCTGATTGCCGGAGTGACACCGGGGCTGACTAAGCGGATTCAAGCAGGCAAGTTGGTCGGGGCTGTTGCCAAGCTGGTGGGCGGATCGGGCGGCGGTAAGCCGGAGATTGCCGAGGCCGGGGGCAAGGATCAGGCGGGGATCGATGCGGCACTGAAGGCTGCTTCGGGGATTGTTGGGGAACTACTCGGTTGAGACTGGTGGTTTGGGTTCGTGGTTATCCCACCCTAGCCGCAAAAACTACGGCGCGGCGAGGATGGGGCACCCGGTTGGCGATGGTGGGGCACCCGGTTTTTGATTGCTTCCGTCTTATCTTTAGTGCGTATTCTTGCTTATTCTGTCGGCTTGAGGCATTCATGCAGCGGAGATTGGGATTGGGGTTGGGAGTTTTGCTTGGGGTCGGGGCCGGGATCGCCGGGTTTGCACAGACGATTCACGGCCGCGAAGGCATTACTCTGCCCGCGCCGCCTGTTGCGGAAGTGACTCCGGTTGTCGACAACTACTTCGGGACGAAGATTACGGACAATTACCGCTGGCTGGAAGATGCAAAAAGTCTCGAGACGCGCAAGTTTGTTGACGCCGAGAACGCCTACACAGCGCGTTATCTGAAGCAGGCACGAATCCACAACCAATTGCTCGACGACCTCGATGAGCTGGAACACGTGTCGCAGTGGTGGCTGCCGATCGAGCGCGGCGGCAGCTACTTTTTCACCAAGCGGGTGGCAGGAGAGGAGCAGGCCTCAATCTACGTGCGCCGTATCTGGACGGGAAAAGACGAGAGGCTCATCGACCCCACCGCTCTGAGCCGCGACCCGAATACTTCGGTTGGGCTGGCCAGTGTTTCGCGAGATGGAGTGCTGCTGGCCTACCGGGTACGGGATGGCGGCGCAGACGAAACGGCCATCCACATCTTGAATGTAAAGACGGGCAAGACGCTGGAGGATGAGCTGCCGAGCGCGCGCTACGACAGCGTAGCGTTTGCCCCTGACGGAGCCAGTTTCTTTTATACCCGTCACGACAAGGCGGGAACGCTGCTCTTTCAGCACCATTTGGGGACGCGCACATCTCAGGACAAGCTGGTCTTCGGGCACGATTTTCGCGGGGAAGACCTGGGCCCGAACGACCTTTTCAGCGCCGCTGTTACCGACGACGGGCGTTATCTTGTCCTCCAGATCGACCGTGGCGTTCCGGCGCGGCGCGTCGATATCGTCTACCGCGATCTAACCAAGCCCGGCTCCTTCTTTAACATTCTGGTTTGGGGATTGGAAAGCCGCTTCTCGGCAATCTACGCCAGGGGATCGTGGTACGTGAAGAGCGACTATCAGGCACCCAAGGGACGGATTCTCAGGGCCGATCCGGGCATCATGCCCGAGGCTTGGAAGACGATTGTTCCCGAGGGAGCGGACGTGATTGCGGACTTTTCGATCGTTGGCGGAAAGATCTACGTCGAGCGGCTTAAAGATGTGCAATCGGAGACCGCGGTTTATACGCTGGAGGGCAAGGCTGAGGGCAAAATCGACTTCGAAGGCATCGGGGCGGCTTCGCGAATCGTGGGGCGCGTCAGCGAACGTTACGGCTTCTTCAGCTTTCAATCGTTCATTCAACCGCCGACGCTCTACAGGCTGGATACGGTGACGGGCAAGCGGGAGGTTTTCGCGCAGCCCAAGATTCCCTTCGATTCGAATCAGTATGAGCTGAAGCAGGTGTTCTTCAAGTCGAAGGACGGAACAGAGATTCCCATGTTCATCGCCGGCAAAAAGGGCCTGAAGCAGGACGGGAGCGAGAGATTGCTGATGACCGGCTACGGCGGTTTCAATATCAGTTTGACTCCCGCCTGGAATCCCGCATGGGGGTGGTGGCTGGAGCAGGGGGGCTGGTTTGCCGTACCAAATTTGCGCGGCGGCGGGGAGTATGGCGAGAGCTGGCATGAGCAGGGAATGTTTGAGAAGAAACAGACCGTCTTCGAAGACTGGTTTGCAGCGGCCGAGTATCTGATCGCCAACCACTACACGTCAGCGGCGCACTTCGCAATCTCGGGCCGGTCCAACGGCGGACTGCTGATGGGCGCTTCGATTACCCAGCGGCCCGAGCTGTTTTCGGCGGTCTGGTGCGGCTATCCGCTGCTGGACATGCTGCGCTATCAGAAGTTTCTTGTGGGTTCGTTTTGGAAGACGGAATATGGGTCGTCGGAGAATGAAAAGCAGCTTTTTTATCTATTGAAATATTCGCCTTACCATAACGTGAAGGATCGCACGGCCTATCCGGCGGTGATGTTTTTCACCGGAGACAACGATACGCGCGTTGACTCGATGCATGCCCGCAAAATGACAGCCTTGTTGCAGGCGGCGTCATCCAGCGGACGGCCGATTCTGCTGCACTCGAGCCTCGCCGGAGGCCACTCGGCGGGAGTCAGCGTGGAGCAGCAAATCCAGGACGACGCCGAGCAACTCAGCTTCCTGTGGACCGAAACGGGTCAGGCTACGACCCGAAAATGATGCAGGATTGCGGGTTGGGTACTCGCACAGAGAGTTCCGCCGTAACCTCATGGCCTGAGCCCACTCACCCGATATGGATGACAAGGGACCATTGATCCAACCTGTCAAAGGTTTGATGTGTCCAGCCGTTCGCCAGAAAGCGGGAGGCGGGTCTTTTGACCCCGCCGGTGGCCCAGGAAGCGAATGGACAGGCACGGATTCTCATTGAATTTGTGCCGGATCGATGGAACAAAGCGCCTCGTTCGATGTGGCGGATGGCTAGCTGAAAAACTTTGCAATATCCGGTATGAACACAGGAGTCAAGATGCCGCAAGCGGGAGTGGAGAGTGACGGGATCGAGATTGGGGAAGTTGACAGGCAAAAGGAAGATGCCCGTGTGGCTGCGCTGAATTCAGTGGAGATTTTAGATACCCCGCCCGAGGCGGCTTACGATGCCATCACGCGGCTGGCCGCCGAGTACTTCCGGGCGGACTCGGCAGGTATAGCGTTTGCGGACGGGAGTCGCGTCTGGATGAAGTCCTGCTGGCGCCAAATTCCCCGCGAGTTTCCCCGCAAACACTCCATCTTCGATCTGGTCCTTGAGGAAGATCGGGTAATGATCGTGCCAAATGTCTTCCAAGATCCTCTGCACGACGCGTTAATACCGCGTCTCAAACAACTTGGTGCAACGGGTTTTGCGAGTGCTCCGGTGCGCTGCCCCGGAGGAATGGTCATCGGAGCGCTGACCCTGCTTTTCAATGAGCCCCGCGAAATGATGCCGGCGGAGTCGATTCGCGCACTGCAGAGCCTGGCCGACCTGGTATCAAACCAGTTGGAACTGCGGAGACTGCGCAAAAGCTTTAGCAGGCGTGAGCCGGGGCCGCAATGCTGCGCTGCCCCGAGTTCCGAGGAAAGCTGGCCGAGCAAGGCGGATCTGCGGAGGGCGCTCGACCAAAACCAATTCGTGCTCTATTACCAACCTGAGATAGAACTCGCAACGCGCAAGATTATCGGTCTTGAAGCGCTGATTCGCTGGGTTCACCCGGAGCGGGGTTTGATCCCCCCGATGGACTTCATTCCACGCGCCGAAGAGAGCGAATTGATCTTGCCGATCGGGGACTGGGGACTGGCAGAGGCCTGCAGCCAGATCCAAAAGTGGTCTCAAGAGGATCCGCGGCTCGTCTCGCTTCGGGTGGGCGTGAATCTCTCAGCCCGCCAGTTTTCCCGAGAAGGCTTGGCTGACCACGTCGAGGCCCTGCTCATGCAATCCGGTATCTCAAGCCGGCAGCTTGCGCTGGAGATGACCGAATCCAGCCTCATCACAAGTGTGCACACGGCTCTCGAGGTGCTAGGAAGTTTGCGCAGACTGGGCGTTTCGCTGCTCATGGATGACTTTGGCACCGGCTACAGTTCGCTGAGTTATCTGCATTCGTTTCCCTTCGACATTCTGAAGATCGATCGCTCCTTTGTGAGCCGCATGAACGAGGGAGAGCAACCGCTGCAGATTGTCCGCACCATCATCGAACTGGCCCGCGTGATGGGCATGGATGTGGTCGCTGAAGGAATTGAAACTGTTGAGCAATACAGGCTATTGCGCGGGATGGGCTGCCGCTATGGTCAGGGCTTTCTCTTCGCTCGCCCGATGAGCGCAGCGGCCGTGACCGAACTGTTGAGGCTCCCCGGCCGTGTGCTGCCTGAGCCCAAGTTCTCTGAACTGGTGTGCGCTTGAGCTTTCGGTGGGGTTTTTCGCCGCGCTCGAAGTTTAGAGCTTCTTACGAGTTCCATTTCAGGAGGGGTTGAGGACGAAGTCGGTTTTGGAATCTGGCGGTCGTTCGCGTACTGATTTCCTCTCACGTCATGGGCTGGGCGCGCGGTAAGCTTCTAGCCATGCAGCAAACGACCGCAACCGCGCCCTCTCCAACCTCTCAGAGCTTTGCGGGGTTGCTTGCCGCGCTCACCGCGCCCGAGCAAGGACCCGGCGCCGGTGGCGACTCGTCTTTTCACGCAGTAAAGAGAGCCTCTACAGCCTGGATTGACGATGGCCTGGAAGATGACATTGCGACTCTAAGTTACGAGCGCGCCCTAAAGACCCATGCGCGCTACCGGATCAACGAACACTCGATGGCGCAAGGTCCTGATTCGCTACCCGCCGGTCTCGAGCAGCCACTTGCGGCTGACTCGGAGTCAGACACGATGCCGGCGACTCGTCCATCCGCGGAACAGAAGCGGCCGGAGCGCCTCGACCCACTGACGAATCAATCCCCGGAGGAAAATCGCTTCCGAAGCACGCCCTGTGAGCGAAGTCTGAAGAGCGCGAGCATTACGATCCGCATGAGCAAAGTGGAGTGCGCGCAACTGCACAGACGCGCGGCTGACGCAGGACTCAGCGTCTCGGCTTATTTACGCTCTTGCACCTTCGAAGCGGAATCGCTGCGGGCCATGGTCAAAGACACGCTCTCTGAGCTTCGTCTGGCCAAGGCGCAGAGCAAGCCACCCACCCCCGAGCCACCGCGTAGCTCTGCTCCACACAGTTCTCGAATTCGAGGAGCGACTGGTTGGATGGTTCAGATGTTGACCCCTTGGAATGCCGGTCGGCGTGTAGCGAACGCGTGAAGTTTCGCTCCGCCTATTCAACCTCAAGCACGAGGCACTTGAGGTACTCGGTCTCGGGCAAGTTGAGGATGACCGGATGGTCGGATGCGGCTCCGCGTCGATCGCGCAGACGGACACGACGGTGAGCATCGGCGGCGGCTGAGGCGACGCTGGCTTCAAGATCTGCCCAACTGACGTGATGCGAGCAGGAAAATGTTATGAGAAGGCCACCGGGGCGCAGCATTTTGAGGGCTCGCAGGTTCAGTTCTTTATAGCCGCGCAGGGCGCCCTCGACGGCTCGCTGGCTCTTGGCGAATGCCGGCGGGTCGAGCACGATCGCGTCGAATTGTTCGTGGGCATCGGACCAGTCGCGAAGAATCTGGAAGGCGTCGGCTTCAACCCAGTCCACGTGGGCGGTGAGCTGCGTCCGATTCGCTTCGAGGTTGCGTTCGGCGACTTCGAGAGACGAGCGCGACGAGTCGATGCCGGTTACGGTCTTTGAGACGCGCGCCATGTGAAGCGCGAATCCACCCTGATAGGTACAGACATCGAGCGCGCGGCCGCCTGGGGCCAGAAGCGACATCCAATGCTGAACGGCGGCATAATTTGCAGACTGGTCAAGGAATGCGCCAGTCTTTTGTCCAGAGTTGGCGTCGAACTGGAAGAGCAGGCCGTTGAGTTTGAACTGCGTGCCGGTGATCGGGTTGGCGGAATCGGCTGTCCACAGCGGAGTGAGATCGGGCGCGTCCAACCCTTCCAACTCGCGCATGCGCGGGTCAGGGCGTTCCAAGATGGTCGACGGATTTAACGCATCGCGAAAGACGCGAACGCAGCTTTGACGGACGGCCGGTTTGTCGAGGCCTTTGGTGACCAGTTGCAGAATCACGAGATCGCCGTATTTGTCCGCAATCAGGCCTGGAATCTCATCGGCTTCGCTAAAGCAGAGGCGACAGGAGTCGGTCTGATCGCTGAGTAGCGGCTTGCGACGGTCGATGGCGGCTCGCAAGCGGGTTTCGAGCAACTGGAGCCATGCGGTCTCATCGAGGGCTTCGCGTGAGATCAGGCGCAGAGCGATCTGGGAGGTAGGACTAAAGAGCGCCGTACCCAGGAGGAGTCCTCGGCTGTCTGCTACAGGCAGGAGCGAGGGAGGCTCGCCTGCGGGGAGTTCGACAGACTCGATGTCGGAGGCATAGACCCATAAATGGCCCGAACGCAGGCGGTCGGCGGCGCGGCGGGTGATGCGTGCGCCAGGTAAGTGGGAGGCCGGGGCGGCAGGCGGCGCGGTCTTTGGAACCCCTTTATTGGCGATGGGACGGACAATGCGCGGCTTGGTCATGGGCTCACGGGTTCGGTTCATCTCACTCAATCCTATCCCCCGTTGCCTCTAGGGCGGCGAACGCTAGTTAAATATGATCCTGCGGCCATCAGAGTCTGAGCGCCTCTGAGTGGGTCTCTGAGTCTGTGATGCGGGGCAAACACAACCGGCCTATAATGAAGCATGGCGACCGTCGACCAGTCCATACCAGCAGATGCTCCGGAGACGCCTCCTCCTGCTCCTCAAAAGAAGACACATCCCTTAGTGTCCGAAGCCGATCAACGTGCCATTGACCGGCGGATCGAGGCTCTGCTCAAGCAGGTCCACGCCAATCGCCCCTCAGAAGACATCGCATTGATTCGCAAGGCATGGGAGTTCTGCGTCCGGCACCATGAGGGGCAGATGCGGGCCTCCGGCGAGCCTTACATCGTCCATCCTCTGGAGGTGGCCGAGGTGCTGGCGGAGATGAAGATGGACTCGACGGCTATTGCCGCCGGACTGCTGCATGACTCGGTCGAGGACACGCCGGCTACGAACGAGGAGATCGAGGCCGAGTTCGGCGACCAGGTGGCCCACATCGTCGAGGGTGTCACCAATATCGACAAAATCCAGTTTGCCAATCGCGAAGACCGCCAGGCAGAAAACGTGCGCAAGATGCTGCTTGCCATGGTCTCGGACGTGCGCGTGGTGCTGATCAAGCTGGCCGACCGGCTGCATAATATGCGGACCCTGGAGCACCTGCGGCCGGAGCGCCGGGAGGCCATTGCACGGGAGACACTGGACATCTACGCGCCGCTGGCTCACAGGCTGGGTATGGGCAAGGTGCGCGGCGAACTGGAGGATCTGGCCTTCAGGTATACGGACCCCGTCAGTTACGAGCAGGTCACCGCCGCAGTGGAATCGCGGCGTATCGAGGGCGAACAGTTTTTGCGCGGCGTCGAAGACACACTCAACGAGCAACTGCGCGAGAACAACATCCAGGCACGGGTTGAGTGGCGCATCAAGCGCATCTATTCCATCTTTCAAAAACTCGAGCGCTCGAAGGTTTCTTTCGATCAGGTTTACGATCTGCTGGCCCTCCGCGTTATCACTCAGGATGTTGCTGCCTGCTACGCGGTCTTCGGTCTGATCCACACGCTGTGGCGTCCGGTGCCGGGGCGCATCAAAGACTTCATCGCCATGCCCCGCGCCAACCGCTACCAATCGCTGCATACAACGGTGATGGGGGCGACCGGGCACCAATTTGAGGTGCAGATCCGCACAGAGGAGATGCACCGAATCGCCGAAGAAGGCATCGCCGCCCATTGGAAGTACAAGGCGGGCGGTGGCGTGGTTACGGCTCGCGACGAGGAGCGGCTGAATTGGATCCGGCAGTTGGTCGAGTGGCAAAAGGAGATGACGGACCCGAATGAGTTCCTCTCCAGCCTGAAGATGGACCTCTATCCGGACGAGACCTACACCTTCACGCCGAAAGGTAAAGTGGTGGTGATTCCTTCAGACGGGACGCCGGTCGATTTTGCCTATACGATCCACACCGAAGTGGGGCACACCTGCGTTGGAGCCAAGGTCAACGGGCGCATGGCGCCTCTGCGGACCAAGTTGCGCACAGGCGACATTGTCGAGATCGTTACGCAGAAAGACCACAAGCCGAGCCGGGATTGGCTCACCTTTGTCAAGAGCCCACGCGCGCGAAACAAGATCAAGCATTGGCTCAACGAAGACCATCGGCGCCGCGCTGTCGAGATCGGCCGTAAGCTACTGGAACGTGAGGCCCGTAAATTCAAGGTCCCAATGAGCCAGATTGGCGACCAGGATTTGAGCCGCATCGCCAAGGAATATAGCGTGGCCACGGCCGCCGATCTGCTGGCCGCGCTGGGCCTGGGCAAACAATCCGCACGACAGGTGCTCAGCAAGCTTTCTCCGGGAAGCACAACGCAGCCGGAGACGGAGGCCACACCCGAGATCAAGCCCGCGACCGCTGAGTCGGCGATGTCAGACGCAGTGCGCAAGCTGCACCTGACGGGCTCCGATTCGCTGCAGGTTGAGGGGCAGAACGACATGCTGGTCTATCGGGCGCGATGTTGCAACCCGATTCGCGGCGAAGAGATCGTGGGTTATGTCACTCGCGGCAAGGGCGTGGCCGTTCATGCGCGAGGCTGCCCCAATGTGCAGAACCTGCTCTATGAAAGCGACCGCCGCATCGCCGTCGAGTGGTCGCGAAAGAGTGCTGCCGCGGCAGGACAGCCGCAGCGCTATCCGGTGAAGATCACAGTCTCCTGCGATGATCGGGCTGGGATGTTGAAGGAGTTGATCGCCGTCATCTCCGACGACAACGCCAACATCAGCGGCGTCGATATTCGCAAGGACGAGAACGGCGACGCAATCGTCGAGTTAGTCGCCGAAGCTGAGGACGTGCACCACCTCAATCGCATGGTCCTTGGCTTGCGGCGCGTCAACGGCGTCCGTGCCGTGCAAAGAGCGCAGAAGCTTTAAGAATTTGGGGCGGTCAGCAAGTCCAACCAGCTAAAGCATTTGCTGTTATTGTTGCCTTACGATCATTCTTCCCTGCCACAACTGATCTAAACGGCTCAGACGTACTGACGCTTGCGGTGGAAGACTGCAAGGTACCGGTCAAGTGCTTTTTACCAAGGGCCAATCTCTTTTTTGCTCATTCGTGGCAGGAGATGGTTTATTCGGGGCAGGGTGGCAGGGAGAAAGAGGCGGTTTTTGATGACTGCACTCACAAGTAGTTCCTTTGAGCCCGCCAGCTTTCTTGCGACCGAAGGATTGGGACGAAGCGTTCGCCGTAATGCGGCAGGACAGGCTTTCTATCTCCAGGGGGGCCCCGGGGACTCTGTATTTTATCTTCAGAGCGGCCGGGCAAAGCTCACCGTGCTCTCCAAGCGGGGAAAAGAGGCTACGGTTACGATGCTTGCCGCGGGTGACTTTTTTGGCGAGGAGTCGATGGCAGGGACTGATGCGCTGCGCCCGGCTTCGGCGACTGCCATATCCGTGTGCGTCGCACTCAGGATCGAAAGAGCCCAAATGCTGAAGGTGCTGCATGAAGAACACGCCTTCTCAGATTTTTTTATGCAGTTCATTCTCACACGCGGCATTCGAACGCAGGCGGATCTGGTCGACCAGCTATTTAACTCCAGCGAGAGGCGGCTCGCGCGAACTCTCTTGTTGATGGCGGCCTACGGGGGGCCGGGCGAACCGATGACCCTGATTCCAGTCGTCACGCAGGAGACTCTCGCCGAGATGATTGGCACAACACGGTCGCGCGTCAGCTTCTTTATGAATCGTTTCAGAAGGCTTGGTTACATTGAATACGACAGCCGCATCCGGGTTCACACATCGCTGCTCAACATGGTTCTGATGGACGAACTGCCAGAAGAAAACGCATCCAGGCCCAAGCTTCTCGATCCGCCGCCCAGTCGTGCACGAACCGCAAGGCGGGCGAAGCTGGTGTGAAGGGAGCGGCCACTTCCGCGCAACGCATGATCCAACCTCTGTACCCTACAACGAACGCAATCAGGAGATGCCATGTCTTTTGGAATTTACGCTGCGGGATTCGCAATCATGATTGGCGGTCTAGCTTATGCCGCGCACCTGATCCATATGCCCACCCATTGGATCGTGGTCGGCGCAATCGTGATGACAGGGGTCGGGCTGCTATCGGCGGTTAAGGCTACGCGCCAGAAAGACTCGGCCAGTTAGCATTATCAATAGAATTGATTTGCCGCAAAGGCGATCTCTCGGGCAGTCCTATCTGCGCCAGATCAATCTGGCGATCGTCTTTCTCTCTATTAAGTTCAACTTTTCCGACGCGATCCCGTCTATACTGACTGACTGCTTTTTTCTTTCGCGCTTGGGAATTCTTCCGTCGCGACGAGAAATGCCTCCCTGAATGGCCGCGAGCTCAACGTAGTGGGCGCAACGGCTGGCGGCCGTTTAGTAATGAAAGATAATTGATTCCAACCACAACTTTTGGTGTTTTCGGGGGTTAAACCTCCGAAGGAAGGTCGAGGAAAAAACCACCATGCGCTCCATGAGTTCAGTTTCCCTCTGTGCAGCGGTCTGTTTGTTGATTGGCAGTTCGATATCGGTGGGCCAAGCGGTCGCGCCGAGGATCCGGATTGTCGACCGCGTCGATGAAAGCAATCTGGTGACGCTCGCAGGCAACACCCACCCCGCCGCTAACTCCAGGAACGATCGCGGCCGGGTGAGCCCGGACCTCCGCATGTCCGACTTGATTCTGGTGCTGAGCCGGAGCCCTGAGCAGCAGGCGGCGTTTGAAAAGTTTGTCGCCAGCCAATACGACTCTTCCTCGCCTAATTTCCATCAGTGGCTCACGCCGCAGCAGGTAGGTCAGCAATTCGGCCCTTCGGAGAATGACATTTCGACCCTCTCCGCGTGGCTCACCTCTCATGGTTTTTCGGTGGATCAAGTGCCTAACGACCGCATGTCGATCCGGTTCAGCGGAACGGCTTCCCAGGTCGAAAGCGCCTTCCACACTGAGATTCATAACCTGGAAGTAAACGGCGTCGCGCACATCGGGAATATGAGCGACCCGCAGATTCCTGCTGCGCTCGCGCCCGCAGTTGTGGGGGTTAAGGCGCTGCATAACTTCTTCCCGAAACCCTTGCATCGGCTGGGGAGCCAAGTCACGCGGGATGCTGCAACGGGGAGATGGGCGCGTAGCGGGAACCCTCTTGCTGCCGCCACACGATCAAGCGGTGCTGAGGGCGGTTCGGCGGCTCGCAGCGCGGCACCGGACCTGTCAGCTAAACCGCAGTTCGGCTTTAATGTCGGCGGAACCTACCCCTCTCTGGAGGAGGATGTAGCGCCATACGACTTCGCCACGATTTACAATATTCTTCCCTTATGGAACGCGGGGATCGACGGGACTGGCCAGACGATTGCCATCGCCGGAACCAGCGACATTGATGTCGGGCAAACTGGAGAGACGCAACCCGGACAGGGCGGGGCG
>CAYTJN010000066.1:0-21040 GCA_964438125.1 uncultured Occallatibacter sp.
TCAGTCCGACATCCTCCACCACTTCCAGCGTGCTCACGCTCGCGGCCAGCAGCACGGCCACCGCGGGAGCCTATACAGTAACTGTGACCGGAACTTCGGGCACCATCACGGCGAGCACCAGCTTCACGCTCACAGTCAGCGCAACAGCAACCCCCGGATTCAGTCTGAGTCGGTCGGCGTCGTCTTTGAGCGTCACGCAGGGTGCGAGCGGTACCGACACCATCACGGTGGCGGATACGGGCGGATTTACCGGCAGCGTGGCCTTCACGGTGTCCGGGCTTCCCAGCGGCGTAACGGCCTCGTTCAGTCCAACATCGTCCACTACTTCCAGCGTGCTCACGCTCGCGGCCAGCAGCACGGCCCCCACGGGAGCTTACGCAGTGACTGTGACCGGAACCTCCGGGAGCACCACGGAGACCACCAGCTTCACGCTGAATGTCGCCGCTGCCAGCACAGGCGGCTCCGCCTGCACGGTCGACTACACCATCACCCCGCAAAACTCCGCCAATTTTGGAGCGAACATCACCATCGTCAACGGCGGAACCACCACACTGAGCAACTGGGTGCTGACCTGGAGCTTTGCCAACGGACAGACCATCAGCAGTTCATGGAATGGAGCTGTTGCGCAGAGCGGCGCCAATGTGACTGTAAGCGAACAATCCGGTCAATCATGGCAGAACATTCCCGCCGGCGGAAGCTACTCCGGATTTGGCTTCAACGGCACATGGAACGGCACAACCAACGCAATTCCCGCGGCGTTCTCGCTCAACGGAACAGCGTGCACGGTTAACTAACTAACTAGCCCTAACTTCAACGCAGCGGAGCAGCTTCCACGAGTTGTTCCGCTGCTGAGTAAAGAAATTGCAAGTAATCAAGTAATAAGAATTCAGAAGGAGTGGAAAATGAAAGTAATTCGTGTCCAACAAGTAATCCTGACCGCTCTCATAGCGATCGCAGTGGGTTGCCTAGCCATAGGGGCAAACGCCCAGACGGTCAACAACAATGGGTCAGGTACAAGCAACGGATTTTATTATGCGTTGTATACCAGTAGCGGGTCGGCAACCTTATCACTGGGATCAACGGCCGGCAGTTACTCGCTTAACTGGACCAACGCCGGCGATGTAGTTGGCGGCGTAGGCTGGAATCCGGGGAGCGCGCGGGTCGTTGGCTACAACGTCAGCTCCGCCAGTGGCTATAACGTCATTTCCCTCTACGGATGGACGGAAAATCCGTTGGTCGAGTATTACGTCACCGAGTTTGGCCAGTTGTATCTGGCGACCGCAACGCAGAAGGGCAGCGTCACCAGCGATGGGCATAACTACACCACTTATGAGCATCAGCAAGTCAACCAGCCCTCCATCGTCGGCACAGCAACTTTCGAGCAGTATCTGGATCAATGGGGCGGAGCAGCCATCGGATCAAACGGCACAATCACCCTCGCCAACCACTTTAACCACTGGAACAGCATCGGGATGAATATGGGCTCTTACCAGATGCAGTATCTCGCGGCGGAGTCATGGAGCGGCGGCAGCGGGCACGCTAGCGCAACAGTCTGGCAGGGCACGACGACAACTAACCCCAGCTTCACGATTGCTCCTTCGGCCGCGAAGCTCACCGTTTCCCCAGGCAGCAGCGCGACTGACACTGTTACTGTGACGGGAGCCAACGGATTCAGCGGCAGCGTAGCTCTTTCCGCCTCTGGACTTCCTAGTGGCGTCACCGCGGCCTTCGGCACCAATCCCACGACTGGCAGCAGCGTAGTTACCTTCACGGCCAGCAGCTCGGCCGCAGCCGGAACCAGTACCGTAACCATCAGCGGGACCTCGGGAAGCACAGCGACCACGACCATCGCGCTCACGGTTGCCTCTTCACTACCCGTCTATTCAATCACCAACAACGCCCTTTACACGGTCGTCAATGAAGCCAGCGCCTTGTGCGTCGACGACACTGGTGGCGCCACTGCCAACGGGACCGCAGTCGAACAGCAGTCATGCAGCAGCGGCGACCTCAGCCAGGAGTGGCTCTTTACAAGCGTCGGAACCAACAGCTGGGAGATCACCACGGCGAACCTCGCAGGGGCTGCCTGGAATGTTATCGGTCCGAGCACGACGGCTGGAACAGGCATCCAACTTTACACCTATTACAGCGGCGCGCTCAACATGCAGTTCCAGGCCTACCAGCTTGCCTCCGGCTATGTTGAATTCGTTGATGAAAACAGCGGGCTTTGCCTGAATTTCCCCAACGCAAACACAGGCCAACAGATGCAGATCAACACCTGCAACGGTTCGACGAGCGAGTCGTTCCAATTGAAATCGCCATCAGCAGCCAGCTTCACGATTGGTTCTTCGCCTACGACGCTCTCTGTTCTGCAGGGCGCCAGCGGTACCGCCACCGTCTCTGTAACGCCTGAGAACGGATTCAGCGGAACCGTATCGTTTGCCGCATCCGGTCTGCCCAGCGGCGTGACGGCTTCGTTCAGCCCGACATCGTCCACCAGTTCTACCGTGGTTACGCTAACAGCTAGCAGTTCCGCTGCGGCAGGCACTGCTACGGTCACCATCACCGGAACCTCAGGCAGCACAACTGCGAGCGCTACCATCGCACTTACAGTTACTGCCCCGACAACCAGCGGATTCAGTCTGAGTTCTTCGGCGTCATCCTTGTCCGTCGCTCAGGGCGCGAGCGGAACAGACACGATCTCGGTGACTGACATCGGCGGGTTCACGGGAAGCGTAGCCTTTACAACCTCGGGCCTGCCCAGCGGTGTAACAGCCTCGTTCAGCCCGACATCCTCTACAACCTCTAGCGTGCTCACTCTGACAGCCAGCAGCACGACAGCCGCTGGTGCGTACACTGTGACAGTCACTGGCACCTCGGGGAGCACAACCGCAAGCACTTCGTTCACCCTCAATGTCACCACTGTCGTGGTCGCTTCTGCCTGCACCGTCGACTATACAATCACAAGTCAATGGGTAGGCGGTTTCGGAGGAGCCATCACGATCGTGAACGGTGGAACCACGACTCTGAGCAACTGGACATTAACCTGGACCTACGCCAACGGACAAACCATCAGCGGCTCATGGAATGGAAATGCAACCCAGAGCGGCGCCAATGTCACTGTGAGCGAGCAGTCCGGTCAGTCGTGGCAAAACATCCCGGCCGGCGGAAGCTACTCAGGATTCGGCTTCAACGGAACCTGGAACGGTGCGACCAACTCAATACCGACGGCCATTTCACTCAACGGAACGCCGTGCACAGTTAACTAACAAGCGGCTGAAATCTGTAACTCGTTGTAACACACATCTGGAGCGGCAAACTTGTCGCTCCAGATGTGCACTTAACACAGCTTTCGAATCAAAGCACATCGAGGCATCGCGTGCCCGACGTCTTTCATCTCAGTCTCTGTGAGCGATGCTCAATTGCTTGGGACCGGGCGGGGATCGTCGGATGCGCAAATTGAATTTTTCAGGGGTCTCTGCGCTCAGAGGATGGTTCAACTTTGACCATGAAGAGCGCGCCTGAGCCAAGAGCCTCGGTCGAGACCAAAGCTGCCCCCTCAGAAAAAACCTTACGCGGCCTCGATTGGCTCAATTTTTTCCTCGCCGACGTGCAGACGGGCGTAGGACCGTTCCTTGCGATCTAGCTCGCCGGCTACAAATGGAATGAGGAAAGCGTGGGCCTCGCACTTACGGTGGGGGGCATCGCAGGAATCCTGCTGCAAACACCCGCAGGCGGACTTGTTGATCAATTGCGCGCCAAGCGTGCGTTGGTGGGGATCGGTGTGGCTGGGCTGGCAGCAGGCGCGCTGCTCATCGCGTTGTTCCCCTCGTTCTGGCCCGTCATGGGCGCTCAGATCCTAATTGGCGGCATGTCCAGCGTTTTTCAGCCGGCCATCTGCGCCATGTCCCTCGGCATCGTCGGACGCGCGTTGTCTCGGTGCTGATCATTGCCGACCTGACTCGGGGCACCGGCCGCTTCAATCTGGCACTCGGAGCTATCAATACCGCTGTCGGCATCGGTGCTGCGTTGAGCCAGGTCATCGCCGGCGCCATCGTTCACCATGCGAGCTTTCGTGCCGGCTTTCTGTTTCTAGCCGGGGTGGCGCTGGCGGCCTTCGTTATTCTGTACCTGTTGATGCCCGAGACTCACAACACGCGCCTGGAAGCAGCATAAGAGGCAATCCACGAATGGTGCCAGCGGCCATCAGGACGCTCAGTTCCCTCATGTTTCGCGAATGGTTCGATCATTAGTCTGTCGTGGCTCCGCAGGCTTATCTCGTAATCGACTTACCGTCGCTACTTTTTTACGATTCTGGTTCTCTCGTTGCAACCTTAGGCTTCCAGGTCGCATCCGATATCGTCATGCCGTACCATTTTCGAGACACTCCTGGAAACTGGCACCTTAGACTTCCGGCAAGCGGTTTCGGATTCGATTTCTTCGGTGTTGGTGGAGGTAGGAGCGCTTGAGCGATGGAATGACCGCAGCGATTTCCGGGCTGACTCTTCAATCCGTGGACAGGCATCGGAACCCCGAGGATCTCTTCCGGGATGACCACGAGCGTTTCGCATTTGCCACGGAGGCGGCCCGGATTGGTTATTGGTTCTGCGATCTCCCTTTTGATCGGTTGATCTGGGATGACCGGGTGAAGGAGCATTTCTGGCTGCCCCCTGACGCCATCGTTGATATCGAGATTTTTTATCAGCGGCTTCATCCGGATGACCGCGAACCGACGCGGCAGGCAATGGAATTGGCCATCGGCACACACACGCAATACGACGTTGAATATCGCACGGTGTCGCCTGAAGGCCGAATCAAGTGGATTCGTGCGATTGGCCGCACGGCATACGATGCGAGTGGGCGGCCGCTTCGGTTTGATGGCGTGACGCAGGAGATCACCGCGCTCAAGGAAGCTGAGGAGTCCCGGGATCGCGCCAAAGAGGCACTCATTCGCAGCGAGAAGTTGGCCTTGGTGGGGCGCATGGCGGCCACCATTTCGCATGAGATCAACAATCCGCTGGCCGCAGTGACGAACCTGCTCTACCTGATTGAACAATCCTCGACCGATGCCGCAACGTTACAGTATGTGAAACTGGCGCAGGATGAGCTTGCGCGGGTATCGCAAATTATCTCACATACTTTGCGCTTCAACCGGCGAGCCGACGCGCCGACCTGGGAGCGAGTTTCGCAAATCCTGGACTCGGCTTTGGCGCTCTACGAGGGCCGGCTACGCCAGTCCGGCATCACACTGCGACGGGAATATGTGGAAGCGGACCGCCTGTTTTCCTTTTCTTCGGAACTGCGGCAGGTATTCGCCAATCTCATTGCGAATGCAATTGACGCCATGCAGCGCGATGGCAAGCTGATCGTTCGGACGCGGCCGCAGTGCCACGTTCGAACCGGAAGGTCGGGAATGCGCATCAGCATTGCCGATACCGGCCACGGCATGAATTGGGATACGGCGCGGAGATTGTTCCAGCCCTTTATCAGCACGAAAGGCGACAGAGGCACAGGTTTAGGGCTTTGGGTGAGCCACCAGATTCTAGAAAAACTTCACGCGACCATTCGCGTGCGCAGCTGCCAAACGCCCGGCGCGACCGGCACAGTGTTTTCAATCTGGATTCCTGAGACCATGGTGGGAAGCACGGCTGGGCCAGTGCCAGGTGCTTCT
This sequence comes from uncultured Occallatibacter sp., assembly GCA_964438125.1. Taxonomy (GTDB): domain Bacteria; phylum Acidobacteriota; class Terriglobia; order Terriglobales; family Acidobacteriaceae; genus Telmatobacter. The sequence goes on from CAYTJN010000066.1 coordinate 5,669, forward strand.
TCCAAAGCCTTGAGTGCTCTCGAGAATTGATTCGGCTTGAAAACCGCCGCGCTCAGAAAGGCCGCGCGGATCAGCAACTTGTCTTAGCGAATTTCGATACTGATTTCTCTTCCGTCATACTCGATCTGCTTGTCGGCGTGATCTGTCACGTTACCGCCGCTCCCGTGACCGCTTCCAACAAGTACGATTTGAAATGCACGTTTCTCGACTACTCCGGGATATGAGCCCTCGCGCGCACCGATCGTGAGGCGCTCAGTGCTGTCGTTCCAATGCATGGGAATCACGGCATGCTGACCATGCTCGTAGTCGTAGCCGTCCCCCGCATCTTCATACAATTTGAATTCTCCATCCGCTCCGCGATAGATGCGAAGTTCGATGGGGCCAGATGGATACTGAGCGGCAAATTCGATCTCAGCTCCCATCGGCAATATCGATCCGGCGCGCACGTAGAGAGGCATACGATCGAGTGGCGCATCGGCTTCGATTGCCTGTCCCCCCGGCGTCGAAGCCCCTGTCCAGAAGTCATACCACTTCGGCGATGGGGGTAGATATACGCTGCGTTGGGTGGCGTTGGCATTCAAAACTGGAGCGACCAGGATCGCCGGTCCGAACATAAACTCATCGCCGATATTCCATGTCTTTTCGTCCGTTCGCCAATCCATCACCAGTGGGCGCTGGATGGTGTAATCCTCACTCGTGACTTTCCATGCGAGCGAGTAGATATACGGCATGAGGCGATAGCGAAGCTTGTCGAAACGAATGAGTGTGGGTTCGACCTTGTCGTAAGTCCATAACTCATTATTGGGCCGATGGCCGTGCGTGCGAAAGATAGGACAGAATGTTCCGAACTCGAACCACCGTGCATAGAGTTCCTGGTAGGCAGGCTGTTCAATCACACCGGGGAAGGCAGGCCAGTAGCCGCCGATGTCGGTAGTCCAATAGGGAAGCCCGCTGAGCGCGAAGTTCAGCCCGGCAGGCACCTGACGCGAGAGCGACCAGTAACTCGTGTACACATCGCCGGACCACACGGTAGCGCCGACGCGCTGCTGGCCCAGAAATGCCGATCGGGTCAGAAGGAAGACGCGTTTGCGGTCGTCTGCTTGCGTCCAATGATCCTGCACTCCGAGCGTATGAAGCAGAGGAAAGACGTTGGTGTATTCAGCGCCGTTGCCGATGGCAAGCTGTTTGTTGCGCAGAATGGCGTCACCCATGTGAGGCCAAAACTCCTCGGGCTCAGCGCTATCAAGCCAGAAGGCGTCCCACCCTTGCGCCAGTAGTTTACCGGGTAGCCGATTCCAATAGATGTCGCGGGCCTCCGTGCTGCTGGGATCATAGACATGCGCACCTGGAATCAAGAGCTTCTTCGCGTCAAGAGTCTTGTAAGTTTCAGATGCAGGATCGAGCAAGCCCCAGACGGAGATCATCGTATGCACATTCTCTTTGTGTAAAGCGTCGAGATCTTTGGGCACATCGTGGTAGTTGGCGTTGAACTCCGGATCGCCTTCATTCTTCCACCAGAACCAGTCCTGCACGATTGCATCCAGGGGAATATGTTCGGCGCGGTAGCGTTGTGCGATCTTCTGAATTTCGTCGAGCGATTCATAACGGTCTTTCGACTGGAAGAAACCATAGGCCCATTTCGGCAGCATGGGCGTATGTCCCGTCATGCTCCGGTATTGGTGGATGATTGTGTCCATCTCGGGGCCGTAGATGAAGTAATAGTCAATCGAATGTCCCGCGATCGCGCTGAACGAAAGTTCGGTCGGAAAGCGGTTGTCGACGTAAGTAAGAGCCGCCGTGTTCCACATCAAAGCGTAGCCTCGGCTCGAAACAAGCAGAGGAATCGCCACGTCTGTGTTGTTCTGGCCTAACTCGACCGTTGAGCCGCGGTAGTTAAACATGCCGCTTTGATGCTGGCCGAGCCCGTAGAAAGCCTCAGTCGGCACGGGTGAGAAGTGGTCAGTGACCTTGAATGTGCTCTCGCCGTTCAGTTGCACGGGCTCATAGGTGCGGGGCATGCTGTTTCCTTCGCGGAGCAGCGCGTCTCCATCCACCGCGCGAAAAGAAAGATTGCCGCGCTCGAGGCCGAGAGCTATTTCCAGCTTATCGGTCGTGAGCGTTGCAGACTTCGCATCCTGCGCGAAGTGAAATGGAGCACCCGGACAGGATTCGCTTTGATCAAGCATCCAGGGCTTTCGACCCGTCTGCGCAGTTACATCGGGCTTCGCAAGTACGTGGATCAGCGAACTGCCGCAGACGGTTACATCGAGCACCTCGGAGCCCACCGTCGCATGAAGTCCATGTTCAGAAGGTTGCGCCGCAACAGGTGCCAAGCCCGGTCTTTCCTGGCCCGGCATCTGGCAGAGTGCGCTTTGCGCGAACGCGAAGATGAGCGAGACGGGGATGATTCGACAGAGTACAGGCAGAATAACTGGCCATACGCTCACTTCGGCGGACCTGGCAATCATTGCAATCATTCCTTTCCTTACGTAAGAGTTCCTGCGAGCTATCGCGTTCGAGATTGACATAACTCGCGTATTTTATTCTCTGAGAATCGCATGTCAGGACAGCTGTTTCGGATTTTCAGTCTGCCAATAAACCGCGTAACGCTGATCGCGAACTTTATACATCGGCATGAGTTCACGGTCGCCGGCTTGTGTCGCGGCCTTGAAACGCAACTCCGACTTAGACTCAGTCTTGACCCATTGGTCCGGCTTGATGCCGGGAGTTGCATGAGTCTTCGGAAGTGGATCGGGAGAAGGAACCTTATCCGGGGCTGTATCTCCGCTATGGATTACCCTATCCGGTGCATCCGACGGAATGGGACCCAAATCAGCGGCAAGGACCAGCGGGCCATACAAAACCGCAGCGACGGAATCATCGCCTGCCAGGGTCTCCTGTCGCAACTGCATCGGCAAGCTGATGCTGAACGTGTCGCCATCTTGCCAGACTCTTCGAATCGCGAGATACGATCCCGGATCTGCAACTGCCTCCAACGCCCGGTTATTGATCATGACCTCAGCATTCGCGGTCCAAGCCGGAATCCGTATGTGAATTGTGCGGGCGGCCGGGCGCGAGGCTTTTATTTTCAGAGTCGTGCCTTGTTCATGCGGGAATTGAGTGACCTGATCGATCAGCAGGCCTTCTTCTTTCCAGTCGAGTGTCGATGCGATGAATTGATTCACGAAAATTTCGTCGCCGCGATGGAAGAAGATCGTATCGGTGAACTTGGCAAATTCCTCCGCGCCGGTTCCCGTGCAGCACCAGAAAGATTCCTCCGGCGAGTTATAGACGCGCCAGTAACCCGCGGCAAGCGGAAAGAAGTACTGCTTCAAACCATGTGCGTTTTGTGTTCCCAGTCTGCAGTTGAAGAGCGCGCGCTCATATTCGTCCATCCAGCGTGCGCTCGCAGTCCAACCGAAGACGAGCCGCTCGAGTTTCATCAGGTTGTAGGCGACACAGCATTCGGCATTCTTCCATCCAAGCGTGTCTTTGAGTTGCCCTGGAAGCGTTTTCCAATTTTCTTCGAGACTCGTATTTCCGATAACATAGTTGCGCGCGGTGAGTACTTCTTCGAGGAAGTACTCGGCAATCTGTTGGTAGCGACGGTCGCCCGTCACCTCGTACATGCGGGCAGCGCCGATGATTTTGGGAACATGAGTGTTGGCATGGAGACCTTGAAGTTGGTCGCGGCGGTCAGCCAGCGGATCAAGAAAGTCAGGCTGCTCGAAGAGGTGCGCGGTCTCGATATATCTATCCTTTTTCGTAATCGCAGCTAGATTTACTAAGACCTCGTTCATGCCGCCGTATTCAGTGCGCAGCATCCGTTGGCGCTGTTCAGCGCCGATTCCCATGAAGTAATCTCCGACCCACCGGGCCATGCCTTCGGCGATCTGAAGCGCGTCGGAGTTACCCGTCAGGACGTACATATCAAGCAGGCCGGCCATGATCTTGTGGTAAGTGTAAAAGGGCGCCCAGACCGGCTTTCCCTGAACGAGATGTTCAAAAAGATCGGGAGGATAAGCGCTCAGATAGCCGCCCGCATTTTTGGCCTGGCATTGAGAGAGTCCCGCGATCAGTTCGTCGCCCTTCTTCTTGAGCACATCGTTTCCCGATGTGGCAAATGCCAGAGCCGAGGCAGACAGGTAGTGTCCGCCAGCGAAATGGCCGCGCAGTTCGCACGTCGGCTCTTCCCAACCTTTGTAGGGCGTCGCAGCCGATGAGATGCCGGCCGTGACGCGGAACGAATGCAGGAGCCGATCGACGGAAAGTGAATCGAGATAGCGCGCATTGATCTCGGCCTGTTCGCTGAAGATACCGGGAGCAAGGCGAACCGCACTCAGTGGAAAAGGTACGATCCTGGAGCTTGCATCAGGGGACGAAAGACCCAACACGTCTGTCGGAGCCAGAGAGCGAACGACAGTGAGGCCGGCCACGGCGGTGCTTGTCTTCAGAAAGTCACGACGAGAATGGCTGATCATTGAATCTCCTTAGTTGACCTGAACCCAGTTGCGCCGAGCTAGCAGTTCAAGTGGCCTGAGGACGGGCCGATATGCTGCCAGCGACAGCGCGCAGTTTCGATCGGACCCGTTAGAATGGCCTGTGAGCCTCAGTCTTGACGGGCCAGGTATCAGTCCGGAAAGGACCGGCAGGCAAACCGGCTCCGTTGAAAAGAGTCGCGGCGGGATTGGACTGCCAGGCATAGCGGACCTCTTTCGGAGCCGGCACCGAGGGCGATGAAACAACCACCGTGTCGCCCTCGATGTGCGCGTCGGCCCAAACCCATTTATGGTCTTCGCCAGCAACGGCAAACTCTTCCAGCTTCGACCCTTTCACCACCAGGCCGCCGTCGGTGTGATCAAAGTGCAATCGGATCGAGCCAGGAAGCCGCTGAACGGATGAGAGTGTCGGACCTGAATAGACCACCTTCTCACCGTAGTAGTTGGCCAGTGCGCATAGAGCAAGCCGGTCGCCGACGGGTTTCTTTTCTTTGGAGTGAATGTTGTCCGCATCGCCCGTGTCGATGGTAACGGCCAGACATGAGTTGGGAACTGCGGCCGCGGCCACTGCCTGGGACTCGCGTGTCTCGGCCCACTCGTCGCCGTCGACCGGTGTTGCACTGCGCGGTGTGAAGGCCGGCAGGCTGACGATATAAAAAGGGAAATCGCCCTGAGCGAAGAGCTTTCGCCAGTCGGCAATCATCACGGGAAGTATCTTGCGATATTGGTAGCCGCGCGGCGAGTTCTGTTCGCCTTGGTACCAGATGGCGCCTGCGATGGAAAACGGCGCGACGGGGGCCAGCATGCCTTCATAAAGTACCGTCGGCATGATGGGCCAGTTCTCATAGGCGAGGGGAAGCGAGTGCGGCGGTCGCGCATCGACAGCGAGTTGGGCCTTCCACTGACCGGCCAAGGGGATGCTGGTTTTGTCGCCCAGCACAAGATGGAGATCTTCTGGCTTGCTCATGAAACCGCCATCGGGTTTGGTCTTGAGCACGCGAATGGCGATCACATTCCGTCCGGGCTTTAGAACGCCATCGCTGATGGGATAAGCGCGCGGGTTCTCAACCCAGGAGCTTGCACCGACCTCTTTGCCGTTGATATAAGCCGTATCCATGCGTTCGATGACACCCAGATGCAACATGGCGCGGCCGGCGGGGAGTGGATCAGGCAGCACGACCTCTTTGCGAAACCAGACTAACGCAGGTGCCTCGGGCACGCCGAGATCTGTGAACCCGCCGGGAATTTGCACTGTCTTCCAGGTTGAATCGTCAAGCTCCGAAGCAGCCCAATGACCCTTCGTGCCAATGTCGAACTCGTCGTACCAATGCATCACGAAGTTACCGTATTCGGGGGCGCCCGCGGCAGAGAGCTTGGCCAGTTCCGCCAGGGGAACATCGAAGTCCTTCAGAGGACGCAGAGCCTCGGCGCTGGTCCAGGCCTCGGCCGGCGTTCCGCCCATGTTATCGAGAAGCAAACCGATGGGCACATGAATATCCTGCTGGACCCTGCGCGCAAAATAGTAGCCGACCGCGGAGATCCATTCGGCCGTCTGCGGCGTAACCTCGCTCCACTTGCCTCCGACAAGATCCGTGTGATGGTAAGCCGGGTGGCCCGTCACGGTGAAGAAGCGAATGTCTGGATAGTTGGCAGCCTTGGCTTCGTCGGCGCCATTAAGCGTAAAGCGCAGCGGCAGGCCCATGTTCGACTGGCCGCCGCACAACCAGACATCGCCGACCATGACATTGTGAAGCTCGACCGACTCGTGGCCGGTGATCTTGACTGTATAAGGGCCTCCCGCTGGAGGAGGCTGAATCTTTACTTGCCAGCGACGATCGGCTCCGGCCACGCCGGTCGCCGCAGTTTCCCCAATCTGGACCGTGACTTTGTCTCCGGGTTCAGACCATCCCCAAATGGTGTTTGACTTGCCCCGCTGCAAAACCATGTCATCGCCGAAGAGCGTGCTGACGAAGGGCTGCGTCTTAGGAGGCTGCGGCGGCATCGGCGGCATGCCCGGTGTGTTCTGAGCGAAAGCGCCGCCACTCAGCACGACTAGGATGATTGTTGCAGCGGCCACAAGACGATAGTTCGAAATCATGAATTCAATCCCTTTCCAACACCATTTTCTGGAGACGCATCAATCCACCACCATGAAATCCGCGACTGCCGGCGAAAGCTATTCCGGCAACGTTTTCGTCCCCATTGTCCGGAATGTTCCAGTCGCCACCGGCGCTCCTTGATTCGGCTGGCCTCCGCCAATTGAAACCGAATAAACTCCTTCGGCGATGATTGGCTCGCCTGCTTCGCTCACCATGCTCAGATCGCGGTCCTTCAACTCAAAGCTGACCTTTTGCGATTCGCCTGGGTTCAGATGAACGCGTTTGAAGCCGCGCAGGGCGCGCAAAGGAGCTCCGGGCACAGGTGGGAAACTAAGATAAAGTTGCGCCACCTCATCGCCCTCGCGCTGCACTGTGTTCGTCACCGTCACCTCGGCTCGCAGCGGATCGCCCGCGTTGATGGCCGCCTTCGAGAGCGTCAATTCAGAATACGAAAAGGTTGTGTAACTCAAGCCATAACCAAACGGATAAAGCGGCTTGCCTTTGAAATAGCGATAGGTGCGATTCTGCATCGAATAGTCTTCGAACGGCGGCAGCTGATCGATGCCCGCATAGACCGTTATCGGCAAGCGTCCGGCAGGATTATATTTTCCGGAGAGAGTCTCGGCGATCGCCGCACCACCTTCTTCGCCCGCATACCACGACTCGAGAATCGCGTTCACATGCTCGTTGGCCCAATTCACGGCCAGCGCGCTTCCGTTGGCAAGCACAAGGACTACGGGTTTTCCGGTTGCCGTCACTGCTTCCAACAACGCTTCTTCGGGCTTCGGGAGATCGATGCTGGTGCGGTCGCCGCCATTGAATCCTTCCTCGCTGACCGGCATATTTTCGCCTTCAAGATCGCTGGTAATTCCGAGGACTGCGATGACAACGTCGGCATTCTTGGCTGCGGCAATCACCTCCGGGCTCGGCTTGGAATCGTACTTTGCCCAGAACAACTGCGCCTCAACGGAGCCCTTCTCATTCAACTCGTACCTGACTTTTAGCGCCACTTTCTTGCCTTGCTCAAGGCGAAGATGTCCGGCCTTCGCCTGCGCGTGTTGGCTATCGAGGTACTCCATCGCGAGCGGCTTGCCGTCCACCATGACCATCGCCGAGTTACCTTTCGCACGCACGCCGATGTTGTACTCGCCGGTTTCCGCGGCGGTGATAAAGCCTTCCCATGTGACCGTAAGCGGGAACCTGCCAGCCGCCTCCTGGGGAACGCCCTCCGTTTTCAAATCGACGGCGCTCACTTGCATTGTCGCCAGCACGGTGCCTTTATCCTGGAAGTTGCCTCCAGTGGAGTATGTAACTGCAAGCCCCGGCTTTCCCTCCGGCGTGGTCAGCACAGACTCCGGAACCAAGTCTCCATCCGTGCGCAAAAACTGCGTTCCCGGCACAAACGTAATCTGCGCCTCGGGAAACTCGGTTTTGAGTCCTTCGAGCACCGACACGGTGTGCGACGGCGAGCCGTTGTAGTTGCCGAGCAGATACTTCGTCTGGTCGGCGAGCGGCCCCACAACCGCGATTTTAATCGGACCATGTTTCAATGGCAGAGTGCCGTCATTCTTGAGCAGCACCATGGACTCACTGGCCAAGGTGTGCGCCAGTTGACGATGCTCCGCGCTTTCAAGCTCTTTTTCATCGATGTTAGAGTACGGGCTCGTTTCCGGCGGGTCGAACATACCGAGCTTCATGCGCGCCGTGAATAGCCGGATCAGCGCCGTATCGATCTCGCTCTCTTTCAAAAGGCCTTGCTTATAGGCATCGAGGTACGCCTTGTAATCGTGATCGTCGTTGACCTTTGCGAAATCGATGCACTCGTTGTCGAGGCCACGCTGAATGGCCAACGCGGAAGCTTCCGGCTGTGTCTTGGTGAAGTGATGATCGCGAAAGATGTTGACCACCGCATCGCAATCGGAGACGACGTAGCCTTGAAAGTTCCACTTTCCGCGCAACTGGTCTTGCAGCAGGAACTCGTTCACGCAAGCAGGCTGCCCATTGATGCTGTTGTAGGCGCACATCACAGAGCCGGCCTTGCCCTCGGTTACAGCGGCGCGAAAGGCCGGCAGATAAGTATCCAGCTCATCGTGTTTGCTCACCTTCACGTCGGCGGTGTGGCGAGTCGGCTCGGGTCCGCTATGCACGGCGTAGTGCTTGGGCGTTGAGATGACGCGATAGTGGTTTGGATCGTCACCCTGCATTCCGGTGACGAAGGCAACGCCCATGCGCGCCGTCAGAAAGGGATCTTCGCCGTAGGTTTCCTGGCCACGTCCCCAGCGAGGATCGCGAAAGATGTTCACGTTAGGCGCCCAGAAATCAAGGCCTTCGAAAACATTGCTATGCCCGTCTCGCATTGTCTGGGCGTGCTTGATTCTTCCCTCGATCCCGATTGCCGTACCCATGCGATGAATTGAATCCGGGTCGAATGTCGCGGCCAAGCCGATTGGCTCGGGAAACTCGGTTACGCCGGGCCGTTGCACTCCATGCAGCGCCTCGCTCCACCAGTCATAGGCTGGAACGTTCAGTCGCGGCACCGCACGGGACTGATTGACAAGTTGCGAGACCTTCTCTTCCACCGTCATGCGATGAACAAGATCGGCCGCACGTTGTTCCGCGGGTAGCGTTGGGTTCAAATACGCTGAATGCACGGATTCTTGGGACAACAACCTGCCCGCGCACAAGACCATAACCATCGCGATTGGAATTCGTAACTTCGCTTTTCGCACGTCACTCCTGGTCAGACTAAGGAAATGCATTTCAGTGTCGGTGACACATCAATCGTGAATGCTGCTCTTCGGCTCAAGGACTGACATTCTACGGCTTCGAGGATACGTCCTGAAAGAGCCTCGGCGCAAAATCTTTGAGATCGCGGCGCCATGTCTGCCACTCATGCGAGGTGCCAGGCGACTCATAAAAGACATGCTTGATCTTTGCTTCATCCAAAGATGTATGCATTTTCTCGATGCCGGCATGCATCATGGCGGGTTCTTCTGTGCCCACGCCAAGCCAAAGCAGATGGACCCGCTGGGCAAAGGCGGCCGGATCGGCGAGCGCACCGTTGAAGTCCGTCTTGGGGTCGAGCGTTCGGTTGCCCAGCACAAATGCGCCTGCCGCGCCGCTGAATCCTCCAATATACGAAAACAGATCCAGATGATCGAAGGTCACCTGGAAGGTCTGCATCCCGCCCATCGAAAGCCCGGCCATGGCGCGATGCTCGCGATCGGCCAGAGTGCGGAAGTGCGAATCGATGAACGGAATCAGCGCTTGCGTCATATCGTCTTCAAACGCCTGTGCCATCTCTTGCATGGCCTTCATCATTTCGGGCGAGCCGAACGGCTTCCCAGCCATATCCGGATCGGGGCGATCGGCACGCTTAGCGTAGCCGTAGGCCATCACCACGATCATCGGCTTGGAGGTCTTGTCTGCGATCAAATTATCGAGGATGAAGTTCGCGTGTCCCTGCTTGATCCAACCCGTTTCATCCTCGCCGCCGCCGTGTTGCAGATAGAGCACCGGATAGCGCGTCTTCGTTTGAGAGTCGTACTCCGGCGGCGTATAAACGAGCGCGTGGCGCCAACTCCCGGTCACGTCGGAGTGGTACCAGACTTCGCGAACCTCGCCGTGAGGCACATTCCGGGGCGAATAATAGGTCGACCCTGGTTCGGGGATTTCGATTGCGCTCGCATCCTTGCCGCCACCGAAATAAGAATGGCTTCCCGGATCGCTGACTTCCGCGCCGTCGACGATCAACGTGTAGTAGTGGAATCCGGGAACGAGCGGAGACGTGGTGGCCGTCCAGAATCCATCGGGCTGCTTCACCATGTCGATCTTGGGATTGCCCCAGAAGTTCACCTGGACCTTTGCTGCATCCGGCGCTTTCACGCGAAATTCAGCTCTGCCGCCGGCATCGACGCGAGGATAAGCCGCCCCCCACACATTGGTTGACGCAGGCTCAAAGCTGTCCGGAGTGTCTGCATAACAGAAGCTCGAAAGCAGGAATAGTGCGATTCCAATCCTCTTCATCAATCTCTCCTCAGTTCATTTCATCCCAACTGCCGTAGCCGCAATTTTATCGCGAGACCACGCTTCAACAGTAAACGTTTTCATGTATTCTTTCTGTATGGACACGACGCTTGATGCATGGGAGATCCTTCAGACAGTTGTGCAATTGAAGGGATTTGCACCCGCCGCCGAAAAACTTAATCGGTCTCAATCGACGATAAGCTATGCCATCGGACGCTTGCAAGATAAGTTAGGCGTCCAGATGTTAGAGATCCACGGCAGAAAAGCCCAACTTACGGAAGCGGGAAGGGTGTTGCTGGCGGACGCGGAACCCCACCTGGAAGGGTTTCATCAGCTTGAGCAGCGCGCCCGTTTGATGGCCTCGGGCGGCGCTTCCGAGGTGAGGCTCTCGGTGGACAGTATCTTTCCCGACGACCGCCTCTTTGCCGCCTTGGCAAGTTTCTCGCATAGTTTCCCACACGTGAAGCCGAAGCTTCGGCAGGGCACCTTTCTTTCAGCGGACTCGGAGTTATTGCTCTATAACTCTCAGCTCTGTGTAACTGCTCTGATCTCGCATGAGATGTTTGTCAAGCCCATCCTCATCGTAAAGATGATTGCGGTCGCAAGGCGCGGTCATCCTCTCCTGTCAATCCGGCGCAAGCTCTCGCGCACAGACCTGATGCGACACATGTTGGTGGCCATCGAAGGGGCGGCATCAGGGAGCCTGAAGCACCAACCCCGGCTTCCCACGCAGCGCGTGCTTCCAGTCGGCACCATCGAATCGGCGATCTCCGCCGTTCGAAGCGGGCTTTGCTTCGGCTGGCTGCCGAATTACCGCATTGAGGCCGAGATCGACAGCGGCGAACTCGTAGCACTCCCACTCCCTGCCGGCCAGACCAGGGAGGTCCGGGTGAATCTGGTTTGCAGAGATGTGAACGACAGCGCTTCCGAAGTCAACTCCCTGGCTGAGTTACTGGGAATGAACCGTGAACCGGAAGCGATTTGATGAGCGGACGGTCCGAGTCAATCAGAGGCGATTCGGCGGTGGGTGGCAATCTGGCAATCTATCGATAGAATGGTTTCGATGACGCGATTTATTCGTCTTGTCGCGTCTTGTCTCCAACCTCTATCGTCAAGTATTTCAGAAACACGTTAAAGGGCAGGCGTCTGAATCGAGCGGGAGTAGATCGTCACTTATTCGCTCAGCGATTCAAGCAGCCGCCAGTGTTTGATTTTTGGGAGGAATAGGGGATGCGCAAGTCTCTACTCGGCTTGGGGTTCATGGTTGCGATTGTGGCTGGGCCGGTCCTGGCCCAGGAAACTGCGCGTCTGTCGATCGACGCATCCAAGACCGGAGCCAAGATCGATCGCAACCTCTTCGGCCAGTTCGCTGAGAATCTGGGACATGGGCTTTACGAGGGCATATGGGTCGGACCGGATTCTTCGATCCCCAATACGCGCGGGATTCGCAACGATGTTGTGACTGCCCTCCGGGCGCTGAAAGTGCCCGACGTCCGCTGGCCTGGCGGCTGCTTTGCCGATCAATACCATTGGCGCAAGGGAATCGGACCGGCGGACAAGCGGCCGGCAACGCTCAACTCCGCATGGGGAGGCGTGGTCGACACAAACAGCTTCGGCACCGATGAGTTCATGGACTTCATCCACCAGATCGGCAGCGAAGCCTATGTCTCGGTGAACGTCGGTTCCGGGACACCGCAGGAAGCCTCGGAGTGGCTGGAATATATGACCGCCGCGCAGCCCACGGCGCTGGCCAAAGAGCGAGCTGCCAATGGGCATCCCGATGCTTACAAGGTCGGCTTCATGGGCATCGGCAATGAAAGTTGGAGTTGCGGCGGCGACATGACCCCCGACTATTATGTGAGCCAGCTCAAGATCTATAGCCGCTTCGTCGACAACGTCAATCCTTCCCAGAAGAGCGCGAACCAGATGTTGAAGATTGCCGTCGGCCCCGGCTTTCCGGAGACCGAGTGGACAGAAGCCGTGATGAAAGCCTGGCAACATCACGACTGGAGCTGGAACTTCGATGGTCTTTCTGTGCATTGGTACACGAAAGATAAGGAATGGCCGCCAGCGATGCCTTCGACCGGCTTCGGGCTTGAGGACTACAGCAAGCTGCTGAAAGCTGGACTGTTCATGGATGATTTTCTGCGCAAGCAGGAGACCGCAATGGACAAGTACGACCCTGAGAAGAAGGTCGCACTGGTGGTGGACGAATGGGGCGCATGGCTGGCACCGCTGCCGGGCACGAACAAGGACTTTCTTGTTCAGCAGAACAGCCTGCGGGATGCGATTCTGGCATCGATGGAGCTGAACATCTTTGCGCGGCATGCCGACCGCGTGCGCATGGCCAACATCGCGCAGATGGTGAATGTGCTGCAGGCGATGATCCTGACGGACAAAGAGAAGATGGTCCTCACGCCTACCTACTACGTCTTCAAAATGTATGTGCCCTTCCAGGATTCAACCTTCGTTCCGGTTGATTTCGATCCCGGCACACTTCATCGGGACGGCGTTACTTTGCCGCGCGTCGATGCGGTCGCCGCCCGGGACTCGTCCGGCAGGTTGTGGCTGGAGATTACGAACCTCGATCCAGAAAAGCCGGTTGCGATCGACGCCGGAGTTGCCGGCATGACGGTCAAGTCGGTGAAGGGCGAGACGCTGACCGCTTCGGCAGTCGATAGCGTGAACACGTTTGACTTACCAAACACCGTTGTACCGAAGGCCATCTCGGCAACTTTGAAAAACGGCAGGCTGGCATTGACCGTTGAGCCAAAATCGGTGACGGTGATCTCACTCGAGCCATAATCGGACCGTCGTAACCGTATCGTCTGGGGAAACCACAAAAGGTTGATTGTGAGTGCAGAGGAACCCTTGAGAAGTGCCGACTGTGGAGTAAGATTGAAACCGCGGCATGGAGGAAATCTGTAAATGTATACGTTCTATCGAGGTGACACACGGCTACCCGCTGCAATTCGTCAGGCAAACGGATTCAATGCCTGGATTCAACTCAGCACGAGTCAAGCACGGCTTCTGATCAAAAAGGCCCAGGGTCAAGCCGTGAAGGACAGCGAGTTTCCAATCAAGCTCGTCGGCGCACTCAACGGAGTAGAAATAAAAAGGGCGCTTGATCTTCAAACTTTCATAAAATACACCAAGAACAAGACCACGACGCCCCAGGTGTCAACCGCCTACGACGAAGACTGCGGTGGTCAAGCCAATGGCAAGGATGCTAACGGAAACCGCTTTGTCATTTACAAGATCGAATATTCTAATTTGTACATTTTGGATAAACAGGCGCTTCGAGAACCAAATGATAAAGATTTTCCCCACGCAAGTCCTTTCCCGAATGTAGTCATTAACGCGGCGACTCTGGATAATGCCGATGTAATTGCGATCAAGATGAAAGACGAGCTTGCGTTCTTGACGAGCATTCCTCTCGACAAGATCAAGCAGTACAAACAGTATGGCGGCAACTGGACGGATTTTTAGTGACCGTTGTTGATGTGTGGGTGTCGGAGAATCATGACGCCTGGCCATTCTCGCAATAGGTCTTTTGTGATGTTTTTTTCTGATGTGAAGCATCGCGGAGCGATTAATCATGAAATCGGCAATCAGAAGTTCGAAGTTGAAGGCGCCGGCAATGCTGCTGGCAGCGCTCTTTCTCACTCTCGTATCGGCATCTCAGACGCCTGCTGTGAATGTCGCGATCGACGCGTCGAAGACCGGCGCTCCAATCTCGAAGAACATCTACGGTCAGTTTCTCGAGCACGGCGGCGATATCGTCAACACGGGGGTCTGGTCTGAGATGCTCGTCGATCGTAAGTTCTTCTACCCGGTCGCAACCGGCGCGCCCACGCCACCCCCGGTCATGGGCAATGCAGCGGGAAACCCGCGCTTCCGCCGCGTTCCTACACGCTGGTGGGCTCCCATCGGTGGTGATGACGCCGTCACGATGGACACCAAGGCGCCTTTTACCGGCGAACAGACGCCTCTTGTGAAGCTCGATACGAAAACGCCTCGCGGTTTCAGCCAGTCCGGTATCGCGGTTCGCAAAGGCAAGGCCTATGTCGGGCGCATTCTGCTCTCGGGCTCCGCCGGCGCGCTGGTCAAGGTTACGCTGATTTGGGGCAAGGAAGCCGCGGACCGTCAATCCATCACCATCGGGACGCTCGGCGCCGCCTATCGGAAAGTTCCGCTTCGATTCACAGCGGCAGCCGACACGGATGACGCAACGTTGGAGATCACCGGGACTGGCACTGGCTCCTTTCATGTCGGCACGATCTCACTGATGCCCGCCGACAACATCGAAGGCTTCCGTCCCGAGGTCGTCGCAGCGCTCAAGCAGTTGCGCTTTGGCGTTCTGCGATTTCCCGGCGGCAACTTCGTCTCCTCGTATGAGTGGCGCTACGGTGTGGGCGAGATCGACAAGCGTCCGCCCATCTTCGATCCCGTGTGGCACGCCGTGCAGCCGAACGACGTAGGCACCGATGAATTCCTAACGCTCTGCCGGTTGCTCGGAGTAGACCCTTACATCACGGTCAACGCCGGCTTCGGCGATGCATGGTCCGCACGCGACCTGGTCGAATACACGAACGGAGCCGCCGGCACGCCCATGGGTAAGTGGCGCGCCGCGAATGGCCATCCGCAGCCATATAGCGTCAAGTTTTGGGGCGTGGGCAATGAGCCCTGGGGCGACTACCAGATGGGCTCCATGTCGCTTCCGCAATTTGAGTTGAAGCACAATCTCT
>CAYTJN010000067.1:0-13434 GCA_964438125.1 uncultured Occallatibacter sp.
AGGTCCGGAAGGAAGCAACGGTAACGGGCTAGTGCGTGTGCAGTAGGTCACCCGGCGCTTTTGCGCCGTGGGCTTTTTTACCAGATCCCGCGCGCCTTTGCCATTTGCCGCCAGGAGAGATGCATTGACCCTCAGTGTTCGTCCCATCGTGGGCTGCCGTGCCAAGATCACCGCCTTTGGAACCTACGTCCCACCGCAACTTCTGACCAACAAAGACCTGGAAAAAATGGTGGATACCAACGACCAGTGGATTCTGGAGCGCACCGGCATCCGCGAGCGGCATGTGCTGGCCAAGGGGCTGGGCGTGAGCGATATCTGCACCGAGGCGGCCAAGAAATGCCTGGCGGCGCGGGGCATTCCGGCCACCGAGGTCGAGGTGATCATCGTGGGGACCGTCACGCCCGACATGATGTTCCCCGCGACGGCCTGCCTGGTGCAGGACAAGATCGGAGCCAAGGGGGCCTGGGGCTTCGACGTCTCGGCCGGCTGCTCGGGGTTTGTCTATGCGCTGCAAGCGGGCGTGAAGATGGTGGAGAGCGGGGCGCATAAGAAAGTCCTGGTTTGCGGCGCGGACGCCAACACGAGAATGACCGACTATACCGACCGGACGACGTGCGTTCTCTTTGGTGACGGCGGCGGGGCGGTGCTACTGGAACCATGCGAACAGGACGAGATCGGCTTCATTGACTATGTGCACGAGATCGACGGGGCAGGGGCGCCGGTGTTGAATTTGAAGGGCGGGGGCAGCCTGAATCCATCGAGCCACGAGACCGTGGATAAGAAGATGCATTACATTTACCAGGACGGCCAGGCGGTGTACAAATTCGCCGTTCGCAAGATGTCGGAGGCTACGACAAAGCTACTGGCGCGCAACGGCGTGACCGGCGCGGACCTGGGCTGCTTCATTCCCCACCAGGCCAATATGCGAATTATTACGGCCACGGCCGATCGGCTAGGCATGGCACGGGATCGCGTGATTATCAACATAGAAAAGTACGGCAATACCTCGGCGGGAACGATTCCTCTGGCCATGGAGACGGCGGTCGAGGAGGGCAAGCTCAAAAAAGGCGACCTGGTGCTGATGGCCGCGGTTGGCGCGGGCTTCACGGTGGGCGCGGTACTGCTGCGGTGGGAGATCTAGCGAGTCTGAAACTCAGAGAGATTGAAGCAAAAAGGGCCGGTCCGCTTTTGGGATCGGCCTTTTTCGCGAGTTGGCTCTTGATGAAACCTGGGGATGTGGGCGCCGGTCGAAAGCTGAGCTACTGAGTCAACAGCTTGAATGCGTGAGTCCATTGATTACGCGCGAAGCCGGGGATGCACCATAGCATGCTCAACGGCTCGATGGCGCGCGCTGCCTCCGCTTTGCCCATGTCCGCCGTCTCCCAGCCAAACTGATCGAGGATGCCGCGCACCGTCTCTTTTGCCGCATCATTGTTGCCGCAGATGAACATGGTCGGCTTGCCTTGCTTGAATTGGGGATTGACCATAAGGGCGCTGCCCACCGAGTTAAAGGACTTGACGAAATTCGCCCCCGCAAACTCGCGCTGCAACTGCTCCATCAGCGATTCATTTATATCGGTGAAGAATGGGAGTACACCGTTCACTGGGGGCGCGTCTTTAATCGGGTTGCACGCGTCGATCACGGTTTTTCCACTGAGATTTTTTGCGCCTGCCAGACGGAGGACATCCGCTGCCGCCTCGCCATTGACTGCAAGAACGATGAGTTCGCCAAATGCTGCCGCAGCGGCGAAAGTGCCCGTCGACGCAGGCGGATTCTGCGACTTCCAACTATCAAGCTTTTCTGGTGTCCTTGAACCAACCATTACCTCATTGCCGTATTTCAGGAAGCCCGCTGCGAGTGATTTCCCGACCTCGCCCGATCCCAAGACTCCAATCTTCATCTTGACCTCCAGTCACGCATAAGATTAGCCAGGCGTTCCCGGAGATTCAGGCTTTTTAGAGTAAGCTCTCGGCCTATTACTCGATAGGCCGAGAGCCCTTTTTCAATTATTTTCTACGCGTCCATGTAACTGGATGGTCCCCGACAGCAGAAAAGTGCTTGTCGTAAGTGACCGCTCTGCCTTCCAGTGTTTGCCCATCGTTGGACAACGTGAATGTAAGGGCGACCTCGGAAAATGGAAATGCCGGATCTCGTCCCTTGAGCTTGAAACTGAGCTGCCTCGGTTGGACTTCGACATCACTCATCGCCCGTTTCGATGGGGTACAACCGTTCTTGATCTCCCATCGCGCTCCGTTTTGCTTGACATAGTAGTCGCATTGCGAATTCGACTCGCCGCCCACCAGATAGTCGTTTGGTGCGGAGGTTTGATACCACCTTCCCTCGACGGTGTAAGTCATCGCGTCGGTGGCCGCGCGCTCTTTCAGTCGCTTTTGCTCGAGGAGTTTCTGCTGCTCCACTTCCGATTGTTTCTTTGCCTGCTCGTCTGCCGCAGTCTTCCCCAGCGCTTTGAGCCGGTATATTTCGTCCTGGGTGATACGGGCGTCTGTGGGTTGGATGGCCTGGTAAAAGATCAGGCTGGAGATGGCGTCGTCATAGCGTCCTGCGAGGGTCTGGACGCCGGCAAGCTTTTTATACGCGTCTCCCCACCATGGAGCGGTCAGCAAAGCCGCTTTATACTCGGTGATCGCCCGCTCGTAGTCGGCACTTTCCGTGGCGGAATTTCCGAATACAACTGCCATCACGTAATGTCCACGGGCTTCCTCGGGAACCTCGGGCTGTGTCCCCATGGCCTGAGCCAGTTGAATGATGTGCATCCGCGCGGCGTCGGTGGGATTGGCGTTAAACTGCTGTAACGCTTGCTGAAACTGTGATGCCTGCTTGTGGTCGAGACTGCGGCGCAGTTGCTCTGCACTGAGCGTGTCGGTCCCAGGGCGCACTGCCGCAAAATAGAGCACAAGATTGCGCCTGGCGCCCTCGTATTCGTTAGCCTTGGCATATGCCGAGGCGGCGTTGACGTAGGCATCGGCATACCACGGAGCCTGCACCGCGACCTGCTCAAACATCTGGGCCACTGTTTCAAAATCGTCCGTCGAAGCTGCGGAGGCCATCTGTGCGGTAGCCTTGGCATAATCATCTTGAGCAAGCTGAGAGATCGCGGGGGCCGGATTCAAGCTCTTGGACAACTCCAAAATCTTGCTGCGCAGTGTGACATCTGAAGGATTGCTTTGGAAACTTGCCAGGTCGGTTGCGAGCTCAGCGCGGGTTGCCGTCTTGGCGGCAGCCTGCTCCCGAGATAGGGCAGTATGCTTGGCAGTTTGTGCCTGTGTCGTCGCAGTCGTTGCGCACGACAAGGTAAGAATCATGAGACCGGAGAAAACAGATCTTACGTTCATGGTTTCTCTCTTTCCCTCTGGTACCCGATGTCCGAGACCAAAAACAAATTTAACGAAGTCGATTTACATTGTATCTGGAATTTTCAAGTTGAGCACTTAGATATAAATCTAGACTGTAGACACCCTAGATGCGGCCCTCTGCGGCGCAGGAAGATCAGCGCGCGTAAGCCGGCATCCCATCGTCGTGCGCATCGCATAAAGTGCTTCTTATCGAAGACCCCGATCCCGACTTTGATCCAGACATCAATCGAGACCTTGGCACAACCCATCAGCAGAGAAGCTGTACTCGGGCAGTATGTGGGCTTCCGCGGCCATGCGGAAGAAGACTCTCATGGCCTCGATGCACTCGCCGTCGAGGATGTAATGGATGTTCGTGGTCAGATAGCTTCGGATCGTCTGCTCGGGGATGGGGAGGCGGCGAGACCACTCGGTGATCAAGGTCTCGATGTTCTCCAGGCCGTGAATGCGGGATTGGTTCAAATCTGCGGCGATACTTTCTTCAAAAGAGCTGCTCCACGCAGTGGTGCACCAGACGGCAGAGACGAAAGGCAGGCCGGTAAGGGCGCGCCACTCCTGGGCCAGATCGTGATAGACAAGCAGTTCCCCGGTTCGTTCAAACCGATTGGCCTGCTCTTCGATGGCAAGCAGAGCCGGGTCTCCGATGAGGATCGCTGCGTCCGCCTTTTGAAGCATGGCATCGAGATCGGCGGCGAAAGGCAGAAAAGGCACGTCCGGGTTGTCCCAGTGTTTGAAGAGGATTCGCGCATGGGCCAGAGTAGTGCGGCTTGCCACGTCGGCAGCAACGGAGCGCACGCTTTGGAGCGGCTGACTCGCTCTTCTGACGAGCAGCAGAGACCGCACTCGACCCTTGGAGGCGATGGTGCACCCTGGCAAGATACGCAGGCCGGGGATGGTGGCCAAAGCGGCGATCGGGACAAGTCCGATCTCTGCTGCGCCCGAAGACAGGCGGTCGGCACACTCTGCGGGAGACATGCGTTCGATCTGATAGCGTTGCGCGAGCGGCACGTTGAGCGGCGGGTGTTCAAAGTCCCACATTAGAGGCGCAGGGTTGAGAAAATCGATGGCGGCGATCCGCAGACGGGGTTGGGGCAGGGAACTCACGCTTTCTTTTCAGGCTACTTCCCTTAGATTACTTCCAGGGAATGCGAGATTCCGCCGGAAACATCCATAGTGCCAATACCTCAAGCCTTGACATGCGAGCCTGCTCAAGGTAACGTTGGCCAAATTACTATAAAGCGCCGATTCGGTTTCCTGTGAGGAAAGCCGGGATGGGGCATTTTAGGACAAATTGATGAATCTATGAGCACATCCCCTCAAGAAACGGCGCCTGTCGTCACTCCCCAGTTGGACGAGGAACGGCTGGCTTGGCTTGCGCTGACGCTCGCGCCGGGGCTTGGCCCTAAGCGCATCCTGGATGCCGTGCAGAGGCTGGAGACGGCCGCCCAGATCTTCTCCCTGACGCTCACCGAGCTTGAAGGGCTGAGGTTTCCCGCCCAGGCGGCTCAATTCATCTTCGATGGCAAGGCGCGCCGCGCGGCCGAGGCGGAGTGGGTGCGTGTTACGGGCCAGGGGGCCACGGTGGTCACGTTTAGTTGCCCCGAGTATCCTGAGCGGCTAAAGGAGATTTATGACCCGCCGCCGGTGCTGTGGGTGCGTGGCGCGGCCAATCTGCTTTGCCGGCCGGGAATTGCGATTGTGGGCACGCGCCATCCATCGCCCTACGGCTCCGGGATGGCGGAGATGCTGGCGCGTGATCTGGCCGTGAGGCGACTGCTCGTTATCTCCGGCATGGCGAGAGGCGTCGATTCCTGCGCGCATCGCGGAGCGCTGGCAGCGCGGATGCCCACGGTGGCCGTCTGGGGCACGGGCATCGATGTGGTCTATCCCAAGGAGAATAAAAAACTGGCGGAGGAGATCCTGGCCGCCGGCGGGGCGATCTTGAGCGAGTTGCCGATGGGGACATTCCCGGCGCCGCAAAATTTTCCGCGCCGCAATCGCATCTTGAGTGGGCTGAGCGTGGCCGTCCTCGTGGTGGAGGCGGCAGAGAACTCTGGGACGCGCGTAACCGCTCGCTGCGCGGCCGAGCAAAACCGCGACATCTATGCTGTGCCGGGAAATGTTACGAACAAGGGTTCGTGGACTCCCAACACGCTGATTAAACAGGGAGCAAAGCTGGTAGCGACCTGGGAGGATGTGTGGGAAGATCTGCCCTCGCAAATCCGCCTGGAGTTGGAAGACTACGCGCCGGCTGAATCGAAATCACCCATCACAGCATCCTTGTTGCCTGATCCCGTGCTACGGTCTGAGGAAACCGCGGTGCTTGAGGTTCTGCGTGCCGACGCGGCCTTGCAGATCGATGAGATCCTCGAGTTGTTGGACACGCAACTAACTTCGTCCGAGGTGTTTATGGCTCTCTTCGAATTGGAGATCACGGGACGAATAAGACAGTTGCCGGGAAAAAACTATGTGCGGACCATGTAGCTATAGTTGCACCTATGAGTTGTAAGTTGGACCTGGCGTAACCTGATGTAGTGCACTGATTCGGTTACTAAAGAGCGTTGGTAAATCAACTCCACCCACTGACTTCTTAAGCTATCCTAAGACCACACTTAAGTGGCCAAGTTGTTAGCTTGAACGACAAGGAAGAAGGTCTCTCCCATGAAGTTATTCGGGGCGAAGAGTGGCGTGAAGTTTGTTTTGACAGTGTTGATCTGCGTCGGTTCTGCCGTAATGCTACACGGCGATACGATGGTTGCTACATTTGACCCGGCAAAAACGCAGGCACCCAACACGACGACACTGTGCGGTTCCGATCCTGTTTGCTGGATCGGCGAACAGACCTTCCCCACAGCATCTGTACCGGCCGCGGGTAATTTCCCAACGCTTGTGTCCAAAGGCGCCGCGGGCGCTCAGATAGCGGGGACTTATTCCGGGGGAATCACGATTTCGAATACCTACGAATGGGGTGGCGCTGGAGGTGCAGGCTACTATCCGACTGTGAGCAACAGCAGTTATACGCTCACGCTGACAACTTCAGGCGGCCTTCCGGGCGTCAACTACTTCGGAATGTGGTTATCGGCTCTTGACTCTGCCAACGAGCTTCAGTTTTACGAGGGCAGTGTCCTGCTGTATACCTTCACACCGGCGATGTTTGTGAGCCTGGTTGGACCATGCCCGAACGCGAGTAACGCATTTTGCGGCAACCCAAATAACCAGGAGGACGCAAATGAGCAATTCGCGTTTCTAAACTTCTACGATGAAACAGGCTACTTCAACAAAATCGTCTTCTCTGAATCCGACTCGTCCGGTCTCGAATCAGACAATCAAACCGTCGGATACATGAATCCCGTAGTTCCGACGGGCACCCCGATCGCGGCCACGCCAGAGCCAGCCTCGTTCGTTCTGCTGTTGATTGGCGTGTTGGCCCTGCTCGGAGTGATGCGCCGTCCAAAAGCGATTAGCCTGAGATAGTGTAGCTTTCACTTCGATCGAATCCAAGTCCACAGAATCCCGGGTCTCGTTTTGGGGCCTGGGATTTTTTTGAAGGACTCGTTGAGGTAAGGGCTGGAGCAAGATCGGCGTATAAAAGCGAGAAGAGATTTCTTTTCAGGGGTGGCAGGAAGGAGAATCCTCCGAGCCCGTCATCCTGCGCTCAACTTCAATCGAAATGAGTGCCTTGCGGCCGCTGAATTCTTTCGAGCCGGATGAAAGAAACCGGACCGAAGTCCAGGAAAAATCGCTAGCGGGGTGGAAACGGAAGGGTGTTCCGTGGTAGCGTCCAACTTTTGCGGATGATTTTTCCCGGATGGGGAAACCGGCCTGAGCCGCGGCGCAAGTCGAGTGCCGCGAAAAAAACGGAAACCCTCTCTTTCGAGTCCAACAGGCCGGACGCGTTAGAGTGGAATGGAATCTAGGATGGCAATGATCAAATCACTGGTAATCGTCGAGTCGCCGGCCAAGGCCAAGACGATCGAGAAGTATCTGGGCAAAGGGTTTGAGGTTCTGGCATCGGTTGGGCACATCATGGACCTGCCGAAGAACGATATCGGTGTGGAACTGGAACATCGCACCTTCGAGCCGACTCTGATCGTCTCTCCCGGCAAGGAAAAGGTCGTCGCGCAATTGAAGCGGGCCGCGGCGAAGGCGGATGAAATCTTTCTTGCGCCTGACCCGGACCGCGAGGGTGAAGCGATTGCGTATCACCTTGCGCTGCAACTGGGCACGTCGGCCAAGGAGCGGAAAAAGATTCGCCGCGTGACATTCAACGAGATCACGAAGAAGGCCGTGCAAGAGGCATTCAAGCACGCTCGCGATCTGGATCAAAATCTCGTTGACTCGCAGCAGACACGGCGAATTCTCGATCGCCTGGTCGGCTACCAGATTTCGCCGCTCCTCTGGGATAAGGTCCGGCGGGGATTGTCGGCGGGCCGCGTGCAGACGGTAGCCGTGCGCCTGATCGTCGAGCGTGAGCGGGAGATCGGTGCGTTCGTACCGGTGGAGAATTGGACGCTCGATGCCGTGTTGCACCCGGAAAAGCAGGCGGAGAAGAGCTTCAAAGCGCGCTTCGTAGGCATCGACGGCGAGCCTTCGCGGGTGGCGAACGGCCGCGACAAAGATGGCAAAGAGCAATTCATCGCCAACGCGCTGCCGAACGAGGCGTCAATGAAGGCGGTGGTTGCGGCGCTTGAAAAGGCGCAGTGGTCGCTGGTTTCAGTACAGTCCACCGAGAAACAGAGAAGGCCGTCCGCGCCATTCATTACCAGCCAATTGCAGCGCGACGCGGCCAGCAAACTCGGCTTCAATGTGCGGCGGACAATGGGCGTGGCGCAGCGGCTCTATGAGGGCATCGATCTCGGCGACGAGGGTACGACCGGCCTGATCACTTACATGAGAACCGATTCGCCGCGCATCGCGCCGGAAGCTATTGCCGGCGCACGGGAGTGGATCGGCAAGCATTTGGGCGCGCAGTATCTTCCAGCGTCGCCGAACGTCTACAAGGGCAAGAAGGACGCGCAGGATGCACACGAAGCGATCCGTCCCACCGATGCCGCGCGCACTCCGGAGTCGATTGCACGCTATCTGACGGAAGAGCAACTGAAGCTTTACCGCCTCATCTGGCAGCGGTTTGTAGCTTCGCAGATGATGCCTGCGGTCTTTGACGTGACCACGGCAAAGATTGCCGCCGTAAGTGCGCAGACGGGCAAGAGTTATGATTTTCGCGCCAGCGGTTCAGTTACGCGCTTCGACGGATTCCTGAAGGTTTACGAGGTCCTGGAAGAAAAGAAGGACGACGATGATGAGTCGTCCAGCAAGCTGCCTAACCTGGACAACGTGAAAAAACTGGAGCGCGAGAAACTCGAACATGAGCAACATTTCACGCAGCCGCCTCCGCGCTACAACGAGGCTTCGCTGGTGAAGGTACTGGAAGAGCGGGGCATCGGGCGCCCGTCGACGTATGCTTCGATCATCAACACCATTCAGGACCGCGAGTATGTGACCAAGATTAGCGGGCGGTTCTATCCAACGGAAATCGGAATGGTGGTCTGCGACCTGCTGGTAGAGAGCTTTCCGTATATCTTCGACGTGGCTTACACGGCCAAGCTTGAAGAGGAATTGGATGAGATCGAAGAGGGTACGGAAAAGTGGACCACTCTGCTCAACGGCTTCTATGGCTACTTTGAGGGTGAGCTGAAGGATGCCGGAAAAAACATGGGCGATATCAAACGCATGGAGAAGAAGACCACAGAAACCTGCGACCTTTGCGGGTCGCCCTTATTATTGAAGTGGGGTAAGTTCGGCACATTCTACGCCTGTTCTGCCTACAACAAAAAGGATAAGTCGACCTGCACATTTACAAAGGAAAACACGGCAGCCAAGCCTGACATGAATACTCCCGAAGGTCAGGAAGCTACCGAAGCCGAGGAATACTGCGATAACTGCGGCCGTGTAATGGTGCTCCGACGAGGGCCCTTCGGAATGTTCATGTCTTGCCCTGGCTTCAATGAGGATCCGCCGTGCAAGACCTTCCGCAAACTGAGCAGCAAGCAGCAGCAGAAGCAGTCCGTTCCCCAGCCGACAGGCGAGGATTGCCCGCAATGCGGTAAGCCTCTTGTGCTGCGCCAGGGCAGTTACGGTGAGTTTGTCTCCTGCTCCGGCTATCCCAAATGCAAGTATGTAAAGCAGAATTTGATTGAAGGCCTGAAGTGTCCCAAGTGCGGTGTGGGCGACCTTGCCGAGCGCAAGGCCCGCCGAGGAAACATCTTCTGGGGCTGCACCAACTATCCGAAATGCGACTTCACTTCGAACCTGAAGCCCGTCGCCGAGAAGTGCCCGGAGTGCGGAAGCCCGTACCTCGTAGAGAAGACGCTGCGGTCTGGGATCTTCCTCGAATGCCCGAACAAAAAGAAGTCGGCCGAAGAGGAAGTTGCGCCGAAGAAGCGGGTAGCCAAGAAAGCTGCCAAAACAGCCGAACCAACAGAAGGCGCCGTCGTATGCAGTTACTCGAAGCGGATCGGCGATGCGCCGCCGCTACCGACGGTCGAGACGCATGGTCCGGTGGTCGAAAAAAAGGCTGCAAAGAAAGGCGCCAGAAAAGAGTTACTACCCGCATAAGATCTTAGATCCCTTGCGATTCGCTCTGCTGCGTATCGCTCTACGATCTGGGCGAGTATATGGAATTGTCGGCGGTCATTGAGATGGATGGGACGCCGCTCGCAACGAGGCAGCAATCTTTCGCCTTGATCCGGTAGTATGGGTATGCGGAGAGACCCTCAATGGAACGAATGCTTGCAACACCTGCCGATGCCGAAATAATCATTGGACTTTATCAATTGCGCACCGAAGCCGTGATGCGCCAGGCTCGCGCGTGGATTACCGGAGAGTTTTGGCCGGCCACTGCCGAGGAGTTCTTTGCCGTGGCGGAGAACCCAACTGACCCGCACAACGCATGGCTGCGCCAGGTGCTCACCTACTGGGAGATGGCTGCGGCGATGGTCTTGCACGGCGCTGTCTCGGCCGAGTTGTTTGTGGACTGCAACGCCGAAGGCTTCTTTTTACTCGCCAAATTTGCGCCGATCCTGGAGGCAATCCGGGAGAAGAATCCGGGATTTTTGATCAAGACTTCGGAACTCGTGAACCGGTTTTCAGCCGGCGCTCAGCGGTATGAGGCGGTGCTGAAGAACGTGGAGGCCCGACGCGGCAGTCTGCCAGCCCGGCAAGAGGCGCATGGCCAGTACTCTTACCCCGCGAAACCCTGACCAACACCCTCACTTGCCCAATCCAGGCAAGATGGAGGATGATAAGA
This sequence comes from uncultured Occallatibacter sp., assembly GCA_964438125.1. GTDB lineage: Bacteria > Acidobacteriota > Terriglobia > Terriglobales > Acidobacteriaceae > Telmatobacter. The sequence goes on from CAYTJN010000067.1 coordinate 10,679, forward strand.
GCCGAAAGACGATTCCCTATTCCCCAGGAGGTTTTTCATGAAGCGTGTAGCTCTGTTGGCAGTTTGTTTTGGCCTGACAGCGATCGCGGCCGGCGCCGCCGATTCCGCGAAGATCAACGGCTGGATTTCTGACTCGATGTGCGGCGCCAAGCACACCGGGACAGGTATGGCGTGCGTGAAGAAGTGCATCGAGGGCGGCTCCGCCCCGGTCTTTGTGGACGAAGACAAAAAGGCGGTCTGGTCCATAGAAAATCCGGATGCTGTGAAGGCTTTTTACGGCGACCATGTGACCATCATGGCCACCGCCGATCATGACAAAAAGAGCGTTCACATCGACTCGATCAGCGCAGCGGAGTAAACCCTCTCAAACTTCGGCCTCTGACTCCGACTCGCCATCCCCGCGATTCTCTGCTATTGTCGTATCCGTTAGAGCATATCGACGGATACGACCAATGGCACGAGCAATCTGGAACGGCAAAATCATTGCCGAAAGCGAGACAACGCAAACGGTGGAAGGGACTGTCTATTTTCCCGAATCCGGCTTGAAGCGTGAGTACTTTCACCCCAGCAGCACCACTTCCCTCGATCCGATCAAGGGGCAGGCGCGTTACATGAACCTGCTGATCGATGGGCAGGATAATCCGGATGCCGCTTGGTACTATCCCGATCCGAAGCCGGCTGCGCGCAAGATCAAGGGATATGTAGCCTTCTGGCGCGGCGTGGACGTGGAGCAATAGCCGAATGGGATGAACTGCCTGCTTGGCGCTTATCGCGCTCCGTCTGCGGTGGGAGTTCTAGTGTGTCGTGTGATACATTTGCGCCATGGGCCAGAAAATTTTGGCGAGATTTGCGGTGCTGTTGGCCATAGCACTGGCGCCGTTCTTCGTCCCCACTCCATCAAACGGACAGAGTAGCGCAAAGAGGCCACCCGCGAGCCGCCAGGCCTCAACAGCTTTGACCCCTCCCCGAGTTATTTCGCAAGATGAACCCCGGCTGACGCCAGCGGTCGACAGCGAGAGTGGGCTTCACAGTCTCCAGCCTGCGCCATCGGTCACCGTTGCCACTCCCGCTCCCGCCGCCAAGCCGTGGACCTGGCAGGAGGAGGCCACATGGGTAGCCAATATCCTGCTCGCCATTTTTGGTTACGTCGGCATCATGATGGCTCGCTCACTTCTAAAAAAAATTGAGCGCCAAACAGCGTTCGGAGAAGCCGCAGCCGAAGCCGCCACCAGCACGGCTCACGCAGCATTGCTGAATGCGCGATCTTTCATCCTCTCAGAGAGGCCCTGGCTGTTGATTACGGTTGAGCCATCGCGCAGCGCGGAGAACACCTTCACGATACTGGCTACGAACCGAGGCCGCACTCCGGCCAGAATCACATCAACAGTAGAAGACGCCATCATCGCCCTCGACGAAAAGCTTCTTCCCTCAACTCCAGAGTATCCGAGAGAAGAACCTGCCGCCTCCGCCGTCCCGATCATTCTGGTTCCTGGGGAGTCGACGACAATCAAGTCATTTTGCCGCGATGAGGTGAAAGCGCTTTGCGATTCGGAGGAGAGATTCAGGCGCATCGAAACCTGGGAAGAAAAGCTCTATCTCTATGGAAGAGTCGTTTATTCGGACTTGATCTCGCCTTCAGACGATCAAGTTCATGAGACGAACTGGTGCTGCTGGTATATTCATGGCCGGCAGAACAGCGGCTTGGTTATTGCCGGCCCACATGAATACAACTCACATACTTAGTTTGGTCCACCGGAAATAGATCTCATACTCCTCGACCCGAACGCACGCGGTCCTCGACCGGATTGGGGCAAGGCCAACGCCTCTCGGGCTTAGAGCGAAAACCATTCATATCGCCATGCATACCGGTTGAAAGCAAATCTGGAAGACTCGCCGCGACGTTCGCCTGGAGTGAATTTAAAAACTTCGTTCTCTCTCCTCCCAAGGGGAGTATTCTGGCCTTGCAAACAACCTTGCCATTTGAAAGGGCGCATCGACCAATGTTCATCGTGGGTTGTGTTTTCCTGCTTGTAGCGCTTGCCATCCGTATTGCGGCTCATCGCCTCAAGGTGAGATCAAGCGAGTTGGCGAAGGTGGATGCCGGCCATTCCAGTCACTCGGTCAAAGAGGCGATCCCCGGAGTCAGTTCGGACTTCCCGGTTCACGCTCTGACAATGGGTGCCTTAGCCTCTGCCGTGACGGGTCTCCTGTTTATCATCGCATCGTGTATCACCTCGGTCAGCGCGGGGCAGGTAGGCGTGCCGGTCATCTATGGCAGCGTGCAGCCCTACATAATCCCTGAAGGCCTGCACACCATCAATCCCTTTGCGTCGGTAACAGAGATGTCAGTGCGCAGCCAGACCTACACCATGGTTTCGGCTGAGAATGAAGGCGAGGTCAAAGGAGACGATTCAATCTTTGCTCAATCCTCCGACGGCGTTGTGCTCACGCTCAATGTCAGCATTGTTTACAAACTCGTAGACGCCGATGCGCCTTGGGTCTATCGCCACCTGGGAACCGACTACGCCAGCAATATCGTCCGTTCAGCGGCTCGATCCGCTGTGCCCGACAGTACCTCGCAATTTACCTTCGAGGAGGCCTACGCTTCGAAGCGCGCGGCGATGGCGGAGATCATTCGCACCCGCATGAATGGCTCGATTAATGAGATTCTGCGCCAATACCAAGGATTCTCAGGCGCTGGCGTGGTGATTCAGCAGGTCTTCATTCGCGAGGTGAAACCTTCCGCGCAGTTACTG
>CAYTJN010000067.1:13444-20576 GCA_964438125.1 uncultured Occallatibacter sp.
CAGAAGATGACCGCGCAGCAACAGGCTCAACAGATGGACTTTACGCTCGAAAAGGAGCGCAAGGAGGCGCAGCGCAAGGCCATCGAGGCGCAGGGCATTCAGGACTTTCAAAACATCGTAACCAAGGGAATTACCGAGCCGCTGCTGAAGTGGAAGGGCATTGAGGCCACAGAAAAGCTGGCAGCTTCTCCGAATGCAAAGGTTGTGATCATTGGCGGCAAAGACGGCTTGCCGGTGATCCTCGGTCAGCAGTGACCGGTCTGCGTTTTTCAAAGGAAGGACCAAGCAAGTCTCCGCTGCGATGCAAAAATTCCTCGGCGCTAAAACAGGCTGCAATAAAGGAAAGATGTGCTGTCTATATCGACTTTCTGCGGCAATCGATCTGCACTCCGGTGGGATTGTCGCCAACTTTTCCCCGACGATGATCCGGTTAGCGAGTGAACATCTACGGGGAGTATACGACTGGAACGCCTTGCAGTGTTGCGGGCGGCTTCGGGACGCTTCGCAATCAGGCAAGCGATTTATCGGACGATAGGAAGGGAATCATTGCTGCTGAGGCTGATTTTGAGCCGATTCGAAGAACTGCCTGGCAGACAAGACTTTTCCTCGTCAGGCCGTTTCAACATCCCGCAGGTTCTGTTCAAACAACGGATCTGGCTCGGCAAGCCGGATCAGGCGATGCAGATAAGCACGGGAAATGCATAGGCTTCGGGCGGCAAGCGTCTTGTTGCCACTGTGTTCCCTCACCGCAGTTACAGCCAGTTTGACCTTGTAGTCACGCAATTGCCGTTCAAAGGAGCCGGCGGGGTTGTAATCGCTGATATCGACAATTTCGCCGATATCCCCCATATCCCCGAGATCGGGATCGGCCTCTTCAACGTTCAGGCTGAAATCTTCCGCCCGGACGGTCTTTCCCGAGGAGAGGATAATAGCCCGCTGCATCACGTTTTCAAGTTCGCGCACATTGCCGGGCCAGCGATAACTCTGGAGCAGGCCAATTGCACGAGGCTCGATATCATCCATCGGCTTTTGAAACATCTGACCGTACAGACGAAGGAAATGCCGGGCGATGCGCGGAATGTCTTCCGGATGCTCCTGCAGAGGCGGCGATTCAATCCGCATGACATTGATGCGGTAGTAGAGATCCTGACGGAATTTTCCTTCAGCCACCAACTTGCCTAAATCCTGGTGTGTGGCAAAGATCAAGCGAGCCCGCAACGGGATGAGCTTGTTGCTTCCGAGGCGATTGAATTCCATTTGCTGCAGGACGCGCAACAGCTTGACCTGAGTGAAGAGGCTGAGATCGCCGATCTCGTCGAGGAACAGCGTACCGTCGGCCGCCTGCTCGAAATAGCCCTCGCGTGCACCGACGGTGCCGGTGAAAGCACCCTTTTCATGACCAAACAACTCCGCCTCGATCAAGGTTTCAGGGATGGCCCCACAAGAGACAGCGACAAAGGGTCGGTTGGCACGGGATCCGAGGTTGTGAATGGCCCTGGCGATCAGCTCCTTGCCCGTACCGCTTTCGCCGGTTACAAGCACCGAGGCATTGAGATTAGTCACACGATGGACCAGCTGATATACCCGCTGCATCTGCGGGCTCGCACCGATCAGGTGGTCGCAACTGCCGGGCTCCTCCAACTGTTGCTGCACAGTCTGCAACTGCTGCCTCAGGGAGGAGTTCTCGTAAGCCCTGCTCAGCATGGTCTTGAGGTCCCGAATGGAGGGCGGCCGGCGACAATAGCCGAAAGCACCAGTCCGGACCAGCTCAAACGCGGTCGATCTCAGACCGTCGTCGGCCATGATGACCAGGGGAACATGTGTGGCAATGAGTCGCTGGGTACATCCGATCCGCTCTTGAAGCGAATCATGATTCGAATTCAGATCCAAAATCACAACATCGCAATCGCCGGCAGCACGAAGCAGATTGATTCCATCCTCATCCGCCTCCATTTGGACTTCGAATTCCTTGCCGAGCGCAGAGCAGAGAAGCGTGTGGAGCGTTCGGTCTTCCGAAAAAAGCCCGATCTTGATCATTGCTGGACCCGCTCCCTTACCGTGCTGCGGCCGCGCCGCCTCCTAAAATGAAGCGGAAAAGCGACGTACATCTATCCGAAAATGCGACCCATGCGCCAGAGACACTTCAGCGCCAGGCTCATGCCACCTTGCTGCAATCCCCTGTCGAAGACAAAGCCTATGAGGCTAAATTGGCAATGATCGACTCTGATCATGGATATTAGCGACGAATGAACGAGCCTGTCGAGATTACTATGGTAATTTTCTCTAAGGCTCAGATTTTGTTGATCTTCTTCCGTAGGTGCGGTGCTTTTTAGAAACATAGCTCGCCATGGAGCCCATTTGGATGGTCCAGGAAGAAAATAAACCCTGTTTCTTGTGTCGGTTACCCGATGTATTCCACCCCCTGCGGGGAAGCTTGGAGGTGCAGGAAGACTCGAGACACGAGCTACGGTTTGGAGTACTGTCTGTCCCTTTGGTATGATCCATATGTCATTCAGGTAACAGATTGGGCAGTTACTCAAGATCCCAGGCCCCTTCCAGGGAATCTAGTTTGTCACTGCCTTCGTCGCGGATCTCCCGTAGTTTCCTGCACTTGCGATTTAGCAAAGGAGGCCTTGAACGGTGTATACGCCCCGCTTCACTCCAAATTGTCTTTCCGTAAACAGCCGTGTACACCGCGCTTTAACGCTGCTCCCATCTACGCCGATTGGGGGAGTTTATAGCTTTATGGGTTTGGTCCGATAAATGCAGTAAGGGTGAGTCAACCGCTGTTGTGGAGTTCTCCCTACTCGTTGGGGAGGGAAGGAAATGGAATGCACTGGTTCGCGTGGTGGCCAACCCTGATCGTGCTTGCCGTGGCGATATTCACGGACCTGCGCACCCGTCGAATTCCCAACTGGCTCGTGGTCCCGTTTCTACTTATAGGGCTTGCGGCCTCGCCTTGGCGTCACGACTGGCAGAGCAACGGTCATGGCTTCGGCTGGCACGGTCTGGGCCAGAGTCTGGCCGGGATGGCGCTTGGGCTGCTGATCAATGGCATCCCGTTCCTGATGGGCTGGACCGGGGGCGGAGACGTGAAGTTATGCGCCGCGATCGGAGCCTGGGTCGGCCCGGTGCAGTTGTTTTGGGCAATGTTCTTCACCGCTTTGGCGGGGGGAGTTATCGTGATTGGCTGGGCTGCCTGTCACGGCTTGGTCAAGTTGATTAGGAAAACAGGCGATCTCATCTCCGGCTCGAAGCAGCGCCTAACGGGCAGCGAGCCGAAACTGGATCTGGCCTATTCGTTGAGCCGTAAGATGCCGTACGCTCCGGCTATCGCCATCGGGACGCTGCTTTCTTTCTTCGCACGCTGAGGATTTGGGGTTACGCATGACGTTGCGCTCGGAGTTGTCTCATCGGTTTTCGGCAAGACCGCAGGAAGTGCAAAATGCGGCAGGGGGAAGCAATCCCGTGAATTCAGACTCTTCTTCGTATCTCGATGACCAGTATCCGGACTCGCTCGGCGCCGACGTTCTGTCGATTGCGCTGATCGGCCCGGACGAGGATCGCCGCAGGGCGGCCGCCAGCGCGCTTGCCGGATGCCAGGGAGGTGAGATCCGTGAGTTTTCCTCCTATCCGCCCAGCTTGGACGATGTGCCAAGGCTGCTGGAAAACAACTACGACGTCATCATCATCGACCTGGACAGTCACCCGGAATACGCGCTGGAACTCGTAGAGAGCATCTGCGCCAACGGCGCGGCAACGGTGATGGTCTACTCGGTAAAAGCAGATTCGGAGTTGCTGGTCCGCTGCATGCGCGCGGGGGCTCGCGAGTTTCTCACCTTGCCTTTCGCGCAAAGCACCATGGCAGAGGCTTTGGTTCGGGCCTCGGCCCGCCGTCCGGCTCCCCACGCCGCAAAGAAAGTCGGAGGCCGGCTGCTGGTCTTTCTCGGCGCCAAGGGCGGCGATGGCGTGACCACGCTGGCCTGCAATTTTGCGGTATCGATGGCCCAGGAGTCTTCGCAGAGCACCATCTTGATCGATCTCGATCTGCCGTTGGGCGATGCCGCTCTGAACCTCGGAGTTCAAGCTGAATACTCGACCATCAATGCTCTTCAGAATGCCAGCCGCCTGGATTCGGCCTTCCTCTCCAAGCTTTTGGTCAAGCACAGCACCGGAGTTTCGGTGCTCGCGGCTCCGGGCAAGTTTCCTCAGTTCGATGCGTCCAATGACGCGATTGACAGGCTGATCACCGTCGCGCGGCAGGAATTTGACAACGTGGTCATCGATATGGGATCGCGGCTGGATCTGATGGGGACGGGTCTGTTCAAAGACGGATCCACGGTCTACCTCGTGATTCAGGCCGGCATCGCCGGACTCCGAAACTCGAATCGCCTGATCTCGCAATACTTCAACACGGCGGTCCCAAAACTCGAGATCGTGCTGAATCGGTTCGAGCCCCGCACGATGGGAGTTTCAGAGGACCAGATCACCAAGGCTCTAACCCGGCCGCCGCAGTGGAAGATTCCCAACGACTATGCCGCTGTGCGTCGCATGCAGACCACCGCGGTTCCGCTTGCTCTCGAAGACTCGCCCATCTCCCGGCTGGTCCGGCAGATGGCCCGTTCCGCGGCCGGCCTGCCGCCGGCTCCTGAGAAGAAGGCGGGCTTCAGCCTGAAGGGATTCAGGAGCAGTCTTACATCCAAGGTTCCGTCGGGTGAGGATGCGCCTGCGCTTACGCAACTTGGACTGTCCGGCGATCGAGACGAATCCGCTCCAGCTCCTGCTGAAGCTCCATCGAAGCCTCAGGCTCGATATGCCGCTGCTCCTTCCGCCCGCACCCAGTCAGCACCGGCCGATAACGGCCGCTCCTCGGCCAAACATGGGTCTGAGACGCGCGTTTACAAGGGTTCCACCTACGTGAAGGGTGCAGATGGCGAATGGCACCTCGCAGAGGAAGAGACCAAGGTCGTGAGCCGGGAGCCGCAAGCCCGCGTCCGCCAGCCGGAACCCGAACCGGAGCCGGAACCGGAACCCATCAGGGCGGAGCCTGAGGCTGTCAGACAAGAGCCGGAGATCGTCGCCGAGCCTGAGGAAATCGTCCAGGAGACGCCGCCCATGGCTTGGTCGACGCCCGCTTCGATCACCTACGGCACCGCTCTCAGCAACAAGCAGCTCAGAGCCATGGCAGGAGCTCCGGGAAAGTTTGTGTATACTCCCGGCGTTGGCGAAATCCTCCCCGTGGGCTCCCATACGCTGTTGTGCAATTTCACGCCCAACGATTCCGCGCACTACACGAACGCCGATTGCACAGTCACACTCATTGTCGCCAAGGGAACACCGTCCGTTACATGGCAAAAGCCTGATGCAATCTCCTATGGCACTGCGCTGAGTGCTGTTCAGCTCAATGCCACTGCCTCGATACCGGGAAGATTCGTCTATACGCCTTCCGAGGGAGAAGTGCTGGCCGCCGGAGTCCAGACGCTCTCGGTGCAGTTCATCCCCACCGACAACGCCGGATACAACACGGCGGGGGCCACGGTATCGCTCACGATTACCAAGGAATCTCCGGCCATCTCATGGTCGGCGCCTTCACCGATCGGCCATGGAACTCCGCTGAGCGCCGCGCAGCTCAATGCCATGGCATCGGTTCCTGGGACATTCACTTACAGGCCAGCCACAGGCGAAGTGCTTCCGGCGGGAACACAGACGCTGTCAGTAACCTTCACACCGACCAACGCCGCGGACTACACGCCGGGCGAGGCCAGCGTGCAATTGACGGTCACCAAGGGAACGCCCGCTATTCGGTGGTCGAAGCCCGCCCCGATTACCTACGGAACGCCCCTGGGCGCCGCGCAGCTCAATGCCACCGCGCCGGTTCCAGGCAAGTTCGCCTATATTCCGGGTGCGGGCGCCGTGCTCGCGGCTGGGACGCATACGCCTTCGGTCATCTTCACCCCGGACGACGCGACGAACTACAACCCGGTGCAGGCAGCCGTCTCTCTGACTGTCACCAAAGCGACGCCAACAATCGTATGGGCAGCTCCCTCTCCGATAACCTATGGCAGCGCGCTGACTGCCACACAGCTCAACGCCACAGCGTCGGTTCCGGGAAAATTCGTCTACTCTCCGGCCGTGGGCGAGGTACTTTCAGCAGGAGAACATACACTCTCGGTCAGCCTCACCCCTTACGACACAACGGACTATGCCGCAGTAGAGGCCACCGTGTCGCTGACTGTCGCCAAGGCGAAGCCCACGACCATCATCTGGCCAACCCCGACCGCAATCTCTCACGGCACCAGGCTCAGTGCTACGCAACTCAATGCCACGGCATCGATTCCGGGAAGATTCGTTTATAGTCCGGCTGCGGGCGAGGTGCTCGGTGCGGGAACGCACACACTCTCCGTCACCTTCACTCCCACGGACGCCAATTTCCCCGCGGCGCAGGCTACGGTGCCGGTTACTGTCACCAAGGCAGTTCCGACGATCGAATGGCAAACGCCCGCGGCCATCTCTTACGGCACAGCCCTCGGCGCTGCTCAACTGAAAGCCACGGCATCGGTGCAGGGAAGCTTTGCTTATAATCCCCCCGCCGGCGAAGTCCTCGCTGCTGGAACTCACACCCTCTCGACCACCTTCACCCCTTCCAACACTGCGGACGAAGCGACGGCGCAAGCCACCGTGTCGCTCGTTGTCATCAAGGCGACGCCGATCATCACGTGGCCCACGCCGGCGCCCATCTCCTACGGCACGCCGCTTGGGGCCGCTCAACTCAATGCCACGGCATTGGTCCCAGGAACGTTCGTCTACACTCCCTCCGTGGGCACTGTGCTTGCGGCAGGGACACCAACCCTCTCTGTAACCTTCGTTCCGGCCGATGCCACCGACTACACCACGGCGCAAGCCACGGTGTCGCTAGTGGTGGAAGGCCTCGCAAATTTCGCATCGCTCATGCCCGCGGCGGCGGAGATTGAAATGAGCCGCTCGGAAGTGGCAGAGATAAAACCGGGGGCGACCCAAACCAGAACCCCCGTTCAGCAAGGCAAAGTTGAAACGCGCGTGTACAAAGGCGCTACTTACGTGAAGGGAGCCGATGGACAATGGTACCTCCAGAAGGAATAGACAAGATTGCACC
>CAYTJN010000068.1:0-20556 GCA_964438125.1 uncultured Occallatibacter sp.
GACGCTGGTTCTGGTGATTACGCTGACGGCATTTGCGGTAGTGCGCGAGCGCGAGATCGGCACGCTTGAACAAATCATGGTCACGCCGATTCGACCGGCCGAGTTCATTCTCGGCAAGACGCTGCCGTTCTTTCTGATTGGGCTCTTCGATGTGACGCTCATTGCCGTGGTCGGCTCGCTGTGGTTTCAGGTGCCATTTCGCGGGCAGGTCTGGGTGCTGGCGACGGGAGCGGTCCTCTTTATCTTGTGCATGCTGGGTGTGGGGCTGCTCATCTCAACTGTTTCTTCGACACAACAGCAGGCGATGGTGACCTCGTTCTTTTTCATTATGCCGGCGATTACCTTTTCGGGCTTTGGATTTCCGATCAGTACGATGCCGCACTGGATGCAGGTTTTGAGCTATGCGATTCCGCTGAGGTATTTTCTGATCGTGGTTCGCGGGACGTATTTGAAGGGCGTGGGGATGGATATTTTGTGGCCGCAGATGATGGCGATGGCGGGGCTGGGAGTCGCGCTGCTGACGACGGCTATTTTGCGGTTCCATAAGGCGCTGGACTGAGGACGGGCGCGGCTGAAATCCAGGGAGCGAGTTTTGTTTGGCTGCAATCCCTGGATTCCGCAACTCCGCATCCGGGGCTACTATCCGCACTCCCTCCGGGGCGGGTGAAATAGGAGCCCTGAGCGGCATTGGCTTCCATGATGTACCTTTATCTTTTGGCCTTGTCTGTGCCTTGAATCCCACCCTAGCCGCAAATACTAAAGACGCGGCGATGGTGGGGCCCCCAGCAGGGATGGGGCGCACAGGCGAAAGCAAAAACTGGTCCGTTTGGGAGTTCGACTTTTTATGATGGAATTCCATATTTCCCGGAAGGCGCGTGAGCGGTACCAGTTCGCTGAATCGTTGTTTTCCTACTCGGGGAACGTTGTATTCGCCAATTTGTCCGCCTGCCGCGAGTTTGCGCACCGCATGAACACGGTTCGGGAGGTGGAAAAGCACCCCGAGTTGGCTGTCCATGCCGGCCAGCTTTATGCCATGGGCCTGATCGACGAAGCGAGCCATGTGCTGATGGCACGCTATCGCGAGCAGTTCGACCCCCAGGTGATGACGGGCGCGATCGAATGGTTCTCGGGCATTGTTGGGCCCGAGGCTCTGGAAAAAATGCTGCTCACGTTTGTCGAGTACTTTCCCGGCATTTCGGTGATGCGCGGCGAGCAGAAGCCGCTCGAATGGCTGGCAGGGCAGACGGATGGGACTTCGCATTATGCGGTCGCATTCGAAGAGCTGATGTTACTGTGGACCGCCAATCGCAATGAGGCTTTTCAGCCTTTCGAAGAGCTCTTCGAGGAAAAAAGCCTGGCTGAAAAGACCGTATACCGGCAGGTGACCCAACAGCTTCCCGAATACTTTGCCACGCGGCCGCTGATCCCTATGCCTGATGCCAAGCCGATGAACCTGCTGGAGTTGCTGCGGGCTCCGGCTCTGGGCGCGCCTCGTTCGCTGGCCGATCAGCTGGCGCTGATCCGGAAACTTTGGAAGCCTTTGATCGGGGACAGCCTGGAGCATCTGCTAGGCATTGCAGCCGAGATATTGCACGAAGAAGAACTGGCGATCTGGATGCAGTTCAATCATCCCGATGAGACGGCGCGGCGACGGCGCGAGAGCGGGAAGCAGCAATGGCCGGGCGTAGTGAGCACGGCGGATGTACCGGAGTTTGGCGATCAGGTCCATGAGTACGAGAAGTTTTCGCCCGACCAGGCCTGGATGCCTACCGCGGTGCTGATCGCCAAGAGCACTTATGTGTGGCTGGCGCAGATGAGCCGGCAATATGGCCGCTGGATCAAGCGGCTGGATGAGATTCCCGACGAGGAGTTGGCGACGCTGGCCCGGCGCGGGCTGAACACGCTTTGGCTGATCGGCGTTTGGGAGCGGAGCCGCGCGTCGAAAACCATCAAGCAGCTCTGCGGCAATTCGGACGCCGTGGCTTCGGCTTACTCGCTCTTCGACTACACGATTGCGGATGACCTCGGCGGCGAGGCTGCGTATGTGAACCTGCGCGACCGCGCTTATGGACACGGCATCCGGCTGGCCAGCGACATGGTGCCGAATCATATGGGCATCGATTCGCCGTGGGTGGTCGAGCATCCTGATTGGTTTATTTCGAGGCCGGACCGGCCTTATCCCGCCTATAGCTATAACGGTCCGGATCTTTCTCATGACGGGCGCGTGGAGATCAAGATCGAGGACCACTACTTTGAGCAGTCGGATGCTGCCGTGGTCTTCCAGCGGCGCGACCGATCAAGTGGCGAGACTCGCTACATTTATCACGGCAACGACGGCACAAGTTTTCCATGGAATGACACGGCGCAGCTCGACTACTTGAATCCAGCGGTTCGGGAGCAGGTGATTCAGACCATTCTTCATGTTGCGCGGTTGTTTCCGGTGATCCGATTTGATGCCGCCATGACGTTGGCGAAGAGGCACTTTCATCGGCTTTGGTTTCCGGGCCAAGGTGCGAGCGGGGCAATTCCATCACGGGCCGAATACGGTATGAGCCAGGCGGAGTTTGACCGCGCTATGCCGAATGAGTTCTGGCGCGAGGTGGTGGATCGCGTGGCCGCAGAGGTTCCCGGCACGCTGTTGCTGGCCGAGGCATTCTGGCTGATGGAGGGATACTTCGTTCGTACGCTGGGCATGCATCGCGTCTACAACAGCGCCTTCATGGTGATGCTGCGCGACGAGGAGAACGCCAAATATCGCGAGGTGATCAAGAAGACGCTGGAGTTCGATCCGGACATCATGAAACGGTACGTAAATTTCATGAGCAACCCGGACGAGCGTACGGCGATCGACCAGTTTGGCAAGGGCGACAAGTGTTTTGGCGTCGCGGCGATGATGGCTACGCTACCTGGACTGCCAATGTTCGGACACGGGCAGATTGAGGGATTCACTGAAAAATACGGCATGGAGTATCAGCGCCCGCGCTACGACGAGAGCCCCGATCCGTGGCTGGTTGAGCGCCATGATCGCGAGATTGCGCCGCTGCTCAAGCGCCGGAGGCTCTTTGCCGAGAGTGGAAGCTTCCTGCTCTACGACTTCTTCACGGATTCAGGCACAGTGGACGAAAACGTCTTCGCCTATTCGAATCGCAGCGGGAACGAGCGCGCCCTGGTGGTCTTCAACAATCGCTATGGAGATACGCACGGGACGATCGACTACTCGGCGGCTTATGCCGATAAGGGCGCGAATCAGTTGCGCCAGCAGAAGGTGAGTGAAGGGCTGGGGATGGGCGGCAGTTCCAATGCGGTGCTGGCCTGGCGCGACTCGCTGACGGGCCTTGAGTATCTGCGACGGGCCAACGATCTCGAACAGCGGGGTCTGACTCTCAGTCTCCATGCGTATCAGTGCCATGTTTTTCTTGACTGGCGCGCGCTCTATTCAACCGAGGACAAGCCCTGGGACCGGCTTTCGGATCAGCTCAATGGGCGGGGTGTGCCGAGCCTCGACGACGCCCTGGTTTTCCTCGAACTTCAGCCGGTGCATGACGCGCTGCTCGCTCTGCTGGACTCCGGCTTGGTTCGCGAATTTGCGGATCTGGCGGAGCATCCACGGACCCTGGTAGTTGGAACGAACACCAGGATCGAAGCCGAGCGCGCGGAGTTTTTCAATGAGGCATGGACGCGCTGCGAGAAGTTCATGCGCGTGGCGCAGAAGGCTTATCTGGCGCTCGTTGGTGGCGACAAGCTTGCCGGAAAACAGACAGCCAAACCTGATCCGACGAATCCGGGATTACTCGGAGCGGCATTTCGCGCACGTCTGCGTGCTGCGATGCGGATGCCGGCTATTGAAGCACTGTTCCCGGCTCCGTGGAGCACTGCCGCCCGCCGCATGCTGCCTTGTCCTAGTCCGCAGTTGACGGCTACGGCGATGTGGGGTCCGGTGCTTGCCTGGTGTGTTCTGGAATTACTGGCTGAATCCTTCGACGCCGAGAAGCCGGAGCCGATCGCTCTCGATCTGTTTGACCGGCTGCGCCTGCGCGAGCCTTTTGCCAAAATTTTTACCGCGCTTGGATTTGAAGGTGAAGAAGCGTGGCGAGTGGCTGCCAGAGTCAAAGTCGGCCTGCTGACGGGGGCCGGAACCGGCAAACAGGAAGATCGTCTCGACGACGCGGTACCGATTGCGGCAGAACTGGCGGCGTTCCCTGTCGAACGGGAGGCTGTCGCGCCAGCATTGTGGGCCAGTTTATGGCTTGACCCGGATGTACGCTGGCTCACTGGCGTGCATTCGGCGGAGGGGCACGAGTTTTTGGTTCGCGAGTCTTATGAGGAGCTCCTCTGGTGGCTGCTGATGCCATCGCTGCTGCGCTTGGCCAGCGAGACGGCTCCGGGCCGTGCGGGGCGCAATCGCTCTGTGGTCGAGAGCATGAGCAGGGGCATTGAAGAGGCTTTGGCGACCGCTGAGTCTGCCGGATATCGCGTGGATATTCTGATGGCTCCGGCCGTGGGCGCTGCTGCTCACGCATCCGGAGCTGATGCCGAAGCCGATGGTCTCTCTGCCGCCGAACTGGTTGCTGAGGATTCTTGTGAGCCTGAGGCTTCAGCCGAAAGCGAGCCAACGGTGGTTGCGGGTGAGTGGGAGCATACCCGGCCGGAGATGGAATCCGCGAACGAATTCGCTACCGAGACCGCAGCAGAATCTATCGGCGATGCTGCGCCTGAGATAGAGCCGGCGACAGAAGTGGAGCCTGAGCCCGTCGAGGTGCTGAGACCTTTTGACGCGGGGATCGAACAGATTGTCGATTCAAGGACTGAGGAGAGGGCGAAGGTTGAGAACGACTCCTCGACGGCCAAAGGCTCAGATGCACAGGGGACTGCTGACGAACCGGCTGAACCGGATGCCGAACGCGACCTAGCACAGTCCGAGCCGGTCCAGACTGACGAGGTGGATCTGCGCGAAACGGACATCGCACCCGCGCTCGACCCTGTCACCGAGACGCTGACTCAGAAAGCGGCTGATGAACCTGAAGGACGCTTTTCGCCTGCTTCACAGGAGATCCGTGATTTTTTCGAATCCTCCGAGGCTGAGCCTGAATTCAGCGCGAGACTCGTCTCCGAGGCCAGGACGATTGCAAAAGCGCTGCATTCGTTCACCGATCGGTGGGAACCGACGGCGCCGAATCCTGAGCTCGCCGCCAACCCCGAAGCCGATGTCTCTCAAGAAGAGCAAGCTTCAGAGCCGTCGAAATCGCCAGACGGGGGTGCTGGGTCTGGGATGAAGCCGACGAATGATCGGACGTAAGCAGAGGCCGCCGTGTTAGATTGTTCGCATGAATTCCAACGCATTTTGTCCGCGCTGCGGCTCAGCGATGATCGATGGGGTGTGTCGTGGCTGCGAAGTCTCGAGCAGGCTTTTATCTCAAAGCGGAGCTCCGCCGCGGAGATCGAAGGCGCTAAGAGTCTGGCTTATCGTTGGTGCGGCTTATCTCGCGGGCAGTCTAGCCCTGGCCATGTATGTGGGCCATCTTGTGATGCAGAAGGTCAAAGATCGCCAGGCTTGGAATGCTGCGCATCCAACCAACAGCAGGCCCGTGGAGCAAGTTGTCTCGGCCCGCCACCAAGGCCCTGTCGCACGCATGGATGAGCTGAAAGGCAGTGGCCGGATCTATCTTGTCCAGATGGGCGATCACAAGGCTCCCTACTCGCTCGATGACTTCGCAGAGTGGTTGCGTTCTAAGTATGCGCTGGATGTGCAGGTGTTGCCTGCTATGACTTTGAACCCGTCTGCCTGGGACTCTGAACGCAAGCAAGTTGCCGCTGAACAGTTTTATCTCGAAATGAAGCGGGAGCATCCCGATCTGGCAGCGGACCCGAGCGCCTTCCTCTTTGGCGTTACCGACCTGAATATGTATTCCGTGTCGAACAGCTGGGGCCATTCATTTACCCAGCGTTATGAATCTCGATACGCCGTAATTTCGGCCTACGATGCAATGAAGTGGTACAGCCGGTCGCGGAATCAAGGGAGTGCCGATACCGCAAAAATGATGTTTGAGGCGCGCGTAAGACGGATCCTTTTGAGGGATATTGCTCTTCTCTATTGGCGTCTGCCACGCAACAACGACTCAACCAGTCTGCTACAGGATTATCTCGATCCCAGCATTCCGGCGGACGATCTCTATGAGTCCGATCTGGATCCAGCGCGCACTTCCGCGGGGGAGTACGTGGACGGGCCGGGCGTCGTTCTTACCTATTCTGGAAAGAGTGGCATTCAACCGTTGGCAGGAGCTTCGATTCAGGAATGCTGCGACATGAACGTGAATCTTCCTGAAAATGACGAGTCGCAGGAAATCTTCGAGGTTTACCTAGCTTCAGGCTTGCTTGTTGACAGGCACACCGATTTCAATATTCCCAACACGCTTCCCATTCAGTTTGAGCGAGTCACTCGCGACGGCTTGGAGTACCCGCGGGCTTTTGGGATGAGCGGAAGTCACAATTATAACGAGTATCTGTGGGGGAAGGACGATAGCCGAATCTCGGTGATTCACGCGGACGGTGCCAGGGACGAAATGGTGCGTGTACCCCTTTGGATGCCGATTCAATCACTCGCTAAATATGTCGATACAGGCTACTCCGGGAAGTATTACGAAATGCACTGGTATAACAGCCCATTCGGGCACTTTGAAGTGAAGAGATTCGATGGCGAGACCAGGACCTATCTTCCAAGTGAACCCAATTTCGCGGCTTGTCTAATTGGTGTCCGCAATGCGCAGGGACAGGAAGTTAAATTTGCACGAGATAGTAGCCGCAGACTAACTCAGTTGACCTCGCCGAATGGAAGTTGGCTGCGATTCAATTATGGGCCGAGCGACCACATCGCCGAAATCGATGACAGTCGCGGTCGCACTGTGCGCTACGGTTACAACGATCGCAATCAGCTCACTACAGTGACTTATCCATCCGGCGGAGTTTACCACTATGAATACGACAACACGCAGCATCTGCTGACCTTCAGCGTCGCGCCGGATGGAAAGAGCGAGCCGGAGGTGCTGCTGCGTAACGAATACGAGAATGGAAAAATTGTGAAACAGACCTTAGCCGATGGTCGAGTGTATACCTACAAGTACACGGTGGCCAGCAGCGGGTCAGTGACTGGAGTGGTCGTTCGAACTCCTGAAGGCAGGGTATTCAATATCGACATCTGTGAAGGATACTCGACCTCGACCGTGCGTGAGGTGAATCCACAGCCGTAGTTCAGAGAGGCCGCTAGAATAACAGGTGACCTGCAACCGGGAAGGCTGTTGGGTAATCTCTGCAATGAATTTGTCCCAAGGGTCCTGCGCCTCGTAAAATCGAGTTAGGCGGTTACGCCGTCTTGACCCCACCCAATCTGGACCCAACAAGGAATTGATGAGCGAACAGGAACAAGGGATCTCTATCGAGGCGAAGGCGGCCTCTCCGGCGTGGATCAGGATTGAGCGGGCACGACATCCCGAGCGGCCCTACCCCATGGACTTGATCGAGCGGATCTTCACCGATTTCAGCGAAATTCACGGGGATCGCGCCTACGGCGACGACGAGGCTGTGGCCTGCGGAATGGCGCGGCTGGCGGGCGAAGAGGTGCTGGTGATCGGCAACCGCAAGGGCGGAACGACCAAGGATCGCGTGCGGCGCAACTTCGGAATGCCTCACCCCGAGGGCTACCGCAAGGCGCTGCGGGCGATGAAGCTGGCGGAGAAGTTTGGCCGGCCGGTGATCAGTTTTATCGATCTGCCTGGCGCTTATCCGGGCCTGGGAGCGGAAGAGCGGGGACAGGCCGAGGCCATCGCACGCAACCTGCTGGAGATGTCGAGGCTGCGAGTGCCCACCATCTCTGTGATCAGCGGCGAGGGCGGATCAGGCGGCGCGCTGGCTCTGGCGGTTAGCGATCGCGTTCTGATTTTGGAAAATGCGCTTTACTTTGTCATCACTCCCGAATCGTGCGCGGCGATCATGTGGCGCGACGCGGCTCACAAACAACTTGCCGCTGAAGCGATGCGCATCTCCGCGCCTGAAGTTGCCGCGCTCGGCTGCGTTGACGAGATCGTTCAAGAGCCGGCGGAGGGCATTCACACCGACCGCGAGGCGGGCACGGGGCTTTTGGGCGTCGCGCTCAAAAAGCATCTGGGTGAACTGAAGACTTTGCCGGTCGATCAGTTGGTGGCAGCTCGTCAAGCCAAGTTTCGCAACATTGCGCAGTTTTACACGGAAGGATAGTTGACCATGAGTCCATCCCCGCCTTCCGGCGGCCGCTTCCGCTCTTACTTGCGATTCATCCTGGCCGTGCTTTGGTTCTTCCTGGCGCGAACGCTGGCGCGGCACGAGGCGCTGGCGATGGCAAGCGTGCAGTGGCAGCCACTTGCCGAGCAGGCCATGCTTGTCTTGCTGTTGCTGATGGGCTATGCGAGCATGGGTTTCACGCTGGACCGGCAGCAGCGCCCGCTGAGCGCGCAAGGGCTGCCAAGGCGCGCTGGCTGGTTACGCGAAGCCGGGTTGGGGTTGGCGGTAGGCTGGGCGTTGGCCGTGGCCTGTGTGCTACCGATGGTCGTGGGTGGCGGTGTCGCCATTGTGTTGATCCTTCAACCTTCGGCCTGGGGATGGCTGCTTGCCGATGCCGCATTCTTCGCGTTGCTCGCGCTGGCAGAGGAGGTCACCTATCGCGGCTACGGGTTCCAGCGCTTCATGCAGGCTGTGGGTCCGCTTGGAGCAGCGCTGGCCTTTGCCGCCTTCTATGCGATCATGCAATCGATGCTGCCGGGGGCGAGCCGCTCAAGCATTGCCGTCTCCCTGGTGCTGAGTTTCGTGCTCACGACGGCTTATCTGCGAACACAGGCGTTGTGGGTTAGCTGGGGGATCAACTTTGGCTGGAAGGCCAGCCGTGCGCTGCTCTTCGGGCTTGCCATCAGCGGCGATAGCAACCACTCGCCCGTGGTGCAGGGCAATCCTATGGGATCGTTCTGGCTGACGGGCGGCGGGTATGGCCTTGACGGCAGTTGGGTGACCTTCCTGGTCCTTTTGGTGGCGCTGCCTGTGGTTTATCGACTGACGCGCGAGTTGGACTTTCGCTATAACGCGCCCGAGATCGTGGCGGGTGGCATTGCCGTGGATCTGGACGCGGCTGCGCGCCGCCAGCACGAGACTGCGATGGGAGCGGTCGAGGTTACGGCTCCGCCGCTGGTGCAGATTTTGCCTTTGGCCTCTCCACCGGCCAATCAGGAACATATCAACTCTGTCGACGAGCAACGATGAGATCGTTCATCCGGTAAGGCCGTCGAATGGTTTCTGACGTCCCGCCCATTCGTCAGAAGAAAGGCGAGTGGCACGGAGCAACGAACTCGGTTGACGGGCCCTCAGATCTATTGGCACTCTGAATCTGGCACTCTGGATCGATATTTATCTTGCCGCTTTCGATTTGTCGGCAGAGCCTTCGGGTCCTGCCTCCCCGTCGTGCGTAAAACTGAACGAAGTTACTTCAGTATCGCTCCCATGTGGCGCATCAATCATCAGCAACCCGGAGTGGTTTTGTTTGGCGCCGACAAGAGCAGTCCGCAGGGATTCCGACGCTGAAAGGTTCAATCCGAGTTGAATCATCTGGCCGCGGCAGATCTCCACGGCGTGTGAGAGGCTGATCCGCACCGAAGCATTCGCCCCTTTGAAATCGTAAAACGCAAAGCTCGACAGGAACGTATCCTTATTGAAATGGTAAGAACAATCCTGGAGCTTGACTTGTTTAGGGTCGAGGGCCTGCAGTAGCTGCGCAACCGACTTCGGCTCTGCCTTGGCTGTTGCAAGACTGATTTTGCCGAGCGCGCCTTTCACGATTCTGTCGTCCAACAAGGCTCTCAAAAGCTGAGAATCCGGAAAAATCTCATTCAGCTTCGCATCTGCCCCGCCTCGACTCAGATCGACCGTTCGAAACCGGGTGTACTCCTCGGGATGGGCGCCGCCACAGTCGCATCCATCGTATTGCTCAAAGCTGAGATAAGGTCCAACGAGCGAGAGAAGCCGATAGCGCCTTTCGAAGTCGAGGGAAGCGTTTGGATCATCGTTCTTCATGCTCTTCCATTGTTTTTTTGTTTCGGCTGCGGCGTCGAAGATCGCAGCTCCGGTGTCGCTGCGGGTGGCCTTCAGATCCGCGGCTGACCACTCGATGTTGTAAGGGCCGCTGCTTTCCTTCCAGAAGACTCGGCCCGAAGCGGCGGTCTGAGCCGGGATCGGGACGGTGCCCACAAGTATCTCCAGCGCAAACAGTAAAGGCAAAAGTAAACCGACTCGTTTTTTCATCTGGGAAAATGTCCCTCTCGGAGCTTTCGGAGGACAACCGTCCGCGGGTTCCATAAATGCAATCATGAGGCTACCAGCTTCACGTGAACTCGCTCAATGAGAGTTTTGGATCGGTTTACGGGATAGGTCTTGAAAGGCGCCGTACGAGCCAGAATCGACGCTGTGCTTGGATTGTCGCTCTAGTCTGAGAACTGCATCCAAAGAGCTGTAGACGTGGATTTGCCTTTTCCTTCCGAAGAGGGGTATCTTTTGCTTAAATGCTGTTCGCTTGCATGGGAGGTCCCCATGATCCGGCCGTCTCTACCCCAGGGAACTCGGTCAGTATCAAACACGTTTCCCGTTTCGCGCCTCGGGAGCCAGCTTGGGCGCCAGACGGGTCGGTGCGCGTTTGGGTTGCTGATGGTTGCGACGGCGGTTGCGGCCCAGGTCATTACCATCGACACGCATACCGGCACGGTGACCAACGGCAGCACGAGCCCCAATGCGGCTGTGGACCGGCGTTATCAACAGATCACGCCTACGAACGTTCCGCTGAAAAACTCCGAGCTTGACCCTAAGACGCGCCTGGAGTTGATCCGGACGATGGAGGCGGAGCAGGGCTTTGCCATGCGTCCTTTTCCGCGTGGCCATCGTGGTCTGACGCTGACGGCCAATGGCAAGCTGAACCCGGCCGGAGAAGAGTACCTGAACATGGTCGTCAGCGACGGGATTTGCGCCAAGCCCGGCGATCGGGTGGTGATCAGCGACGTCAAGCTCGACCACTCAAAGATCATCTTTGAACTGAACGGCGGGCCAGACGCGAAGCATCGCTTTCTGCGTCACGTGCAGATCGGAGTAGGAACTCCGACTGGACCGGTCGCGCAGGGTGACGATAAAGAGCCAATGGGTTCACGACTAACTTTGGCCTTCAAAGACCATGTTCCGGAGTTGACCGGGGCGGAGGTGAAGGCTCTGCTGGCGCCATTGATCTCATTTGACGTGAAGACTCCGGTTCAGGCCTTCACCGACACACTTCCAGCCAAGCTCAAAGACGCCATTCTGAATCATCAGGTTCTGGTGGGGATGAGCACGGACATGGTCTTGTTTGCCAAAGGGGCGCCGGAGCACAAGTCGCGCGAGACGGATGGACAAGGCCCTTTTGAAGAGTGGATTTATGGAAAGCCACCCGAGGAGGTGGACTTTGTCCGCATCAACGGCAGCACCGTGATTCGCCTGGAAGTAGCGAAGATGGGCGAGACGCCGGTGGTGTTTACCAAGAACGAAGTAGAAGGGCTGATGCGTACCGACGGCACTCCGCTCCAGGCGGAGGTGTCCCGCACGAAGAGTGTTGAGCTGGGTGACGCAGCAGAGCGCAACCCCGATACACAGGCTCCTGCCGCTCCGCCGAGCTTGCGCAACCCCGGCGAGAAGTTGCCCAATGACGACAGGACTGGTGTGATGAGGCCAGTCCAATTCCCCAAACAGAAGCCCGACGCTCAGCCTGGCGCGAATCCCGATGGCGAACCGGACGCCCAACAGGCACAGCCCTCGGGCACGGCTCAACCGTCGCAACCCGATAGCTCTCAACCGTCACCGTCTAAACCGCAGACCTCGTCTTCCGGGGCCGGTCAGACGCCTTGAGGTTATGCGGAGAGCGTGATGTAAACTAATCAGAGCGAGTCCGGCTTCTTTCAGGCAATGTGAAAGTCAGCAGAAGACCGCGACGTTGAAGCCGCGCGCATAAGAATCGCGTGTGTGTGCAGAGACACCCGAAGAAGGAGAAACACCCCACCGATGGCGAAGATCGCAAAAACAGGTGACCGCAAGAAGGTAATGGACACGACGAAGTCGACCGACTGTCCCAAGTGCAGCAAGCCGACGCGCATCGTCAAGCGCGTAAAGGACCGCGAACGCGGCGTTCCGGGCGGCGTCTACATCTCGTGTTCTGTCTGTGATTTCTACGAGAAGCTTTAAGGATTGGTTGAAGTTTTGGCACGCAAAAAGGCCCGGCTTTCGCCGGGCTTTTTTCGTTGGGTGCGCTGAGCAAATGTCCTGCCCCTGGCGCAAAAAACCACGTTTAAACACAGTCTACAATATTGGCTATCTCCGTTCGTCTTCAGCAATGGATGGAAGAGACGATGAGCTTCGCAGCGACGACCGAGCAAGACCGTAAGATCTCCGCGGTCATCGCGAAAGAAGGCTCGCGGTTGCGGAATTTCATTCGCAGGCGGGTGCCGATCGAGGCCGACGTCGAGGATCTCGTTCAAGAGGTCTTTTACGAACTTGTCGCGGCTAATCGACTGTTGACGCCGATCGATTATGTGACGGGATGGCTTTTTCAGGTTGCGCGCAATCGGATCACGGACCTCTTCCGCAAAAAGAAGCCGGAGAACTTCAGCGACGCAGCGGTGATGGACGAAGACGGCGAGTTTCTAAACATTGAAGACATGCTGCCATCGCCCGATGCCGGACCCGAGGCGCTCTATCTCAGGGGCGTGTTGCTCGAAGAACTCGAGTTTGCGCTTGAAGAACTGCCCGACGAACAGCGTGAGGTTTTTATCGCTCACGAAGTGGAGGGGCGCAGCTTCAAGGAGTTGTCGGCGGAGAGCGGCGTGAATGTGAACACGCTGCTTTCGCGCAAGCGGTATGCGGTGCTGGCCCTGCGAGAGCGCTTACAGGGGATTCACGATGAGTTCAAGACGAAATGAGGGACGGAAGATGAAAAAGAGATGGATTGCATTCGTTGTGCCACCGGCGATCGTGCTGCTCGTATTCCTTTTTGGCGAAGCGGTCATGCATCTGTGGAACTGGTTGCTGCCCTCGCTTTTTGGATTGCGGACGATCAACTTTTGGCAAGGTCTTGGGCTGCTGGTTCTCAGCCGCATCCTGTTTGGAAGCTTTGGAGGCCATCGCTCCCATCACCCTGGATTTCGCTGGAGGATGGCTGAGAAGTGGGAGCGGATGACGCCGGAGGAGCGCGAAAAGATTCGCCAGGGAATGCGCCACCGTTGCGGCTGCTTCGGGGGGCGGGGCAGCGAAAGCAAAGAGCCGGCATAGGGCATTTTCAGTTGTGCTTGAATGTTGAAGCCATGTATCCCACCCCCACCCTAGCCGCAACAACAAAGACGCGGCGAGGGTGGGGCACCCATTCAACTACGCGGCACCCATTCAACGCCGCGGCATAGCTATCGGATCAGAGTTCGAGGGCCTCGGCCATTTCTTTTAGGATCGCTTCGGCTGCTTCGGCGGGGTCTGGGGCCTGAGTGATAGGACGGCCCACAACAAGAAAACTTGCGCCTTGGCGTAGTGCTCCGGCGGGAGTTGCAATGCGCTTTTGATCACCGATTGCCGTTCCTGCCGGGCGAATACCTGGAGTGACGAGCACCCCGTCGGGACCGGTGAGCGCGCGCAGGGCGGCAACCTCTTGCGGTGAACAGACAAAGCCGCGAATTCCCGCATTCAGGCCTAAGCGAGCCAGCAGTTCAACCTGTTTGGCGGGCGAGCGGTCGAGACCGATGGCCTTGGCCTGACTCTGATCCATGCTGGTGAGCATGGTTACTGCCAACAGCTCCGGGGGGTTGTCGATCCCGTCCAGCGCGGCCTTTGCTGCGGCCAACATTGCCGGGCCCCCGGCGGCGTGGACATTGATCATTCGCACGCCCAGCGTCGCCGCAGAGCGCACGGCCCCAGCCACGGTGTTGGGAATGTCGTGGAACTTCAGATCAAGGAAGACGGAGTGACCGCGCGCCACGAGGGGCTCGAGCACGGCCGGCCCTGCGGCAACGAAGAGCTCCAATCCGACCTTGAACCAATGGCAGGTGTTCTCCAACTGACAGACCAAGTCGGCAGCCGAGGCCGCATCGGGCACATCGAGGGCCACGATGAGGCGCTTGCGGGCCTCTTCGACAAGGTCGACCACAGGCGGATGCGCGGGGCCGAAGCTCGGATTCATGCGGTCGGGGATGGGCATGTGTCTATTCTAGTGGATTGTTGGCTTTCCTTGTTCAATTCCCCGAGCGTCTTGTTTTTGAAGCTCGTCGTCTGAACCGAAGCGCAAATTGGCGAAGATCCGGCGTATTCTGGGGGTGGTGAGGGGAGTTGAGTTTGAAGAACGTCTCTAGGTGGATGCGCGGCTTTGGATGCGGTGTTTTGTTGTTGACGGTGGCGAGCCTGGGCTGGGCTTCTGAAGTGCATACGAATGCGCTAAACCGCGACCCGCTTGTTCGCGAAGCCTATGAACACTTCTACAACCTGGACTATCCGGGGGCCGTCGCGCGCTTTGAACGCTTTCATGCGGCGCACCCGGGCGACCCGCAGGCGACGGCGATGCTGCTTGATGCGGTGCTTTTCCAGGAACTCTATCGGCAAGACTTGCTCGATACCACCTTCTACGCGAATGACGGGTTTCTGACGGGCCGTCACGCGACCGAGGAAGATCCCAAGACACGGGACCGCATCCTGGGACTGGCCGATGAGGCGATCAGCGAGGCCGACCGGCGGATCGGCCACAATCCCAACGACGTCGACGCCCTGTTTGCCCGCGGCTGGGTACGAAGCCTGAAGTGCACCTACCTGGCCATGGTCGAGAGGGGATATGGAGCCGGCTTCAGGCTGGCCTCCAAGGCCAAAGACGATGAAGCGCGCGTGTTGCAGTTGGACCCGGATTATGTGGACGCCAAGTTGGTGGTGGGGGTCTATGAGTACGTTGTGGGCGCGCTGCCCTGGCCGTTCAAGATGCTGATCGGCTTTGCCGGGATTACCGGTTCAAAGACGCGCGGCCTGGAGATGCTGACCGACGACGGCAATCGGGGCGTGATTACCAGCGTCGAGGCGCGCACGACAATTGCTCTCTTCCTGCGTCGCGAGGCGCGGTACAAGGAAGCGATCGGGGTGGTGCGCGGGTTGAGAAATCAATACCCCCACGATTATCTCTTCTGCCTGGAAGAGGCCAACCTGCGCAAGGACGCAGGCGAGGGGATGGGCGCTGTGACGTCGTATCGGGAGATTATCGCCAACAGCGCCAGGCCCGGCTACTTTGCCGAGGCGCGACTGGAACTGGCTTACTTCGGACTGGGCGACGCTCTGCGGGGCCAGCGCCACTTCGGCGAGGCGGCGCAGGCCTATGAACAGGCTTCGTGGACTCAAAGCGTCAGCCCGGAGCTCAAGATCAGGTCACTGCTCGCAGCGGGCGAGTGCCGTGATATGAATGGCGAGCGCCAACTGGCGGTGAAAGACTATCAAATGGCTGTTGATGCCGGGCCGAATACTTCACGCGCCGACACTGCACGAAAGCGTCTTCGCAACCCGTATAAGGGCGTGTGAGGGTCCGGCATGGGTCCCGAGGATGGAACCGGCGCGGCCTGCACCCCGTATCTTTAATTGAATGTGGGTTTCTTGAGGGAGGGAACGACAATGGCCGTCTTTTGTCAAAACTGTGGGACGGGTTTGCCGCCAACTGCTCAATTCTGTTCGAACTGCGGTGCGGTCGTTCCCCCAGCGCCAAACATCACCGGGAGGCCCTTGGTGCGCCCGATTGCGGGCCGGCAGATTGCAGGGGTCTGCATTGGTGTGGCGCAGGCTTATGGCTGGGATGTTGCTCTGGTGCGTGTGCTAACGGTTGTAGGGTTCTTCTTCTCCGGCGGCCTGGTTTTCGTGGCCTATCTGGCCGGATGGATCGGCATTCCGGAGGAGCCGGTTCGGATGCCGTAAAGTATCCTCATCACATGGATGGTAGTTACAAATCGGACGGAGTGAGGCTCGCTTATCACGAGAGCGGCGCGGGTTTGCCGGTGATCTTTCTTCATCCGACGCCGCTAAGTGGGGAGTTCTGGCGGCCGCTCATCGAGGACATGGCGGGAGTGCGCGCCATCATTCCAGATCTGCGCGGGCATGGTAAATCCGAGTTGGGAAGGCTGCCTGCGGGCGGTTTCGCTACCGTCCCAGATGCTGCTGTTCTTACGATGGCACAGTTAGCTTCTGATGTTCTCGCGCTGCTGGATGATTTGAAAGTGCCCACGGCAGTCTTTGCCGGATGCTCGATCGGCGGTTACGTGCTGCTGGAGCTATGGCGACGGGCTCCAGAGCGGATGCGCGGGCTGGCCTTCGTCTGTTCCAAGCCGCAGCCGGATGCAGAGGCCAACGTGGCGCGGCGCATTGCAAGCATCGAAAAAGCGCGAAGCGCCGACAGTCAGTCGGCTTTGCAAAGCATGACTCAGGCTCAGATCAAAAGTTTGATCGGAGCCACCGCCCTTGAGCACCGTCCTGAGATTCTGAGCGAATTGTGCGCGCAGATGACATTGGGCGCGGAGGCTTTGGTGGCGGTGCAGGCCGGACTTGCCTCGCGGCCTGACTCGGTGCCGACGGTCGCAACCATCACCGCGCCGGTGGTGGCCATTGCCGGCGGCGACGATTCAGGAGTTACGCCGGCCGAGATGGAAGCCTTACAGGCCGCGCCGGGAGGATGCGAGTTTCACCTGTTGCCGGATGCGGGCCACTTTGCTGCGTATGAACAGCCGGAGAGGGTGGCAGCGCTGCTGGCCGAATGGATGCGGCAGCTTGAAGGATGAGGCGCGGTGCGATGCCCGAAGAGACTAGCTTTTACCAACCAATCGTGATTGCGCGAATGCAGTGTCGGCCCACCGCAATCGGATAAAAAGCTAGCCGGCCGCCATACCTCTCAATCGCCCCCGATGCTGTAGGCTCAAGAGAGGATATCTCCATTGGGAAGCCCTCTTTTGACGCCCTCTTTCTCTTCGTCGCCTCGTCCCTTTCATCATCCGCAGGCAGGTAGCGCCCTCAGTTGTGGGAAAGTCTCGCTCGAATTGCTCGCCAAGCGCTATGGAACGCCGCTTTATGTGTACTCCGCCGACCAGATTGTCGAGCGACTGGGGCTGTTTCAACAGGCGCTTGTTGGTCGCGATCATCTGGTCTGTTATGCGATGAAAGCCAACTCCGCGCTGGCGATTCTCAAGCTGCTTGCGGATCGGGGGGCGGGCTTCGACATTGTCTCCGGAGGGGAGTTGGAGCGGGTGTTGACTGCCGCGCCTGAGGCCGTGGGACGGGTCGTATTTTCTGGCGCGGGCAAGACAGCCGCCGAGATCGACCTTGCGCTCACGGCCGGCATTCTCGAATTCAATGTCGAGAGCGAAGCGGAGCTGGAATTGCTGGCTGCGCGCGCTGCCAAACTGAAGAAGAGGGCACGCTTTGCACTGCGCGTGAATCCCGACGTCTTTGCCGAGACGCACCCGTACATCTCGACCGGTTTGCGCGAGCATAAATTTGGTGTCGATATCAAACACGCGGCGGCGATCTACAAGAGCGTGGCCGGCAATCGCTGGCTTGAGGCTCACGGGGTGAGTGTTCATATTGGGTCGCAGATTCGCTCGGCACAGCCCTTTGGCGCGGCGATGGCGCGGGTGAACAAGCTGGTGCGGCAACTTGGGCGCGAAGGGACTCGCTTGAAGTCTGTCGATGCCGGTGGAGGCCTGGGCATCGATTACCGCACCGGCAGCTTCGACGCCGCGGCCAAGGTTCGCGAATACGTTGCTGCGTTGGAGGAGGCGCTCGAAGGCTTCGAAGGCCGGTTGACGATCGAGCCGGGGCGCTTTATTGTTGCGCAGGCGGGCGCTCTGGTGGCGCGCGTTCTTCAAGTGAAGCGTAGCGGAAAGAAGACTTTCGTAATTACCGACGCTGCGATGAACGATCTGATTCGGCCGGCGCTCTACCAGGCTCATCACGAGATTGTGCCGGTAAGGCCGAGGGCAGGGAAGCCGCGTATCGTGGATGTGGTAGGACCGATCTGCGAGTCGGGCGACTTTTTTGCTCACGATCGCTCGCTGGGCCCCGTGAAACCGGGAGATCTGGTGGCGATTCTCGATGCGGGAGCGTATGGCATGTCGCAGAGTTCGAACTACAACAGCCGGCTGCGTCCGGCCGAGGTTCTGGTAGAGGGTGCGAGAGCCCGGCTGATCCGGCGGCGGGAGACGATGGCCGACCTGCTGGGCCCGGAGGTGGGCTGCAGTTGAAATCTGAGTTGAATCTGCGTAGGCATTTGCACCATCGAACGGCCTGCTGAAAAGCGCGAGCGAAACTGAGAGAAGCTATTGATTTTAGATGCAGCTCAAGTGCAACAATGAAAGAAGGAGGATTCGCATGGCGAAAGTGACGTTGGTCTTTGCGGTTCTTTGTGTTGCTCTGGGCCTGGTTGGTTTTTTGGGCACCGGAAGCGTTCATTACACTGCGCTGATTCCCACCTGGATCGGGCTTGCGCTTGGGCTCGGCGGCCTGTTGGCAATCAGTCCCAGTGAAAGCCGGCGCAAGCTATTCATGCACATCAACGTGACGATCGGCCTGGTGGGCTTTCTTGGAACGATTGCGGAGATCGTGCGTACCTTTGCCTCGCACAAGGATGTGGACGTGACCGCGCTGGTGGCGAAGACCGCGCTGGCTTGGCTGCTTGTCATCTATGTACTTCTCTGCGTGAGCTCTTTCGTTTCAGCGCGGCGTTCGGGAAAGGTTTAACTCGTGGGAACAATGCGTTCTGGCGGAATGGACATGAGCAGGCGCGCCGAGCGCTCGCCGCATGGACGAGGCGCGCGAGCGGGCCAGAGCGACTTGCCCAAGAGGAAGCCGAACCTGAAGAAGCTATGGCCGCAGATCAAGGCTCTGGTCGTTCCGCGCCTGGGGCTGCTCCTTGTCGGCATGGGGTTGATGGTCATCAACCGTGTGGCCGGACTGGTGTTGCCTTACACCTCAAAACCACTGCTGGACAAGGTGCTCAACCAGGCCCATCCGCGCCCCGACTTGCTGCCGGGATTTATCGCACTGGTCTTCTCGGCGATGCTGGTGCAGGCGATTACTTCTTTCTCGTTGACGCAACTGCTTTCCAAGGCCGGCCAACGGCTGATCTCCGAAATGCGCCGGCAAGTGCAGAGGCACGTCGGTTTGCTTTCGGTGGCGTACTACGACGAGAACCGCACCGGCACGCTCGTAGCTCGCATCATGACCGATGTGGAAGGCGTGCGCAATCTGGTAGGGACCGGATTGGTCGAGTTTGTAGGTGGACTGCTGACTGCGGCGCTGGCTTTTCTTTATCTGTTGCATCGCAGCGTCGCGGTTACCTTGACCGTCTTTGCCGTGATGGGCTTGTTTGTCTTTATCCTGCAGTACGCTTTTCGGGTGATTCGACCCATCTTTCGCGAGCGAGCCAAGATCAACGCCGAGGTCACCGGCCGGTTGACTGAGTCGCTGGGCGGTGTGCGGGTCATCAAGGGCTATCACGCAGAGGAGCGCGAGGCCGGGGTCTTCTCGATCGGCGTAGAGCGGCTGTTGGCGAACGTGATGAAATCGCTGACGATGACCAGTTCGATGTCCGCCGCATCGACGACAGTTTTAGGACTGGTGTCGGCGTTGGTGATGTGGCTCGGCGGCCACAATGTGCTGAGCGGTACATGGACGGTCGGCGACTACTTCAGCTACAACATGTTTCTTGCCTTCATGATCGCTCCGGTTTTTCAGATTGTGAACATCGGCACACAACTGACAGAGGCTTTTGCCGGCCTCGACCGCACCAGCGAGATCATGGCTGAGATCGAAGAGAATCAGAGCCCAGGTCGCACTCTCACGATGCCGCCCATTCGGGGCATGGTGCGCTTTGACGATGTTGAGTTCGCCTATGACCCGGAGAAGACGGTGCTGCACGGCATCACATTCGAGGCGGCTCCGGGAACGGTCACCGCCTTGGTCGGTTCGTCGGGTTCGGGCAAGTCTACCGTGATCAGCCTGCTCTGCGCCTTTCACACACCCACTAGGGGACGCGTGGTGGTTGACGATGTAGACCTGGCGCAAGTGAATCTGAACACTTATCGTTCGCAATTGGGCGTGGTGCTGCAGGAGTCGTTTCTCTTCGATGGAACGATTCGCGAGAACATATTGTTTTCGCGCCCCGATGCCACCGAAGAGCAGTTTCTTTTTGCCTGCCGCACAGCCCGCGTGGATGAGTTTGCCGAGCGCTTTCCGGATGCCTACGAAACCATCGTGGGCGAACGGGGCGTCAAGCTTTCGGGCGGGCAGAAGCAGCGCCTCTCCATTGCGCGGGCGCTGCTGGCGGAGCCGCGAATCCTCATTCTCGATGAGGCGACCAGTTCGCTGGATTCGGAATCAGAGGCGATGATTCAGGCTGGGTTGAATCAACTGATGCAGGGACGCACGACCTTTGTCATTGCCCATCGCCTCTCAACCATTCGCCGTGCCGATCAGATCCTG